>NZ_LT907982.1:1282000-1602500 GCF_900230215.1 Jatrophihabitans sp. GAS493 | reverse complement strand
AGGCATTGGGGTACGCAGTCGCTCCCGGGCTGGTGCGGGACAAGGACGGTGTGAGCGCCGGATTGCTGGTGGCCGAGTTGGCCGCCTCGCTGGCCGCCGCCGGCTCGTCGTTGGCCGGGCGCCTGGACGAATTGGCCGAGAAATACGGGCTCTTCGCCACTGACCAGCTCTCCTACCGGGTCGAGGACCTGTCGATGATCACCGACGCGATGGCCCGGCTGCGGGCGCACCCGCCGACCTCGCTGCTCGGGTCGGCGGTCAGCGTCGAGGAGTTGCTGCCGGCGACCGACGGCGTGCGGCTGCGATGGGCGTCGGGACGGGTAGTGGTTCGCCCGTCCGGCACGGAGCCGAAGCTGAAGGCCTACCTCGAAGTTGTGGTTACCGCCGCGTCGGCCGAGGAGTCCGCCGCGACGGCACGGGGCCTGCTGACCCGGCTCCGCGGCGAGATGAGCGCTGCGCTGGGTCTGGAGTGACGTCCCACTCGGGTCTTCGGAGTGCGGTGGACGACCTCGGCACCAGGGTGGAGCTGCCCAACCACGTGAGCCGGATCGTCTCGCTGGTGCCGTCGCTCACCGAGTCGGTGGCCAGTGTCGACCCGTCGGCGCTGGTCGCGGTCACCGAGTGGTGCACGCACCCCGCCGACCTGAGCAGCACGCGCATTCGCGGCACCAAGAATCCGGATACCGCCGCGATCATCGCCCTGCGGCCGGAGATTGTGCTGGCCAACAAGGAGGAGAACCGCCTCATCGACGTCAACCGGCTGCGATCGGCGGGCGTGCCGGTCTGGGTTACCGAGATCGAGACGGTGGCCCAGGCGCTGATCTCACTGCGCCGCCTCTTCACCGAGGCGCTGGGCTGGTCGGCGCCGCAGTGGCTCACCGATGCCGACGCCGCCTGGGGCGCGCCGGTGCCGGAGCGACGCCGGCCCACGGCCATCGCCGTGTGGCGAGAACCGTGGATGGTGGTCGGGCATTCGACGTTCACCGGGGATCTGGCCGAGCGCCTGGGCCTGGAGAACGTCTTCGGCGCGAGCTCCTCGCGCTACCCGCACGTGTCGGTGGAGGAGATTCTGGCGGCCGGACCCCGGCTGGTGGTTCTTCCCGATGAACCCTATGCCTTCTCGGCCGTCGACGGCCCCGAGTGCTTCCCCCAGGTCGAGACCGCCCTGGTTCCCGGGCGGCTGCTGACCTGGTACGGCCCGTCGCTGGCCACGGCGCGCGACGAACTCAGAAATCTCCTGCCGAACTCCTGATTCCGGTGAGGATTCGGGCGAGTGACTGCAGGTCTCGGGATTTCAGACCAAGCTTTTCGAAGACCTCGGCGTTGAGCACCTCGGTCGCTTCGGCCGCGATGCGACGGCCGGGCTTGAGCAGGTGGACGCGAACCGATCGACCATCGTCGGTATCGGCGCGGCGCTGCACGAAACCCTGGCTCTCCAACCGATCCACCACGCTGGTGACGCTGGTCGGATGGACCTGCAGCAGTGAACCGATCCGCTTCATCGTCATCGCACCCTTGCGGCTGAAGGAGAGCAGGACGAGCAACTCGTAGCGGGCGAAGGTGAGCCCCATCGGCCGCAACACCGCGTCGACACGACCCATGAAGATCTGATGCACCCGGGTGATTCCGGTGACGATGGCCATACCGTCCGCGGCGTCATCCCAACCGTGCGCGGCCCACTGCCGCCGGGCCTCATAGATCGGATCGATGGGCGGAACATCCTCGGTCACGGAAGTGATCCTAGCTACCGCAGCTCGGGCAGTCCGTTCGGCGCGACCGAACGGGCTTAGAAGGGTGGCGGATCATCGTCGGCGGGACTCGGGTTGCCAGATGCCGACCGGTCGCCGTCGTCGCGCTCGGGGCCGCCTACATCGTCGGGTTGCCAGTGATTGGCGTCGGGGTCGTGGAGCTGCGGGGTGACATTCCGGTAGGTATGACCCGTCGGAGATCGCCACTCGTAGCGATTGCCGGTCTCATCCCGGGTCGCTGTCGCCTTCCATCCGGTTTCGTGTTTGAGGCGATGGTGGCATCGGCACTTGGGGTCCATATTGTGCTTGTTCGTAGGCCCGTCGGGGAACCTGACGCGGTGGTCGAGGTCCGACTGTCTCGCGGAGACGCTGCAGGTCGGGAAGGAGCAGAGCTGATCCCTCGCGATGACGAAATCGGCTAAATCCCGCGGCGGGGTATAGCGAGTGCGGCCGTATTCGAGGAGTTCTCCGGTGGCGGGGTCAGTGATCAACCGCCGCCAGGTGCCGGTTGGGTCGGCGGCGATCCGCCGCGCCACCGACGCCGGGATCGGTCCATGACCCTCGAGGTCACCGGGGAGTTCGTTGGCGCCCATCAGTGTGGTCATCGCGACGGTTACCTGAACGGTAGGGCGCAGCCCGTGCTGCGTCGCCAGCCTTCCCGGGGTGTTCAGACTGTCGATGAAAACTTGGGTAAACGCATCGGCGCGGCGTTGGTCCGCGGTCCGCGGATCGCCAGCGCGCTTCCGCGCGGTCAACGCCCGGACCGTGGTCATCACCGCGGCTGCGTCCTCCGCCGGCAAGAGGGCCCAGATCTCACCCATCCCATCCGGTCGGGGTGTGTGCTCGACCGTACGTTTAGCAACGGCATCCTTGTGCTGCTTCTCCACCGTCACGTGATTGTGCTTGATCACCGCGCGTTTCACAGATTTCGCGAAGAGCTGTGGGGTCTGATCTGGCGCCCGACCCAACACGCTCGCCTCGACCCGATCGACGACAGCCTGGTCATCGACACCGACCGTCTCCCGGGCCAGCACCGTGGCATGAGCATCGGTGATCACACCGCGTTTGAGGAGGCCCATCGCGGCCGGGAGCCTGGTGACCAACTGTGCGGCGTGTGACAGTTCGAACGCCGCCACCCGCGGGGAGATCATCAACGCTGTTGAGATCTCGGCGTTGGCGCAGGCATGACCCATCTCCAGGCTCAACCCGTCGTCGGTGACGCGCTCCACCATCACCGCCAACCCGACCGTCGTCGCGGCGTTCAAGGCCGCGGTATGGCGTCGCAGCGCGATCAGCAGATCAACCCGGCCGGCCGCCGTCAGCGCTCGCGACTCGAGCAAGCTGAGTAACGGCAGATCCGCTGGATCCGGATCGGATTGGGCGAAGTGCTGGGCGAACTCATTCGGGAAGGCAAGAACATCCAAGACTGTCAGAGGGAGATGAGACGCTGTGTTCGCCGAGAGAGACGCTGTGTTTGCAGAGAGATCAGTGATCGAATCGTCCAGCAGATCCGCGACGCTTTCGGCGCAGAACGGCTCACCCAAGTCTATGGCGTCTGGCCAACGACCCGAGCCAGAGCCGGGCTGCGGGCCCGAAGGGTCGAGAGAGTCGTCTTCCATCTGTCAACCGTACATCTGTTCGATTCATCAAATCAATGGACGATCTGCCTAAAAGCAACGAGAAACTCGAGCGATCATCACAACGGTGGTATCGGCGACGCCCATCGGGCGAACAAAGAGCAGCTACACGTTCCTGCGATACTGGCCGCCGACCTCGAAGAAGGCGTCGGTGATCTCGTTGAGACTGCAGACGCGAGCTGCATCCATCAGTACCGCAAAGACATTCTCGCCCTTCACCGCCGCCTCCTGCAGCCGCTGCAGCGCCGCCGGCGCCTCGGCGGAGTGGGTGGCCTTGAAGTCGGCCAGTCGCGAGAGCTGCGACTGCTTCTCCGTCTCCGTCCCGCGAGCCAGTTCCAGGGTCTGCGGCTCGGCCTCTGAGACCGGGGCGAGGAAGGTGTTGACCCCGACCAGCGGCAGGCTGCCGTCGTGCTTGCGCTGTTCATAGAGCATCGACTCGTCCTGAATGCGTCCGCGCTGGTAGCCGCTCTCCATCGCGCCCAGCACACCGCCGCGGTCAGTGAGGCGATCGAACTCGGCGAGCACCGCCTCCTCGACCAACTGGGTCAGCTCCTCGACAACGAAGGAGCCCTGCAGCGGGTTCTCATTCGCCGACAGGCCCCACTCCTTCGTGATCACCAGCTGAATCGCCAGGGCCCGGCGTACCGACTCCGCCGAGGGCGTCGTCACCGCCTCGTCATAGGCGTTCGTGTGGAGGCTATTGGCGTTGTCATAGAGGGCATTCAGCGCCTGCAGCGTGGTGCGGATGTCGTTGAAGGCCATCTCCTGCGCATGCAGCGAGCGACCAGAGGTCTGCACGTGATACTTCAACTTCTGCGAGCGGTCATTCGCCCCGTAGCGGTCGCGCATCGCGACGGCCCAGATGCGCCGGGCCACCCGCCCCAACACGGTGTACTCGGCGTCCATCCCGTTGGAGAAGAAGAAGGAGAGATTCGGCGCGAAGTCGTCGATCTTCATGCCCCGGGCCAGATACGACTCGACGTAGGTAAACCCATTCGCCAGTGTGAAGGCCAACTGGCTGATCGGGTTAGCCCCGGCCTCGGCGATGTGATACCCGGAGATCGACACGGAGTAGAAGTTGCGTACCTCGTTCTGCACGAACCACTCGGCGATATCGCCCATCATTCGCAGCGAGAAGTCGGTGGAGAAGATGCAGGTGTTCTGTCCCTGATCCTCTTTCAGGATGTCGGCCTGCACAGTTCCCCGCACGTTTCTCAGGGCGTTCGCGCGCACCTCGGCCGCCTCATCCGGCGACGGCTCGCGTCCCTGCGCGGCCCGGAACGCCTCAAGTTGCTGGTCAATCGCGGTGTTGAGGAAGAAGGCGAGCAGCGTCGGCGCCGGACCATTGATGGTCATCGAGACCGAGGTGGAGGGCGACAGCAGATCGAAGCCGCCGTAGAGAACCTTCATGTCCTCCAGGGTCGCGATCGAGACCCCCGATGTACCAACCTTGCCGTAGATATCAGGACGTTCCTGCGGATCGCGCCCGTAGAGGGTCACCGAGTCGAAGGCGGTCGACAGCCGCGTCGCGGGCTGCCCCTCCGACAGCAGGTGGAAGCGGCGGTTGGTGCGGAAGGCATCGCCCTCGCCGGCGAACATCCGGGCCGGGTCCTCGCCGTCCCGCTTGAGCGGGAAGACCCCGGCCGTGTAGGGGAAGTATCCGGGCAGGTTCTCATCGCGCAGGAATCGCAGCAGCTCACCTCGGTCGGCAAACTTGGGCAGCGATACCCGGCGGACTCGCGATCCCGAGAGCGTCGTGCGGGTGAGCGCAACGGCGCGACCACCCAGCAGCAATTCGTCGCCGGAGTAGTCGATGACCCGCTGCTCCCATTCGACCAGCGTCTTGCGGGTGGTCCCCGAGACCTGCGACTGCGCGCGCTCCACCGCCGTCTCCAAGTCCGAGCTGGCGGGAATCAGCTTCCGGACGGTCTCCAGCGCCTGGAGTTCCCGGACTCGCTCGGACTGCTCGGCTGTGTCGTCGTGATATGACCGCACGGTCGCGGCGATCTCAGCCAGGTAGCGCACCCGTTCGGCCGGCACCGGGGTCGTCAGCCCGGACGAGCTCTTCACCGCCACCGGCGCCAGCGTGCCGTCAACGACCGGCAACCCCTTCTCGGCCAGCAATTCACGCAACTGCTGGTACAGAGCCGTCACACCGTCGTCGTTGAAGCTGGCCGCACTCGTGCCGAAGACCGGCATCTGCTCCCACGACTGGCCGAAGGCTTCCCGGTTGCGAACCAACTGCCGGGCCACATCGCGGCGCGCATCCTCCGAGCCGCGCCGTTCGAACTTGTTGATGGCGACGACATCGGCGTAGTCGAGCATGCCGATCTTCTCCAGCTGCGACGCGGCACCGAACTCCGCGGTCATCACGTAGAGCGAGGCGTCAACGAGGGAGACGATCGCGTCATCACCCTGACCGATGCCCGGCGTCTCGACGATGATCAACCCGTAGCCGGCGGCCCGGCAGGCGGCGATCGCCTCCGGAAGGCAGGCCGGCACTTCACTGCCACTGGCGCGGGTGGCCAACGAGCGGAAGTAGACCTGGTCCTCACCGAGGCTGTTCATCCGGATGCGGTCACCGAGCAGCGCTCCCCCGCCGCGGCGGCGGGTCGGGTCGACGGCCAGCACCGCGATACGAATCGCGTCCCGCTGGTCCATCCGGACGCGGCGAATCAACTCGTCGGTGAGCGAGGACTTCCCCGAACCGCCGGTGCCGGTGATGCCGAGGACGACCGAGTGGCTCTCGCCCGGGGAAGGAACGTCTTCGCGCCCGAGCTGCCCGGCCTCCAGCAGCGAGATGCTGCGCGCCAGGGCACCCGTCTCGCCGGCGACGAGGCGCGCGATCAGATCGCCGGGCGGCGGCGCAAGCGGGTGGTCGTTGTCGGCGATGATGGTGTTGACCATCGCCGCCAGACCCAGCTGCTGCCCGTCCTGCGGGGAGAAGATGCGCCGGACGCCCGACGCATGCAGACGGGCGATCTCCTCGGCCACGATGGTGCCACCGCCGCCGCCGTAGACGGCGATCTGACCGGCGCCTCGCTCGGCCAGCAGTTTTACCAAGTACTCGAAGTACTCGACGTGCCCGCCCTGATACGAGCTGATGGCGATCGCCTGGACGTCCTCCTGGATCGCCGCGGTAACCACCTCGTCGACCGAGCGATTGTGTCCGAGGTGGATCACCTCGGCCCCCTGCGTCTGCAGGATCCGCCGCATGATGTTGATCGCCGCGTCATGACCGTCGAAGAGCGCAGCGGCGGTGAGCACCCGCACCGGGTGCTTCGGTACGTGAATGCCGGTCACGACAACCCACCTGTCAGCCCGCAACCGGGCGCTCGTCAAACTACTAGGACGTCCTACTATTACCAGCTGAGCGTGCCAGTGGCTAGATAGTTTGACGTCCTAGTTTTCAGCGGCACCGATGGCCTTATTTTCCTGGTGGCGACCCGATTCACAGTCCATACGGCGTCGTACTGGGTAGTAGCCCGTCATAGTGGATAGGTGACGACACTTCAGCCGGCGCGCCTGGCCAACTCGACCCGATACCCGATGCCTGAGTTCGGCGCCAGATTGCTGGGGTTCGGTGCCGCTCAACCGCGGCGGGCCGTCTCGGCGACCGAACTCGGGGCACCCTTCGAGCGGGATGCCGACTGGGTCGAGACCCGTACCGGGATCAAGCAGCTGCGCCGCATCGACGGTGACGAACGACTCCTCGACCTCGCCGTCGCGGCGGCGGCCGATGCGCTGGCGGCCGCCGGGCTGGCGGCCGACGAGATCGACTTCGTCATCGCCGCCACCTGCAGCGTCCGCGGCGGCGAGGAGCCGCTGGCCCCGCAGATCAGCGCAATGCTGGCTCCGTCCGCCGCGACCTACGACCTCAACGCCGCCTGCAGTGGGTTCTGCTACGCACTCAGCGCGGCTGAGGGGATGATCCGGGCCGGATCGGCCCGCTACGTCCTGATCGTCGGCGCCGAGCAGATGAGCGACCTCATCGACCCGGCCGACCTGGGCACCGGAATCATCTTCGGTGACGGAGCCGGGGCCGCCGTCATCGGGCCGGTGACCGGTGCCCAGACCGAGATCGGGCCGGTTGTCTGGGGCAGCGACGGGACCCAGCGGGAGCTGATCGCCTTCGACGAACCGGCCGACGAGTCTCGCAGCTACATGCGCATGCAGGGGCGGCAGGTCTTTCGCTGGGCCGTGGAGAACATCCACCGGGTTGCCCTGCAGGCCTGCCAGCGGGCCGGCGTCGAACCCTCCGAGATCGACATCTTCGTCCCACATCAGGCCAATCTGCGCATCGTCGATGCAATAGCCACCAAACTCGGATTCCGCGATGTGGTGATCGCCGATGACATAGTCAACTCCGGCAACACCTCGGCGGCTTCGATTCCGATCGCGCTGACCCGGCTGGTCGCCGACGGTCGGGTGCGCAGCGGGCAGCTCGCACTGCTGATCGGATTCGGGGCCGGTCTGGCCTACGCCGGGCAGGTTGTACGCATGCCCTAGGCTCGGCTCGATGGCCGGGGCCGCTGCCGTGACGGCCGGCCCCGTACCGCGAAAAGACCACGAAATGACCTAGGCAAGCCGAACGAAAGGTTGGATCAGTGCTGATCATCAATGGGGTCGACGACGCCTTCTCCCGGGCCGGGCAGGAACTCGGAGTAAGCGACTGGCGCAAGGTCGAGCAGGCCGACATCAACACCTTCGCCGACGTCACCGATGACCACCAGTGGATTCACGTCGACGTCGACCAGGCCAAGGCGAGCCCCTTCGGCGGCACCATCGCCCACGGCTTCTACACGCTGTCGATGATCCCGACGCTGCACGCCTCGATCTTCACGGTGGAGGGGATCACCCACGGCCTGAACTATGGGCTGGACCGGGTGCGCTTCCCGGCCCCGACTCCGGTCGGCAGTTCGATCCGGGCCCGGGTGGTGCTGTCGAAGATCGACGAGATCCCCGGTGGCGCGCAGGTCATGTTCACCACCACGGTCGAATCCGACGCCAGCGAGAAGCCGGTCTGCGTGGCGGAGTTCCTGGTGCGCTTCTACGGCCCGCGCGCAGAGTCCTCCGTCAAGTAACGGCGTGGCTCAGGCCACGATGTCCGGGACCTCGAGCCGAGCGGCCTCGGCTGCCTTGTCATCCGGCTGCTCCTGGGAATCGCGCTCAGCCTGCACCCGTGCTTGGTAGTGAGCCACCTCGCTGGCCGTCTGCTGGGCCGACCAGCCCAGCGGCCCGGCCATCAGATCGGCGGCCGTCTGCGCCGAACGCAATCCCCGATCCCAGGCCTCGATGGAGATCCGGGTGCGTCGGGACAGCACGTCCTCCAGGTGCCGCGCCCCTTCGTGGGTAACCGCGTAGACGACCTCGGCCCGCAGATAGTCATCAGCCCCGGGCAGCGGCTCGGCCAGCGACGAATCATCAGCGATCAACGCGAGAAGCTCAAAGATCAGCGAACCGTAGCGGTTCAGCAGGTGATCGATTCGGGCCACGTGCAGCCCCGAGGATTTGGCCAGGGCGCGACGCTGATTGGTCAGGGCGGCGAAGCCGTCAGCCCCTACGAGCGGGGTCGCCGCCGTGACCGAGTCGGCGACCTGGCGGTCCATGCCTCGAGCCGCCTCGTCCACCGCGTCGGCCGCCATCACCCGGTAGGTGGTGTACTTGCCGCCGGCCACCACGACCAACCCCGGCACCGGGTGCCCCACCACGTGTTCGCGCGAGAGCTTGGAGGTGGAGTCCGACTCCCCCGACAGCAGCGGCCGCAGCCCGGCGTAGACGCCCTCGACGTCCTCGCGTGACAGCGGCGAATTCAGCACCGAGTTGACGTGCTCCAGCAGGTAGTCGATGTCGCGGGCGGTGGCCGCCGGATGCGACTTGTCCAGCGACCAGTCCGTGTCGGTCGTGCCGATGATCCAGTGCCGTCCCCAGGGAATGACGAAGAGAACGCTCTTCTCGGTGCGCAGGATGAGGCCGGTCGAGGACTGCAGCCGATCCCGCGGCACCACCAGGTGAATGCCCTTGGAGGCCCGCACGTGGAACTGTCCGCGGCTGTCGGCCAGCGCCTGCGTCTCGTCGGTCCAGACACCAGTCGCGTTGATCACCTGACGGGCCCGAACCTCCAGTTCGGTGCCGGTCTCGGTGTCGACGACCCGGGCCCCGGTGACCCGTTCACCCTCGCGCAGCAACCCGATCACCCGTGTTCTATTGGCGACGAAGGCTCCGAAGGAGGCGGCGGTGCGAGCCAGCATCATGGTGTGCCGGGCGTCGTCAACTTGAGCGTCGTAGTACTGCACGGCACCGACCAGTGCGTCCGAGCGCAGGCAGGGCGCTTCGCGTAGTGCGCGCCGCTTGCTCAGGTGCCGGTGGTGGGGCAGACCCCGAGACGTTCCACCGGCGGTGCTCATCGCGTCGTAGAGCAGCACGCCGGCGCCGACGTAGGGACGCTCCCAGACCCGATGGGCCAGCGGGTACAGGAAGGGCACCGGGCGAACCAGATGGGGCGCGATCCGCTGCAGCAGCAGACCGCGTTCCCGCAGCGCTTCGCGCACCAGGCCGAAGTCGAGCATCTCCAGGTACCGCAGGCCGCCGTGGATCAGCTTGCTGGAGCGACTCGAGGTACCGCTGGCCCAATCTCGTTGCTCCACCACCGCCGTCGTCAACCCGCGGGTCACCGCGTCCAGCGCCGCCCCGCACCCGACCACGCCGCCGCCGATCACCAGCACGTCGAGTTCGGTGGCGCTCATCGCGACAAGGGCATTGGAGCGGGCCTGCGGCGAGAGGGCTGCGGAAACCACGAAGATTCTCCTTAGCGATGGGCTACTTCAAGCCTCTCACGCCGCTTGACTCCCCGGTACCGACGTCCAGCAGAAGTGGTGACCGACACCGGCCCACGAGGCGCACACTCGTGGGCCGGCGGCGTGGTCAGAAGATGCAGATGAACGCGTTCATCGCTCCTTCGGGACGTCCAGAACCGGTTCATCGATTGCCACCCCGGGGCCCCAGATGCCGCGGTAGACGCCGGCGCCCAGGACGCCGCCGATGATCGGCGCGACGATGAACAGCCAGAGCTGCCCGATGGCTCCGTTGCCGGCAAAGAGGGCCGGTCCGATACTGCGGGCCGGGTTCACCGAGGTGTTGGTGACCGGGATGCTCACCAGATGGATCACGGTCAGGGTGAGTCCGATGGCCAGGCCGGCCAGCGCCGAGGTGCCGATGCGGTCGGTCGCGGCCAGCACGACGAAGACCAGCAGAAAGGTCATCACGACCTCGACGAGGAAGCCGGAGCCCAGGTTGTAACCGGCCGGGCTGTGGACGCCGTAGCCATTCTGGCCGAGCCCCTTGATGCTGCGGACGTAGCCCGGACGCCCCTCGGCGATCCCGAGGACGACGAGCGCCCCGACGATACCGCCGGCGACCTGGGCGATGATGTATGCGATTGAGTCCCGGACGTTGATCTTGCCGGTCACCAGCAGGCCGATGGTCACGGCTGGGTTGACGTGGCAGCCGGAGATCGGGCCGATGGCATAGACGAGGAACAGCAGGGTCAGCCCGAAGGCGAAGGCCACCCCGAGATTGCCCACCACGCTGCCGGAGATGACGGCGGTACCGACGCCGCCGATGACGAGAATCGCGGTGCCGATGAACTCGGCAAGATAACTCTTGATCTCTCTGTTCATGACTTCGACGTCCTCCAGGACAGTCCATTCGGCGTGTTTCGCCGTGTTCAGTCTGCCTGACCGGGTGCACAAATTATGTGAATGAATCGCTAACTGTGCCTGCCAACTAACGGAGCGTCTCGCCCCTCAGGCCGGCTTCAGCGGGGGCCGAACTGCCGGTCTCCGGCGTCGCCGAGGCCAGGGACGATGTAGGCGTCGTCGTTGAGACGCTCGTCGATGCTGGCCACCACGAGCCGGATCGGCAGGCCGCTGTCGGCCAGGCGCTGCACCCCTTCGGGGGCGGCCAGCGCGGCCACGATCGTGATGTCGGCCGCACCACGGGAGACGAGCAGGTTGATGCAGTGCAGCAGCGAGCCGCCGGTGGCGACCATCGGGTCCAGCACGATCACCGGCCGCCCGGCCAGCGACTCCGGCAGCGAGGCCATGTACGCCTCGGGGTCATGCGTCTGCTCATTGCGGGCGAGGCCGACGAACCCCATCTGTGACTCCGGCAGCAGGTTGAAGGCCGCCTCGGCCATTCCGAGGCCGGCCCGTAGCACCGGAACCAGCAGCGGCGGGGTAGCCAGGGCGGCGCCCGAGGTGGCGGCGACCGGGGTCTGGATCTCGACCTCGGTGATCGCCAGATCACGAGTTGCCTCGTAGACGAGCAGGGTGGAAAGCTCCCGCAGGGCGTTGCGAAACTCCGAGTTGCTGCTGCGTTCATCGCGCATGACGGCCAGCCGGGTGGCGACGATCGGGTGCTCAACGACGAGAGTCTGCATCCTCGCACTCTAGTTCTCACGGGTGCACGGTAAGTTCGGGCCATGGCAAGTGCGCTGGATGCATCGATCATCCCCATCACTCTCACGATCAACGGCAAGACCGGGCTCACCCTCTGGGCACCGCCCTGGGAGGACGAGGACGAGGAGGAGTGGCAGGGTTTCCTCGGCGACGGGCAGAAAATCCTGCTATATCCGAACGCCCGCGAGCTGGCGGACTTCATCGCCGGCGGCGAGGAGAACGACCTCTCCGACCACCCGGCCTGGGGTCGAGTCCAGCAGCTCACTCCCGACCAGCTGCGCCCCGGTGGCGACGACGCCTACGACCTGGATGCAGTCTACGAGTGGGCGGCGGCCGAACCCGACCCGGTGAGCGTCTCGGCGCTGGCCAACGTCGTCGACATGGTCAGCCGGATCGCCGACTGCTGCGACGACGGCAGCCTGCGCGCTCTGGTCGACAACACGCCGGAGTACGAGTACCTGGTCAGCGAAGAGGTGAGCTATCAGGGGCGCGACGGGAAGAAGGAATGGACCGCGCTCGGCAAGACGATCACCGACAGCTGGGAGCGGGCGATCAAGCGCGTCGACTCCTGGTTGAAGTGGGTCGGCGACTTCTCCGAGGAGAACAGCAACCTGGAGTCCGAGACGTTCTGGGAGCGGGTCGGGGCCGAGCCGATCGAGATCGTCATCGGCGAAGCGAGTTACCTGACGATCCGCGGTGAGCTCCCCGGCGACGAGGTGGTCTTCCTGGTCAACGGCGACGACATCGCCGTCTGCTCCGGCCCGATCGACCTCGGCCGCTACACCCGCCGGGCCACCGAGCACGGCCTAGAGCACCTGGAGCGTTGGGAGGATCTCGCCGACACCGATCCGGCCGAGGACGCCCAGCTCTTCCTGCCGCAGGAGAGCGCCACCTTCGACCTGACCAACCCCTCGCCGCGTGGTGAGCAGCTGCTGCTCGAGCTGGCCGACTACTGCGAGATCGACACCAGCGACGCCGAGGAGCCGATCGAGGACGAGAACTGGCAGCGCATTGTGGCGCTGGTGCAGGCCTGCCTGCAGTCGCAGGACTGACGGCGCTCGACCGGCGGCACGGGCGATGAGGCGGGCACTGGTCGCGCTCGGGACCTCCGTGCTGCTCGCCGGTGCCGCCGTCGGCTGCGGTTCCGGGGGCGCCAAGCCCGCACCGGCCACCACCGCCGCGGCTACCACGGCGCTGGCTACCACAGCGGCGGCCTCGTCGGCCACCCCGACCACATCGGCCACCCCGCTGCCGACGGTCGCCCCGACGCCCGCGGCGGTCTCGACGGCGGCGCACGTCTTGGCCGGCATGTCCGAGGCACAGCGGGTCGGGCAGCTGTTCATGATCGGCACCGCGTCGACCCACGCCGATGCGCAGACGCTGGACGCGATCGCGACCAACCACGTCGGTTCGGTGATCCTGGACGGGACCAGCACGCTGAGCGTCGCGCAGACACTGGCCGTCGTGAACCACCTGCAGCAGGCCGCGGGACCGGTGCGCCTCTTCGTCTCCACCGACCAGGAGGGCGGTGAGGTGCAGCGCCTCACCGGCCCCGGCTTCGTCACCATGCCCAGTGGTCTGGAGCAGGGGCAGATCGCCCCGGCCACCCTGATGAACGACGCCACCGACTGGGGCCATCCGCTGAAGGCGGCCGGCGTCAACTTCAATCTGGCCCCGGTGCTGGACACCGTCCCCAGTGCGGCGGCGGCGGAGAACAACCCACCGATCGGGCAGCTGGATCGGCAGTTCGGGTTCACCCCGGCCACCGTCGCCGCCCACGGGGCGGCCGTGATCAAGGGCTACCAGTCGGCCGTCGTCGCCACCAGCATCAAGCACTTCCCCGGGCTCGGGCGAGTCACCGGCAACACCGACACCACCGCCGGCGTGACCGACTCGGTCACCACCAGCAGCGACCCCTACCTGGCTCCGTTCAAGGCCGGCATCGCCGCCGGGACCGCCTTCGTGATGATGTCGACGGCCATCTACAGTCGCATCGATCCAGCCAACCCGGCCGCCTTCTCGCGCACCATAATCTCCGGCCTGCTGCGCAATCAGCTTGGTTTCACGGGAGTTGTCATCAGTGACGACCTCGGCGCGGCTGAGCAGGTCGCCGCGGTGCCGGCCGGGCAGCGAGCCGTGCGGTTCATCGCGGCCGGCGGCGACATGGTGCTGAGTGTCGACCCGGGGATCGCTACCGAGATGACCGCCGCCGTCCTGGCGCAGGCCGCCCACAGCCCGGCCTTCAAGGCTCAGGTCGACGCGGCGGCCCTGCGAGTGCTGCGGGCGAAGCAGCGCTACGGGCTCATCTAGGTGAGCGAGACGCCTCCGGCGGATGGGCGGGCAACCGGCTGGTGGACGATCGCCGGCCTGGTAGCCGGCTGGCTCGGAGTGGCCATCGGGCTGCTCGGAGTGCTGCTGCCCGCGGTGAGCCTGACTTGGCAGCCGCTCATCGTTTTGGCGGCATTCGCCGGCTATCTCGGCCTGGCCGGGGTGATCGGTGGTGCCCTGCTGGCGCTGCAGCGCAACTGGATCGGGGTCGGGGTGGCGGGTCTCGTCGTCCTCGCCTCGATCGGCTGGCAGCTGCCGCTGCTGGTGGGGTCCTCGGTAGCGACGAAGCCGAAGGCCCCGAAGCTCGTTGTTCTACAGGCGAATCTCAAGATCGGCGCTGCGGATCCAGCGGCCATCACCGCGCTCGTGCGCAGCAACGGCGTCGATGTGCTCACCGTCGAGGAGCTGACGCCGGCGGCGCTGAGCGCCCTCACCGCAGCCGGGCTGGAGGCGCTGCTCCCCTACCGGCTGGCCGTGCCCTTTCCGGGCGGCGGCGGCACCGGCATCTGGAGCCGCTACCCGCTGACCGAGCAGACCCGCCATGACGACTTCTCCTTCGAACTTCTCTCGGCCCGGATCACGCCGCCGGGGGCCGATGACGTGATGATCTGGGCAGTCCATCTGCTGCCGCCGTGGCCCTACGACGCGAAGGTCTGGGCCGCCGAGACCCGCCGGCTGCACGGGCTGATCGCTGAGCAGGCGCGCAGCCACCGCACCGTGATCGTCGCCGGGGACTTCAACGCGACCTGGACCAACCGGCAATTCCGCCAGCTCATGGAGCCGAGCTACTCCGACGCGGCCGAGCGAACCGGCGACGGCTGGCGCACCACCTATCCGACCGACCGGTTCTTCCCGCCGCTGCTCACCCTCGACCATGTGCTGCTGCACGGCGCCGACCCGACGTCGGTGCGGACCGTCGACCTACCAGGCTCCGATCACCGTGGCCTGCTGGTCAATCTCCGCCTCGACGGGTAGCCACCGCTCAGACGGCAAGCAGCAGTCCACGACTGGCCATGGCCACGGTGTGGGCCAGCGCATCGGTGAGCAGGTGCGAGGCGATCTTGAAGTTGCGCACCTCCCAGAGGCCGAGCGCGGTGTTCCAGGCCCCCTCGCGGGCGGCGTTGATGTTCCAGTTGCAGACCAGGTTGAGGACGGCCTGGACGTGTCGATCCGCGGCCGCGACGTCCTTCGGCTCGAAGGATTGGCGCACCGCCTGCTCTGAGGCATCCAGCAACTGGTCCACCTTCTGGTAGTCGGCGTGGTGGCTGCCGTCACCGGGGGCGGTGCCCAGTTCGCCGCAGGCCTGCACGACGGCCAGCGCCAGGTCGTGGTTGATATGTGCGTTCATTCCGGCCAGTGCGTACTGGATCGGCTCGATGCCGGGCGTCGAGCGGGACTCCAGGAGGGGGCGCCAAGCCACCGGCCACTTGTCGCGGGGCTGCCCCATCGCGTCGATCGCTTCGAAGTAGAGGTTGGCGAAGACGACGTCCAAGTGCTCGACGAAGGCCGGATCGGCATAGAAAGCCTGGGCGACCTGCTGGCCGACGCCCTGCGTGACGCCCAGATACATCCGGTTGAAGCAGGCGACTCCGTCGGCGGCCGGCAGCGCCGCGTCAATCGCCTGCAGTCGGGCGATCACATCGCTGATGCTGGCGGCCGACGGCGCGGGCGCGGGAAGCGCAGGGACCATGGGGTGACCCTACGTGCTCTGTCGGCCGTGACCCAGCCAACAATGTGCACCCACTGCTGAGCTATTCCCCAGGACGTTCCCCTGTGCTGTAGTAGAGACGACTTACTGACCAGTAGGTTTTCACCATCAAGGGAGGCGCGCCAGAATGGGACGCAAACGAATGCTGAAAGTTGTACTAGCCGCAACGGTGTTGTTGGTCGGGTTACTCGCCCTACCGACAGCAGCCGAAGCCGCCACGCCGGGAGTCTGCCCGGCCGACGCCGGCGTAACAGTTGCTTACTCCCCGCTCTACACCGGCAGTTTTCTGCAGGACTACCCGACTATTGGCGGCGGGTACGGCGGGACGCCACCGGGCACCACGGACAGCTACTACTGCACCTACGTCATCCACTACAAGTCGGATTACGACTCCCAGCCGCAGTCGGTGAGGGTGTACTGGGGCTTTGACTACGGTTACCACACCACGGGCAACTTGCGCGCTTTCGTCTATATGACACCAGCAGCCACCAACAGCGCCAACATACACCTGCAGGTTGACCCACTGAACCTCGGCACAAACAACGGCGTGCTGACCCAGAGCAGCCTCAATGTCCAGAGTGGAACGCTCTTCGCGGAGACCCCCCCCGTCAACCCGTGCCACACCCAGACAGGAGCCGTGTACCTCGCCAACGCCCACGTGTCGATGCGATTCGATGACGGCACTGTGATGTCGGCGAACCCACAGTTCGCCGGCAATGGCAGCGCGATCTGCTCCTAGTGGGGCACTGCAATTGAACCGGCAACGCCTGTAGCCGACCAGTTCAGACGCTGGGTGTGTCACCGCTGGCCTTCGACTCGTGATTTGGCCAGCGGGGACGCACCACCCAATGTCTTCGCAACGCCTTGCTCGATCCCGACTTCTGTACAAAACGTCGCCGCTGTCGCTAGCTTGAAGGCGAGCGCTGAATATTGGGATGGTCCAGCAGAGGAGCGGGCATGTCGGTTGCGGTCAGCACTGAACCATCACCAGCGCCACCCCAGCCGGTGGTCAGCCGACGGCAGATGAACATCATCTTCGGCACCGTGCTGCTGGGGATGCTTATGTCGGCGCTAGACCAGACCATCGTCTCGACCGCGTTGCCGACGATCACCGGTGACCTCGGCGGCGCCGAGCACATCTCCTGGGTCGTCTCGTCCTACCTGCTCGCCGACACGATCGCCACGGTGCTGGCCGGAAAGTTCGGCGACCTCTTCGGACGCAAGCTCATCTTCCAGCTCTCCGCCGCCATCTTCGTCATCGCCTCCGCCGCCTGCGGCTTTGCCGGTGACATGGGTTGGCTCATCGCCTGGCGGGCGGTGCAGGGGATCGGCGCCGGTGGCCTGGCGGTGACGGCGACCGCGCTCATCGCCGACGTGATTCCGCTGCGTGAGCGGGGCAAGTACCAGGGTGCCCTCGGCGCCGTCTTCGGTGTCGCGACGGTGCTCGGCCCACTGCTCGGCGGCTTCTTCACCGATCACCTGAGCTGGCGCTGGGTCTTCTACATCAACCTGCCGATCGGCATCCTGGTCATCATCCTGGCCAGTGCGACCCTGCCCAATGTGCGGGCCGCCGGCCGACCCAACATCGACTACCTCGGCATCGTCTTCGTCTCCCTCGGTACCTCCGGACTGGTCCTGGCCCTGAGCTTCGGTGGCACCCAGTACCCGTGGGGATCACCAATGATCATCGGCCTCTTCGTGGCGTCGGCGATCTCGTTGGCCGTATTCGTCTTGGTCGAGTCGCGGGCGGCCGATCCGATCATGCCGCTGCGATTGTTCCGCGGCGAGGTCTTCACGGTGAGCGTCATCCTGGCCTTCATCGTCGGCTTCGCGATGCTCGGAGCGATGACCTTCCTCCCGACCTATCTGCAGTACGTGCAGGGGGTCTCGGCCACCGGGTCCGGGGTACGGACGCTGCCGCTGGTGGTCGGTCTGCTGGTGACGTCGCTGATCTCGGGCACCCTCGTCGGCAAGACCGGCCGGTATCGGATCTTCCCGATCAGCGGCACCCTGGTGATGGGGGTCGGTCTGTATCTGCTGTCGACGATGAACGCGAGCACCGGCTGGCTGGAGATGTCGCTGTACATGCTGGTGCTGGGCGCCGGCATCGGCCTCTGCATGCAGGTGCTGACGATCATCGTGCAGAACACGGCACATTACCGTGATCTCGGGGTCGCCACCTCAGCCGTCACCTTCTTCCGGACACTGGGCAGTTCCTTCGGCGCCGCGATCTTCGGCACGGTCTACGCCAACGTGCTGAAGACGTCGCTGCCGAAGGCCTATACCGAAGCGAGGATCGATCCGAGGACGGTCTCGACGCCCGAGCAGTTGCATGCCCACCCCAGCGCACAGGTCGCGCCGATCGTGGACGCCTACGCCCACGCCATTCATGTGGTCTTCCTCTGGGCCGTCCCGGTGGCGCTGGCCGCGTTCGTGCTGGCGCTATTCCTGAAGGAGGTGCCGCTGCGCGATTCGGCCAAGGCCGGCGCCGCCGACGTCGGCAGTGGCTTCGGGATGCCGGAGTCCTCCGACAACGACCACCAGCTCCAGGTCGCGATCGCGCGACTGCTGCGCAGTCAGGGGAAGCGGAAGCTGCCCGCTCTGCACCGGACCTCTGGCACCGACCTGGATATCGCCAACGCCTGGTGCGTCGGGCAGGTGCACGTCCGCGAGCGGTTGGGCGCCGACACCGGGCTGGAGTCCATCGCCGATCGGATCCGGGTTCCCGCACCGGTCCTGGAGCCGGCCTTCCAGAATGCCGAGACTGCGGGCTACCTCAGCGGTGGCTTCGACGATTTGAGCGTCACCGAGTCCGGGCAGGTCGAGCTCGAGAAGTTGCTGGCCGCGATGCGGCAGTGGCTGGCCAGCGAGCTCAACGATTGGGGCGCCGGCGACGACGAGCAGCTGAAGACCGCGCTCGGCGCGCTGGCCCGGCGGATGGTCGACGACGACCCGATCCTGCCCGCCTCGACCCGGCCGCTGGAGTTGGAGGCAAGTCACTAGCTTTTCATGCTTCCCGGATGACGTCCCGGCGCGGCGAGGCGCTTGTATGGAGGGGAAGTTGACCACGAACTGACTAGGAGAAACCCCTCATGGCTCTGGATACCTTTGTCCTCTTCGCCGCCACCTACGACACCGAGGACGCCGCTGTCGCCGACTACGACGCGGTACACGAGGTCTATACGAAGTCCGGCATCATCGACACCTACGACGCGGCGGTGGTGACTCGGGGCGAGGACGGCAAGGTGAAGATCGTCAAGAAGCACGAGCAGCCGACCCGCCAGGGCGGCTGGGGTGGCCTCGGGATCGGCCTGGTCGGCGGCGCGCTGGTGGCGATCTTCCCGGCCGTCGCGCTGGGCGCCGGACTGCTCGTCGGCGGTGCCTCCGGTGCGGGCCTGGGCGCGCTGGCCGGACACGTGGTGGCCGGTATGAGCCGCTCGGACCTCAAGGACCTCGGCGAACTGCTGGACGAGGGTCAGAGCGGGCTGGTCGTCGCCGCAGCCACCGACGTCGAAGCGCACGTGGACGCCGCGATCAAGCACGCCGGCAAGATCACCAAGAAGCAACTGCGGGCCGACGAGAAGGAACTGGAGAAGGAGATCGACGCTGCGACCGGCAGCTGAACGCTATTGGCTGAGCTCTTGTTTGAGCGCGGCGTAGCCGGGCTTGATGACGTCGTTGATGATGGCCAGCCGCTCGTCGAAGGAGACGAAGGCCGACTTCATCGCGTTGACGGTGAACCACTGCAGATCGTCCAGTCCGTAGCCGAAGGCCTCGACCAGTTGCAGCATCTCCCGCGACATCGAGGTGGCGCTCATCAGCCGGTTGTCGGTGTTCACGGTCACCCGGAAATTCAGCTCGCGCAGCAGCCCGATCGGGTGCTCGGCGATCGACGCGGCGGCCCCGGTCTGCACGTTCGAGGACGGGCACATCTCCAACGGGATGCGCTTGTCCCGTACGTACTGCGCCAGTAGGCCGAGTACCGGCCGATCCGGCGCCGACGCCTGCGGGTCGTCGGCGTCGGCGGGGTTGCGGGAGGGCGTCTGGATGTCGTCGACGATCCGCACTCCGTGGCCGAGCCGGTCGGTGCCGCACCACTGGATGGCCTCCCAGATCGATGGGAGCCCGAAGGCCTCGCCCGCGTGGATGGTGAAGTGCGCGTTCTCCCGGCGCAGGTATTCGAAGGCGTCCAGGTGCCGGGTGGGCGGGTAGCCCGCCTCGGCCCCGGCGATGTCGAAGCCGACCACCCCGCGGTCGCGGTACAACACCGCCAGCTCGGCGATCTCCCGCGAGCGGGCGGCGTGACGCATCGCGGTGACCAGTGCGCCGACCCGGATGCGATGGCCGCGGGCCGCCGCATTGGCCTCGCCCTGACGGAACCCTTCAAGCACCGCCTCGACCACCTCGGTCAGGGCGAGGCCGGCCTCGGTGTGCTGCTCGGGGGCCCAGCGGATCTCGGCGTAGACGACTCCGTCGTCGGCCAGGTCCTCGGCCGCCTCGCGGGCGACCCGGATCAGCCCGTGTCGGGTCTGCATCACGCCGACGGTATGCGCGAAGGTCTCCAGATAGCGCTCCAGCGAGCCCGAGTCGGCGGCGTCGCGGAACCACTCGCCCAGCCGGTCGGCGTCGTCGGTCGGTAGTTCGCCGTAGCCGTCCTCGGCGGCGAGTTCGATGATGGTGCGCGGACGCAGGCCGCCGTCGAGGTGGTCGTGCAGCAGCACCTTTGGGGCCCGGCGAACAATGTCGGCCAGCTTCTCGGGGTCACCGGTCAGGTCAGCCAGTTCGGAGCGGTCAGCGATCTCAGTCATGCCGTCACGCTATCGCGCGGCACCCGATCAGGCCCGGATTGGGGAGCATCGACCGCGGCATCGCGGGGATCTGACACAACATCGCCCGCCGGGTGGATACTGCTGAGGTGAAGAGGACCGAACGTGAGCCCCTGCCGTTGTTGGGGCGCTTCGTTGTGGTCACCGCTATCGGGGTGGGCCTGATCGGAGCCGTCGTCGGGTTCGTCGTCGGGCTCTTCGTCTACCCGCGTACCGCCGTCTTCGCCGCCGTCGAGATCGCGGTTCCGGCGCTGCTTCTAGGCGCTGTCCTCAGCCTGGTCGTCGGCGCGGCGTTCCCGTCGGCCCGCCGATTCACCCCGTCGTGGGGAGTATTCGGCCCGGAATCCGGGCAGTTGACTCCCCAATCGGGAGTTACTCCACCCGTTTGATGATCAGCGGGGCGGCGCCGACTGCAGCGGCACCGATGTCGATGGCGCCGGCGAGGGCCTCCTCGGCCCGGCCGAAACGGGCCTCATCGTCGCTGTGCAGCTCAAGTAGTGGCTGCCCGGCCGACACCGTGGCGCCGGGCTTGACCAGCAGCACGACGCCGGCCCCGGCCGAGACGGGATCCTCTTTTCGGGCCCGTCCCGCCCCGAGCCGCCAGGCGGCGACCCCGACTGCGTAGGCGTCCAGTCGGGTCAGGGTGCCGCTGGCGGCCGCGGTGACCACATGCTTGTGCCGGGCCACCGGAAGGGCGGCCTCCGGGTCGCCGCCCTGGGCCCGAATCATGCCTCGCCAGACGTCCATGGCCCGCCCGCCGGCCAGCACCTCGGCCGGATCCACGGAGTCCAGCCCCACGCCGGCCAGCATCTCCCGGGCCAGGGCGACGGTCAGCTCGACGACGTCGGCCGGGCCGCCACCGGCCAGCACCTCGATCGACTCGGTCACCTCCAACCCGTTGCCGGCGGTGAGCCCGAGCGGTGTCGACATCTCCGTGAGCAGCGCGACCGTCTTGGTTCCGTGGGCGGTTCCGAGTTCGACCATCGTCTGGGCCAGTTCGGTGGCGTCCTCGATCGTCTTCATGAACGCGCCGCTGCCGACCTTCACGTCGAGCACCAGCGACTGCGCCCCTTCGGCGATCTTCTTGCTCATGATCGAACTGGCGATGAGCGGGATCGCCTCGACCGTCGCGGTGACGTCACGCAGGGCGTAGAGCTTACGGTCGGCGGGGGCCAGTTCGTCACCGGCGGCGCAGATCACCGCACCGACGCTGTTGAGCTGGGCCAGGAACTCGTCGTTGCTCAGCTGGGCTCGCCATCCGGGGATAGCCTCCAGCTTGTCCAGGGTGCCCCCGGTGTGCCCGAGGCCGCGTCCGGACAGCTGCGGGACGGCCGCCCCGCAGGCGGCGACCAGCGGAGCCAGCGGCAGCGTGATCTTGTCGCCGACGCCGCCGGTGGAGTGCTTGTCCGTGGTCGGTCTGGCCACCGCGGAGAGGTCCAGCCGCTGACCGGAGTTGATCATCGCCGCTGTCCAGCGGGCCAGTTCGTCGCGCTCCATGCCATTGAGCAGGATCGCCATCGCCAGCGCGGACATCTGCTCATCGGCCACCACACCACGGGTGTACGCGTCGATCACCCAGTCGATCTCGGGGTCGGGAATGCGCCTGCGGTCGCGCTTGGTGCGGATGACGCTGACCGCGTCAAAGGGTTCTGAGGTCACCGGTTCAACCCAGATCGGCGGGGCCGAAGGCGAGCGGCAGCAGGTCGGTCATCGGACGGGCCCCCTGCGCCGTGTCAACGAGCATGTCTGGGCCGCCGTGCTCCCACAGCAGCTGCCGGCAACGCCCACAGGGCATGAGCACCTCGCCGTGCAGATCCACGCAGGCGAAGGCGACCAGGCTGCCGCCGCCGGTGGCGTGCAGCGAGGAGATGAGCCCGCACTCGGCGCAGAGACCGACACCGTAGGAGGCGTTCTCGACGTTGCAGCCGACCACGATCCGGCCGTCGTCGACGAAGGCGGCGGCACCGACCGGGAACTGCGAGTACGGGGCGTAGGCGTTGCCCATCGCCTCCAGGGCAGCACGACGCAACTGGGGCCAATCGATGTTGTCGGGCATCAGAATCTCCTGTAGTTGTCGGGCTGTCAGTGAAGCGTAACCGGTAGCGACTGCACTCCACGGAGGACGAACTCGCTCCGCTGTCGTGGCTGCTGCGCCAGTGCCAGTGCCGGGAATCGCTGCAGCAGCGTCTGCAGCGACGAGTGGAGCTCCAGGCGGGCCAGTGGGGCGCCGACGCAGAAGTGGATGCCGGCGCCGAAGCCCAGATGGGGGTTGCGCTCCCGACCGGCCTGGAACTCATCCGGCGCGTCGAAGACCGCTGGGTCGCGGTTGGCCGCGCCGAGCAGGGCCGCGATCTTCTCCCCGGCCGCCACCGTCACCTCACCGATCGTGGTGTCGGCCGTCGCCGTCCGCTCGAAGAGTTGCAGCGGGGAGTCGAAGCGGATCATCTCCTCGACGCAGGAGTCGACCAGCTCGGCGTTCGCGCGTACCTGCCGTAGTGTGGCCGGGCGGTTCAGTAGGGCGGTGACGCCGTTGCCGACCACGTTGACGGTGGCCTCGTGACCGGCGTTCAGCAGCAGCGTGCAGGTGGTGATCAGCTCATCCTCGGTCAGCCTCGCCCCGTCACCATCGGTCTCGGCGATCAGCGAGGAGATGAGGTCAGGGCCCGGATCGCGGCGGCGCGTGACCACCAGGCCCCGCAGGTAGCCGACAAAGTCAGCCGATGCCTGCTCGGCCGCGGCGCGCTGTTCGACACTGACGTCGTACTCGTACATCTTGACGATCGCGTTCGACCAGGGCCTGAGCAATCCCCAGTCGGCCCGTGGCAGGCCGAGCAGTTCAGCGATCACCTGCACCGGCAGCGGCTCGGCGTAGCGGCTGATGAGGTCCACCGGGGTGCCGTCGGCGCCGGCTTCGGCGACCTCATCGGCGAGGGCGGCGGCCAGCTCGTCGATGCGCGGACGCAGTCGCTCGACGTGTCCGCGTCCGAAGGCTCCGGCGACGAGTCGGCGCAGCCGGGTGTGAGTGGGCGGCTCGTTCTCCAGCAATGAATTGCGGTGGATGAGCTCGAAGTCGGGCATCGGCACCTCCGGCCAGCGCGGCGACCAGATCCGTCCGAGCGTCCGCGCCCGCAGCACCGCGCTGGCCGCGGCGTGGTCGAAGGTGACCCACATCCCGAGCGTCTCGTGCCACTGGACCGGGGCCACGCTCCGAGCCTCGGCGAAGTAGGGGTACGGATCGGCGATGACATCGACGCTGGTGAAATCGAGGTCGGTGCTGGTCGTCATGGCCGTCGGTCGGAGCTCATCAAGCCTGACCCCGACGCCATGGCAAGCCATCGGCCGCGGGCATTCGTAGCCGCTGCGAGGCCAGCGCCAGGACGAGCAGAGTGACGATCTGCGGCGTGTAGGTGGTCAGTTCGATCGGCAGGGTGTCGGTGAAGTGATACCAGAGGTAGACCAGAACACCCAGCACAATGCAGATGATTCCAGTCGTCCGTCGAGCCTGCACGACCAGATAGATGCCACCGGCGACGAGCAGGATCGCCACGAAGAGCAGGAGCGCATGCACCGCCACCGCACCCGAGCGGGACTGCAGCGCGTCGGTATAGCCGAAGATCGAGGCACCGACCACCAGGCCTCCGGGGCGCCAGTTGCCGAAGATCATCGCGGCCAGACCGATGTACCCACGCCCGCCGGTCTGCCCCTCGCGAAAGACGGCGGTGAAGTTCACCAGGTAGGCGCCGGCCAAGCCGGCCAGGATGCCCGAGATCATCACTGCGATGTACTTCATCAAGTACACAGGAACTCCCTGGGACTCCGACTCCGACGGGTTCTCACCGCAGGAGCGCAGCCGCAGCCCGAAGGCGGTTCGCCACAGGATGAGCCAGGTGAGCGGGAAGAGCAGCATCATCAGGATTGTGAACGGGTTCAGCGAGGTGAGCAGGCCGCGCAGCAGCCCGGCGATGTCGCTGATCAGGAACCAATGATGAGCTTCGATCTTGCCGAGCTCGTCGTCGAGCCCGGGGACCCTGACCGTGGTGAACTTCGGCGTCTGCGGTGACTGGGTCGGGCCGCCACCCGGCTGGCCGGTGAAGAAGACCCCGGCCAGGTAACGCGAAACGCCGAGGGCGAGGATATTGATGGCAACACCCGAGACGATCTGGTCGACCCCGAAGCTGACGGTCGCGACGGCGTGGATGATGCCGCCGAGCAGACCACCGACGATGCCACCCACGATGCCGAGCCACGGACTGTGCCCGAAGTAGGCGAAGGCCGCCGCGAAGAACGTGCCGAGAATCATCATGCCTTCCAGCCCGATGTTCACCACGCCGGATCGCTCCGACCAGAGACCACCGAGGCCGGCCAGCGCGATCGGGATGCCGAGACTGATCGTCGCGGCCATGACTCCGGCCGAGGTGAGGTCGGTTATCCCGCTGGCCGAACGGACGAAGACGAAGACGACGAAGATCCCACCGGCCAGCAGCAGCCGCTGCGAGGTGCTCAGCCGGCGGCGGCGACGACGCCGGGCGGTCTGGCCCGGGGTGCTCTGCGGAGCCTCAGCCAGCGCGCTCATACCGTCACCGCCTCAGGGGTCGGCGCACTGGGCGGGGCGGGACTGCTCGGCGGCGCCAGCGCCCGGCCGACGGCTCGCTGCTGGTTGGCCAGCGCGATGCGCCGCACCAGCTCGAAGGCGATGACGACGGAGAGGACAACCACGCCCTGGGTGATCTGCACGATCTCCTTAGGAATGCTGATGATGTCCAGCGCCAGCGAGGATTGGTCCAGGAAGGCCCAGAGCAGTGCGGCGAAGGCGATGCCGATCGGGTTGTTGCGCCCGAGCAGGGCCACCGCGATACCGGTGAAGCCGAGTCCGGACTGGAAGGTGATGGAGGAGTAGGCGAAGGAATCCCCCAGCAGCACCGGCATTCCGATGAGCCCGGCCACGGCACCGGAGAGCAGCATCGAGATGACGATCATCCGCTTGACGTTGACGCCGCTGGCCTGCGCCGCCGAGGACGACCGGCCGGTGGCCCGCAGATCGAAGCCGAAGCGGGTGCGGGAGACGGTCACCTGGAAGGCCACCCCGACGACCACAGCCAGCACGATCAGCCCGTAGACCTTGGTGTCGGCCCCCGGCACCAGCGAGAGCGCACCCACGTGGCCGGAGGCCGGGATCGGGGTGGTGGTGATGTTGTTGGCCGACACCTGCTTACCCAGGATGGAGGGCCGGATCAGGTAGGCGATGAGGCCGGTGGCGATTCCGTTGAGCATGATGCTCGAGATCACCTCGCTGACTCCGCGGGTCACCTTGAGGATCGCGACGATGCCGGCCCAGGCCGCACCGACGAGCATCGCGACGATGATGATCGCGATCTGGTGGATTCCCTTGGGCAGCACCACGGCCCCACCGAAGGCGGCGGCCAGCATGGCGGCCATCCGATACTGACCGTCGACACCGATATTGAAGAGATTCATCCGGAAACCGATGGCCACCGCGACGGCCGACAGGTAATAGATGGTGGCGTTGTCGAGGATGCTGACCTTGCTGTCAGGCAGGTTTCCGTAGTCCCACATCGCCTTGATCGCATCGACCGGACTGTGACCGGTGACGAGCAGGACGAGGGAGGTGACCGCTGCGGCGATGAGGATCGCGACCGCCACCGCGGTGAGCGTCAGCCCCAGTGAACGAAGCTTCTCCTTCACTCTTCTCCTCCGTTGGATTCTCTATCGGCTCCGGTCATCGCCGCGCCGAGATCCTCGGCGGTGACGGTGCCCGGGTCGACCTCGGCCACCAGTCGCCCGCGCAGGATCACCTGCAGGGTGTCGGACATTCCGATGAGTTCGTCCAGGTCGGCCGAGATGAGCAGCACGGCCAGCCCGGCCGCCCGGGCCGCCCGCAGGTGGTCCCAGATGGCGGCCTGCGCCCCGACGTCGACGCCCCGGGTCGGGTGGGCGGCGATGAGCAACTTCGGCTCCCCGCTCATCTCTCGGCCGACGATGAGCTTCTGTTGATTGCCACCTGACAGCGATGCGGCCGGGACGTCGATTCCGGGGGTGCGGACATCGAACTGCTCCACGATTCGCTGGGTGTCGCGGCGAGCCCCGCCGCGGTCGATGAACGGGCCGCGGGCGTTCGGACGTTCTGACTGGTGGCCCAGGATCCGGTTCTCCCACAGCGGCGCCTCCAGCAACAGGCCCTGCCGGTGCCGGTCTTCGGGGATGTAGCCGATGCCGGCCACCCGTCGCCGCCGGGTCGGCCAGTGCGAGATGTCCTCGCCGGCGAGCTCAACGCTCCCCTCGCCGGGCCGAATGCCGATGATCGCCTCGACCAGTTCGGCCTGCCCGTTCCCCTCGACGCCGGCCAGCCCGACGATCTCACCGCGATGGATGGTCAGGTTCACATTCGAGACCAGCTCGCGCCCCTCGTCGGAGAAGACCGTCAGCCCACGCACCTGCAGGGCGACCACGTCGGTGACCGTCCCCTCGCGCAGCCCAGGCGTCGGCAACTCACTGCCCACCATCAACTCGGCCAACTGCCGGGACGTGGTCGACGCCGGATCGACCGTCTTTACCGTGGTCCCGCGGCGGATCACGGTGATCTCGTCGGCCACCGCACGGACCTCGTCGAGCTTGTGCGAGATGAATAGCACCGTCAGCCCCTCGCTCTTGAGCTCGCGCAGGTTGGCGAAGAGTTCGTCGACCTCCTGCGGCACCAGGACGGCGGTCGGCTCGTCGAGGATGAGGATCTTCGCCCCCCGGTAGAGCACCTTGCAGATCTCCACCCGCTGCCGATCTCCGACCCCGAGGTCCTCGACCAGATCCTGCGGGTTCAGGCCGAGGGAGTACGCGTCGGAGATCGCCTGGATGCGCTGGCGGGCGGTCTTGAAGTCGATCATGCCGGCCTTAGTCGGCTCGCTGCCGAGCACGATGTTCTCCAGCACGGTCAGGTTGTCGGCCAGCAGGAAGTGCTGGTGCACCATGCCGATTCCGGCTGCGATCGCGTCCGAGGGCGAGGAGAAGCTGACCTCGCGGCCGTCGATGGCGATCGTCCCCTCGTCCGGCTTGTGCATGCCGTAGAGCGTCTTCATCAGCGTCGACTTGCCGGCGCCGTTCTCACCGACGATCGCATGCACGTGAGAGCGCTGCACGACGATGTCGATGTCGTGGTTGGCCACCACGCCGGGGAAGCGTTTGGTGATGCCCCGCAGTTGCACTGCGGGGGGTTCAGCGTCCGAACGCCCGTCGACATCAAGCTCTGCGGGGGAAACGATGGCGCACGCTCCTAACCTGACTGCGGGATCAAGAAGTCCAAAAAAACAGTGGGCCCAGCCTGCACGTTATACCGCGCAGGCCGGGCCCACTATCACCGCCGCGTGACTAGCTCACAGTTGTCGGAACCGTGATCTCGCCGCTGATGATCTTCGCCTTGTACGCGTCGATCTGCGCCTTGTACGGGTCGATGATCGGGTTCGAGGTCGAGTAGCCGACCCCGTTGTCCTTCAGGCTGAAACGCTGCGATCCGGCGGTGAACTTGCCGTTCGCGTCGTTCTCGATGAAGTCGTACACGGCCGTGTCGACACCCTTGAGCGCCGAGGTCAGGATGAGCTTCTGCTCGTCGGCCGGAGCACTCTGGTACTGGTCGGAGTCGACGCCGATGGCCAGCTTCTGCTTCTCAGCCGCAGCCTGGAAGACACCGGCACCGGATCCACCCGCTGCGTGGTAAACGACATCCGCGCCACCGTCGTACTGGCCTTCGGCCGTGGTCTTGCCCTTGGCCGCGTCACCGAAGCCGCTGAAGTCCGGCGGCTGGGTGAGGTAGGCGACGAGCACCTTGATGCTCGGGTCGACGGCCTTGACGCCGGCCTGGTAGCCCGCCTGGAACTTCTGGATCAGCGGCTCCTGGACTCCACCGATGAAGCCGACCGTCTTGGTCTTGGTGGCCAGCGCCGCGGCGACACCGACGAGGAAGGAACTCTGCTCCTCGGTGAAGAGGAGGCTGGTCAGGTTCGGACCCTTGACGCTGTCGTCGTCGATGAGGGCGAAGTGGATGTTCGGGTACTTGGCGATCACCTTGCCGACGGCGGTCGCGTAGGCGAATCCGACGGCGATGATCGGGTTGTAGCCCGAGGTGGCGAGCAGGGTCAGGCGGTCTTCCTTGGCCTGGTCGTTCTCGCCGTTGGTGGCCGAGAGCTCCTTGGTCTGCACGTCGAGGTCCGTCTTGGCCTTGTCCAGGCCCGCTGCCGCGAGGTCGTTGAAGGACTTGTCACCCCGGCCGCCGACGTCGTACGCCATGCCGACCTTGATCGACTTCTTGGCCGCCGAGGTGCCACTGCTGGAACTGCTCGACTTGCTACTGCTGCATGCGCTTATCGTCAGAGCCGCCACCAGGGCGAAAGCCCCTAGCTTGAGTGCTCCCTTTGAGACGCTACGCGTTGAGCGCAAGACCGCTCTCCTCTCGTTGTTCTGACGCGACACAGCCAGCCCTCATAAACACATGAGGTTCGGTCTGGACTGTGCGCAGGATAGGTATTGAGGCTAGACCGATCATGGTGGCGCACGGAAACTGCCGGCCGCTTCGTCACCGGATCGTTGCTGAACGTTCGGGTGCCCGTCAGCCGAAACAACATCGTCAAATTGGCTGGCTAGCATCGGCGGCATGCTGATCCGCCCAGCCACCGAAACCGCCGTATTTACCGCCTCTGCCGGCATCTTCAGCGACGCCACCCTGGACGCGCTGGAGCTCTGTTACCGGGAGAACGGCTTCGTCATCCTGCGCGACGTCTACCGCCCGGAGCTACTTGAGCGGATGCAGGCCGAGTGCGCTACAGCCCAGCGCCAGGTCGTCGCCGGTGACTTACCGCAGCGGTACGGCTCCACCGTGTTCCTAGACGAGGGGTTCCGGAGAGAGAGGTTCCGGAGAGAGGGGTTTCTCCCCGCGGCGTTACGGAAAGACGCCTATCTCGAGGATCCAGCCAAGGCCGAACCCTTCGCCAACTACGTCGAGTTCATCAATGAGCTGTCGCCGGCCGTGCGCGCGGCGATCACCAGCCCGAGCCTGGTGGCCGCGCTGCACCGGGTGCTCGGCGTCAGCGCCTGGCTGCGCGACGACCAGCAGTTCGGCGTCGTCTATCAGGACGCCCGCCCGGGACGCGAGTCGGGCTACAGCCGGATCGGCTGGCACTCGGACTGGCAGGCCGGGCCGAGCCAGACCCTCTGGCCCTCCACCGCCTTCACCATCCATCTCGACGCGACGAGCCCGGCCAACGGGTTCCTGCGGGTCGTTCCGGGCAGCCACAACTGGGCCACTCCGGCTCCATACCGCAACATCAACAATGTGGCCGTGCCGCCGACCGCCCAGCCGGCCGGCGGCTACACGGCAACGCCACCGCCCTTCGAGATGCCGCTGGCCTTCGAGGCGATCCCGGGCGAGGTGCCGGTCATCGCCGAGGTCGGCGACGTGATCCTGCACGACTGCTACCTCTGGCACTCCGCGGCCCGGGCCACCGACGACGACACCACCCGCCGCCACGTCCGCGGCGCCTACTACGCCGGCGACCGGCAGTCTCCGCTGCCCGACGAGTTCATCAAGAACGCCGCTCGCTGACGCCTCACGGCTTCTTTGCTAAGGTCAGCTTATAAGTCTAAGCTGATGGAATGCCGAGCTTTCCGAATGAGCCTGACGTCTCGCGGGTCGCCGGGGCGCTCCTGGTCAGCGTTAGTCTGCTGCGTCGCCGGCTGCGCCAGGCGCCGATCGACGGTGAGCTAACCCTCCCCGAGACCTCCGCGCTCACCCGGCTGGACCGCGGCGGGCCGACGACCTCAGCCGCGCTGGCCCGCACCGAGCAGATCAGCCCGCAGTCGATGGGGGCGACGCTGGCCGCATTGGAGGCCCGCGGTCTGGTCCAGCGCAGCGCCGACCCCGACGATGGCCGGCGCGTACTGCTGACCCCGACCGACGCCGGGCTGGAGGTACTCCGCACCCGCCGCAGCGCGCGCGTCGAACAGCTGGCCCAGGCGCTCTCCAACGGATTCACCCCAACTGAGCTCACCCAGCTGATGGCCGCGGCCCCGCTGCTGGAACGCCTCGCCCAGAATCTCTGATGCCGGATTCGCTGAACGACGGAACGTTCCGCTCGCTGCGGATCTACAACTATCGGCTGTGGGCGATCGGGGCCATCGTCTCCAACGTCGGCACCTGGATGCAGCGAACCGCGCAGGACTGGCTGGTCCTCACCCAGCTGACCCAGCACAGCGCGACCTCGGTCGGCATCGTGCTGGCCCTGCAGTTCGCCCCCCAGTTGCTGCTCCTGCCGCTCACCGGGCTGGCCGCCGATCACCTCGACCGCCGTCGACTCGTGATGGGCACCCAAGCCGCGATGGGACTGCTCGCCCTCGGCCTCGGCCTACTGACCGTCAGCGGCGCCGTCCAGCTCTGGCAGGTCTATGTCTTCGCCCTTCTACTGGGCGTGGCAACCGCCTTCGACGCGCCGGCCCGGCAGACCTTCGTGGCCGAACTCGTCGATGCCCCCAACCTCTCCAACGCGGTCGGGCTGAACTCCACCTCCTTCAATGTCGCCCGGCTGATCGGCCCGTCGATCGCCGGGCTGCTGATCGCGGCCGTCGGCTCGGGGTGGGTCTTCCTGATCAATGCCGTCACCTTCGCGGCGGTCTTGACCAGCCTGGCGATGCTGCGGCGCAACGAGCTGCACCGATCGGCCCGGCAACGATGGACCCCCGGCAGCTTCGTCGACGGATTCCGCTACGTCAACGGGCGCCCGGACCTCAAGGCGATCCTGTTGATGCTCTTCCTGATCGGCACCTTCGGGCTCAATTTCCCTTTGTTTCTATCGACCATGACGGTCGGCGTGTTCCACGCCGGCGCCGGTGCCTACGGGCTGGTGACCTCGACGATGGCGATCGGGTCGGTGGCCGGGGCACTGCTTGCCGCCCGTCGCGCCCGACCGCGGATCGCCCTGCTCTTCCTGGGCTCGGCGCTCTTCGGCGTCGGGCTCGCGGTGGCGGCGGTCGCCCCCACTTTCCTATTCTTTTCACTGGCATTGATCGTGGTCGGCGTCGCCTCCCAGACCCTCACCACAACCGCCATCAGCACCGTCCAACTGGCCACCGAACCGGCCATGCGGGGACGGGTCATCGCGATCCTGCTCGCCGTCACCCTCGGGGCAACCCCGATCGGTGCCCCGATCGTCGGCTGGGTCACCGACGTCTACGGTCCGCGTTGGGGCGTCAGCATCGGCGCGGCCGGCGGTTTCGCGGCGGCGATCGTCGGGGCCCACTACCTGGTCAAATACCAGCAACTACGGCTGCACCTCGACGGCTGGCGGCTACGGGTTCAGCTTCACGAGCCTGATCTGCTAGCCGCGGGATCAGCAGAATCACCAATCAATAAAGGAGGCCCTCTCATGAGCGTGACAACGTTGGACGACCACACGGCCCTGATCGTGATCGACCTGCAGAAGGGGATCGTGGGTCTGCCCACCGTCCATCCGATGGACGGTGTGCTGAGGAACGCCACCGCGCTGATCGAGCAGTTCCGTGCCCGCCGGCTCCCGGTCGTGCTCGTCAACGCGGATGGCGGAGCGCCCGGACGCACCCAGACGCCCCCACGGACGACGCAGCGCCCGGCGGACTGGGCCGAGCTCGTCGCCGAGCTGAACCAGCAGCCGGATGATCACCTCGTCACCAAGCGCACCTGGGGCGCCTTCACCAACACCGACCTGAACGCCTACCTGCGCGGGAAGGGCGTCACCCAGGTCGTCATCGTTGGCGTTTCGACCAGCGCCGGCGTGGAGTCGACGGCCCGCCAGGCCCACGAGCACGGGTATCACGTCACCCTCGCCGTGGACGCCATGACCGACATGAACCCGGATGCGCACAGCAACAGTGTCGAGCGGATCTTCCCGCGGTTGGGCGAGACCGGTAGTACGGCCGAGCTGCTGGAGAAGATCGAGCAGCTGGAGATGGTGGAGCCGTTCAGCCCCGGCTAACGCCGAACTCGCGGCACGCGTCGCTGCCGCTTGTGTCGCTGTCGCTCGTGACGCCATCGCGGCAGGCGTCGCCGCTGCTTTGCGTGCGAAATTGCCGATTCTCCCACGAAAACCGGCAAATCCGCGCGCAGAGCGAGCCGGGTGGGTACGCGCTAGCCGCTCAGCAACATTGCTCGGAGTCCGGCCCGCACCGAGTTCTCCAGAAACGCCGCGCCGATGCTCGTCTCGTCGAGCAATTGCAGATCTGTGCTGTCGAAGCCGAGGCTGCGCTGTAAAACCTCCCGCTCGTCGCGCAGCGTCGATCCGGTCTGCATCGGGTTGTCGTCGCCTAGCACGATCGCCAACCCCCGCTCCCGGAAGATCCGTGCCGGGTGCTCGCTCACCTCGGCGATCGCTCCGGTGTACCAGTTCGAGGTCGGGCAGCACTCGATCACCACACCCTGATCACGGATCCAGGCCAGCACCTCGCGATCGCCGGCCACATGAGCACCGTGCCCGATCCGGGTTGCGCCGAGCAGCTCGACCGCCTGCCGGGCGTAGCGGGCCGGCGCCGCCTCGGCCGCATGGCAGGTGAGGCCCAGTCCGGCCGAACGAGCCAGCGCAAACGCCTCGACATAGGGCTCGAGATCCGGAAAGCGCAGCTCGTCGCCGGCCAGGTCGAAGCCGACGACCCCGGCTCCGGCGTGCGCCGCCGCGGCCCGAGCCACGTCCAGTAACGACTCGCGGTGGCGCGGACTGCGCAGCACGGCGACCACCAGACCAGCCGGCATTCCGCTCATCCGGCTCCCCTCCCGCACCCCCGCGCAGGCGGCGGCGACCACGTCAGCCATCGCAAATCCCGGGCGCACATGGGTGGCCGGCCCGAAGCGCAGCTCCAAGTAGGCCTGCCCGTCGGTGGCCGCATCCAGGACGGCCTCTTTGGCGATGCGGAAGATGTGCTCACCGGTGTCGAAGAACGGGTAGCTCGCCGCGACCTTCTCCAGATACACGGTGAGGTCGGCCGGTCCGTCAAGGCGTAGCGCCTGCGCCCAGTCGGCGACCGAGCCCTCCGAGAGCTCAGCCGCCGTCGCCGGGCGAATCCGCCCCTCGAGGTGCGAGTGCAGGTTGACGTTCATCGGCCGATTCCCTCAAAGCCACCCATCACAGGTCCAACGCGACCGCTGTCTCCAGCGCCACCTCGATGCTGTTCATCCAACCCGCCTTCAACTTCTCGTTCTTCTTGTCATAGAGACTGGCACCCTCGACCAGGTTGCTGGAGCAGGCGCAGATCATCCCGGCCCGCAGCCCCCGTAGGCGCGCCACCACGTAGAGCGCGGAGCTCTCCATCTCGACATTGAGTATGCCGAGTTGGTTCAACTGCGAGATCCACTCCGGCGTCTCGGCGTAGAAGGCGTCGTCGGAGGCATTGATCCCGGAGTGCACCGCGAAACCGCCACGGCCGACCTGCAGTTCATTGGCTATTCGCTTAAGCTCCAGCGCGATGGCCAGATCCGGGACGGCCGGGAACCCAGGGTGGGCATAGGCGGCCGTGGTGCCGTCGTTGCGCAGCGATCCCTCACTCACCAGCAGGTCACCGGGCTCGACGCCGGGCTGCAGGCCGGCTGAACTTCCGACCCGGATGAATGAGGTGACGCCCACCCGCGCCAGCTCCTCCACGGCGATCGCGGTGGAGGGGCAGCCCATCCCGGTCGAGGTCGCGGTGATGAGCTTCCCCTTGTATTTGCCGGTCATCGTGCGGTGTTCGCGGTTATGCGCCACCTCCTTGACGTCGGTGAGGAACTCCGCGACGAACGGCACCCGGAACGGATCACCCGGTAGCAGCGCCACCGAGCTGACCTCGCCGGGAGCGACCGCGATGTGGTACTGCCGCTCGTTCTGCCCGACCTGACTCTTATCGATTAGCTGGCTCACGGGCGGCGACGCTACGAGCGGTAGGTTTCGGTGCCGTTACGGAAGCTCGGTGCCGTTACGGAAGCTGAGTGTTCGACCAGTTACCGTGTGCAGCATTCGCCACCCTGTCTTAACTTGCGTGTTACAAGAGGGCAACAGTGCAGGCAAGCCCGCGACCTATTTTCGTGACGTTCACTCCGAACGACGTGGCGACAGCCCAGCCGTCACCGCGTCACCCTTCCTCACAGCCTCATGGAGTTGCCTACATGAAGACCGACCGTCGCAGCGCAACCGACACCACCAGCTCACCCTTCGGCGCGAGCGCCGCCGCTCCGGCCGCGTTGGAGCGAGCGAAGGCGGTTAGCCGGCGATCCTTCCTCACCTACGCCGGGCTCGGCGCGGCGGGACTGGCCGGCGTCAGCGCGATCGCCGCCTGCTCGAGCGACAGCTCCAGCAGTGCCAGCGGGGCAACGACGTCTGGGGCGACGGCCAGCTACGGAGACATCTCGCTGCAGCTCTCCTGGATCAAGAACATCGAGTTCTCCGGTGAGTTCATGGCCGACTCGAAGGGGTACTACACCAAGGCCGGCTTCAACAAGGTGACCCTGGTGACCGGTCCGGTCGACAGCGCCGACGCGCTCGTCGCCGCCGGCACCGTCACCGTCGGCCTCTCGGCCCCGGACGCCACGGCCCGGGTCATCACCGAGCAGGGCGCCCCGTTGAAGATCATCGGCAGCACCTACCAGAAGAACCCGTTCTGTGTCCTCTCCCTGGAGGAGGGGAAGCCGATCCGTACGCCGGCCGACCTGAAGGGGAAGACGATCGGTGTGCAGACCGGAACGAACCAGACGATCTTCGCCGGGTTCCTGAAGGCCAACAACATCGACCCGAAGGACCTCAAGCAGGTGGCCACCGGCTACGAGCCGACCGACCTGACCGCGAAGAAGATCGACGGCTACATCGCCTACCTGACCAACGAGCCGATCCTGGTCAAGGGCGAGGGCTTCACCCCGGTCACCCTCTCCTTCGCCGACAACGGCCTGCCCCTCACGGCCGAGACGTTCACCGTCACCGATGACACGTTGAAGAACAAGCGCGACATGCTGAAGGCGTTCCTGAAGGCCGAGATCCAGGGTTGGAACGACGCCATCGCCGACGGTGGCCCGGCCGCCTCGGCCGAACTCGCCGTCAACACCTACGGCAAGGACAAGGGGCTCAAGGTCGACGAACAGACCCTGGAGGCGACCGAGCAGGTGAAGCTGATCTCGACGGCCGACACCAAGGCGAACGGGATCTTCACCCTCACCGACGACCTGCAGGCCAACATCATCAAGGCCCTGGGCGTCATCGGCATCACCATCAAGGGCAGTGACCTCTTCGACCTCACCCTGCTCGACGAGGTCTACAAGGAGAACCCGGATCTGAAGAAGGGCTAGTCCACTGACGTCCCGCGGGTCGGTATCGCACGGCAGCTCAACGGCTGGCGCGGTACCGGCCCGCGTCCGGCGCCTCACCACAGGTGATACGCCAGTCAATGACGTGACAGGTTCAAGCCGCAACGATGCACGCAACGAGGAAGGCCCCGGCCGATGAGTGAACTCGCGCAGAGCACCAGCCCGCAGACCACCAGCCCGCCGCCGCGCAGCGAGGTTCCGATCGGCACCCAGTCGCCGGAGACGGAACCGAACTCAGCCACCGGCATCAACATCCAGGGACTCACCAAGACCTTCAGCCTGGGCCGCAAGACGGTCACCGCGCTGGACAACGCCAGCCTCGGCACCCGCAAGGACTCCTTCCTCTCCCTGCTCGGGCCGTCGGGCTGCGGGAAGTCGACGATCCTGCGAATCCTGGCCGGACTGGAGAAGCCCACCTCGGGGTCGGCCCTCATCAACGGCCAATCCACCAATGAAATCCAGCGCAATCATGAGCTGGGCATCGCCTTCCAGGAGAACGCGCTACTCCCTTGGCGAACCGTCACCAAGAACATCCGGCTGCCCCTGGAGGTGGCCGGCATCAAACCGGCCCCCGGGCTCATCGAGGACCTGATCAAGCTGGTCGGCCTCAGTGGCTTCGAGAACGCCAAACCGGCCCAGCTCTCCGGCGGCATGCGCCAGCGAGTGGCCATCGCCCGGTGCCTGGTCGTGCAGCCGACGGTGATGCTGCTGGACGAGCCGTTCGGCGCCCTCGACGACATGACCCGGCAGCGGCTCAACGTCGAGCTGCTGCGCATCTGGACCGAGAAGCCGGCCACCACACTGATGGTGACGCACGGGATCGCCGAGGCGGTCTTCCTCTCCGACGTCGTCGCCGTCATGAGCCCGCGCCCGGGGCGAATCGCCGAGGTGGTCACCATCGACCTGCCGCGTCCGCGCACCCCTGACCTGATGCGTACCCCGGAGTTCCACGCCTACCACGATCAACTGTCGGAGATCCTCTTCGGACGGGGCGGCGTCGCCACCGATCCCTCCAGCGAGGGCTGATCGACATGACGATGCTCGATCCGGATCCATCCTCGGCGATACCACTCGGTCTGCAGCCTCGCCATCGCCGCCTCACCGTCTCACTCTCCGGCATGCCGGCCTGGGTGGGTGGCGTAATCGGTGTGGCCATCATCCTCGTCATCTGGTGGATCGCCTCCCAGACGCTCTACACCGACAGCCATGCCATCCCGACCCCGTCAGCGGTCTTCGCGCACTTCTTCAACAGCGACGACTGGACGGCGCTGATCCACAACTTCACCCCGACGATCCAGGCCGCCTTCTACGGGTTCCTGATCGGTGACTTCGCCGCCATCGTCATGGCGGTTGCGGTACTGCTCATCCCGCCGATCGAGGAGCTGGTCAACCAGCTGGCCATCGTCACCTACTGCCTGCCGCCGGTCGCCATCGGCCCGATCGTGGTCATTATCGGCGGCCAGGCCCACCCGCAGGCGGCACCGATCGTCCTCGCGTCACTGGCCCCGTTCTTCACCACCGTGGTCGGCTGCCTCATCGGCCTGCGCGCCGCTCCGCAGGCCAGCCTCGACCTGGTCACCGCCTACGGGGGCTCCCGGATGGCCCAACTGCGAAAGGTGCAGGTCATCGCGGCCCTGCCGAATGTCTTCGCCGCACTCAAGATCGCCGCCCCGGCCGCCTTCCTCGGCGCCATCCTGGCCGAGTTCCTGGGCGGAGGCGGTGACAACTCGGTCGGCCAGGCCCTCATCGCGGCGCAGACCCGCGGCGATGCGGCCCGCCTGTGGTGGCTCGCGCTCTGCTGCGGCGCGGTCGCCGGCATCGGCTATCTGATCGTCGGCCTGCTGGCCCGCGTCGTCACCCCGTGGACCACGGCAGAGAACGTCGGGGGGGCCAAGTGACCGCCGTGATCACCCCCGACCCGACGACCGTCGTCACGCCGGGGACGCCCACCGAGGAGAGCTCGACCTCGTTCGCCGGCCTGATGCTGCGCCGCGTCGGCAGCGCCGTCACCACCGTGGTGCTCTCCCTGGTGGTGCTCACCATCCTGTGGATCAGTGTCCTGAACGTCTTCAACGTCTCGAAGTTCGTGGGCAAATCTCCGGTCGACGTCTACAACTACCTCTTCACCGACCATCCGGCACCCGGCGTCCGGCCGACCACGATGACCCCCGAGATGGCCCGCTCCCAAGCGCTCACCGCGCTCTGGAAGACGCTCTTCGACGCCGGCATCGGCTTCACGGTCGGCATCATCCTGGCGCTGCTGATCGCGTCCCTCTTCGTCCTCTACAAGCCCTTCGAGTTCGCCTTCATGCCGATCGCGATGCTGCTGCGCTCGGTACCGCTGGTCGCGATGGCGCCGGTGGTGCTCCTCATCGTCGGGCGCGGCACGGGAGCCATCGCGACGATCGGCGCGATCGTCGTCCTCTTCCCGGCACTGGTGAATATCGTGCTGGGACTGCGCTCCACCTCGGCCGAGGCCCTGGATGTGATCCGGGTCAACGGCGGCTCGGAGCGGACCGCCCTGCTCAAGGTCCGCGTCCCGTCGGCGCTGCCGAACTTCTTCGCCGCCGTGCGGATCTCGGTCCCCGGCGCGGTGGTCGGGGCGATGCTGGCCGAGTGGTTGTCGGGGTTCGTCGGCCTTGGCGGGCTGCTCAGCGGTTATAAGGGCGTGGCCAACTACACCGGCGTCTGGACGATCGTGATGCTCTCGGTGGTGGCCTCGATCGTGCTGTACTCGATCGCCACCATCGTGGAGACCGCCGTGCTGGCCAAGTGGGGCCCCAACGCCGGCAAACGCTGACCCAGCTGACCTCACGCTGCCCCGGAGACCCTCGGCGCTCCGTCCCGGAAACCGTCGGTTCAGAGCCGGCGGATCGACGCTGCGCGGGACAGAGCGCCGGTAGCGCGGGTTTCCCGCCGGTAGGCCAAGGGTTCACAGGTGTCCTGATCGTCACATCGCCTAGGCGCTGACGAGCAGATAGCGGCAGGGTTAACATCAGCTGTTGGTTCCGTTTCGCCTAAGCGAGTTCCCCAATGTCGCTCACGGTGATCCTTCGGGCCCGACGCCAGCGTTTCTGCAGGCCGAGGACGTGGTTCGCGGCCTGAAGTTCTATGTGCATGATGAGCCGGATTCCGCGCACCGGTGTGAGCTACGGAGGAACCCAGACAGTGTCGAGCGTCGCAGACGGTCCGGTAGCACCGGCCGTCAAGCTCCCGGCCAACCAGGCAAACGGCAAACCAGTCACCAAGACCAAGGTCGTCGGCACCCTCTACCGGGGTCGCGAGGGTATGTGGTCCTGGGTCGCCCACCGCATCACCGGCGTCCTCACCTTCTTCTTCCTCTTCGCCCACGTGCTGGACACGGCGCTGGTGCGGGTCTCACCGGACTCCTACGACAAGGTGATCGAGACCTACAAGAACCCATTCGTCAACCTGATGGAGGTCGGGCTGGTCGGCGCGGTCCTGTACCACGCGCTCAACGGCCTGCGCATCATCGCCGTCGACTTCTGGAGCAAGGGCCCGCGCCTGCAGCGTCAGATGCTCTGGATCATCGTCGGGGTCTGGGTCGTGGTCATGGTGCCGGGGGCGTTCTTCATGCTCAAGCACACCGTCGAGACGCTGACCGGGAGCAAGTAGATGACTGACTCACTCGCCCGCGTGCCCGGCGACTCGCTCTCCATGTACTCCCCGATCCCACCGGTCATCGAGGCACCCCGCTCGTCGCCGGCCCGCCGTGGCCGTGGCAAGACGAACATGGAGCTCTACGCGTGGTTGTTCATGCGCGTCTCCGGCATCATCCTGGTCGTGCTGGTGCTCGGGCACCTGTTCATCATGAACATCCTCGACGGCGGCGTGCAGCGCATCAACTTCGGCTTCGTCGCCGGACGGTGGGCCTCCCCGTTCTGGCAGACCTGGGACCTGGTGATGCTCTGGTTGGCGATGATCCACGGCAGCAATGGCCTGCGCACCATCATCAACGACTACACCCGCCGCGATCAGACCCGCTTCTGGCTCAAGGTACTGCTGTACACCGCCTCGACGCTGGTCATCACCCTCGGCACACTCGTCATCTTCACGTTTGACCCGAACCACTGATTCGTCACCCGAACTGAACACCAGCTTCACCGAAGCGAGTCACCGCTTAACTCCCCTGAGAGGGTTGAAATAGTGCAAGAGCATTCATACGACGTAGTCATCGTCGGCGCGGGTGGCGCAGGTATGCGCGCCGCCCTGGAATCTTCCAGCCGCGTGCGTACGGCCGTGCTCACCAAGCTCTACCCCACCCGCTCGCACACCGGTGCCGCTCAGGGCGGCATGTGCGCAGCGCTGGCCAATGTCGAGGAAGACAACTGGGAGTGGCACACCTTCGACACCGTCAAAGGCGGCGACTACCTCGTCGACCAGGACGCGGCCGAGGTGATGTGCAAGGAGGCCATCGACGCTGTCCTCGACCTGGAGAAGATGGGGCTGCCGTTCAACCGCACGCCGGAGGGGCGCATCGACCAGCGCCGATTCGGCGGCCACACCCGCAACCACGGTGAGTCCGCGGTGCGCCGCTCCTGCTACGCCGCCGACCGCACCGGGCACATGATCCTGCAGACGCTCTACCAGAACTGCGTGAAGCAGGGCGTCGAGTTCTACAACGAGTTCTACGTCCTCGACCTGCTGCTGGTCGACGACGCCGAGGGCAACCCGCAGGCGGCCGGCGTCGTGGCCTACGAGCTGGCCAGCGGCGAGATCCACGTCTTCAAGGCGAAGTCGGTGGTCTTCGCGACCGGCGGCGTCGGCAAGGTCTTCAAGACCACGACGAACGCACACACCCTCACCGGTGACGGCATGGGCGTGGTGTACCGCAAGAACCTGCCGCTGGAGGACATGGAGTTCTACCAGTTCCACCCGACGGGTCTGGCCGGGCTGGGCATCCTGCTCAGCGAGGCGGCCCGCGGCGAGGGCGCCATCCTGCGCAACTCCGAAGGTGAGCGCTTCATGGAGCGCTACGCCCCGACGATCAAGGACCTGGCACCGCGCGACATCGTCGCCCGGTCGATGGCCAGCGAGGTGCGCGAGGGTCGCGGTGCCGGCCCGAACCGCGACTACGTCTACCTCGACCTCACCCACCTGGAGCCCGCGCACATCGACGCGAAGCTGCCGGACATCACCGAGTTCGCCCGTACTTACCTCGGTGTTGAGCCCTACACCGAGCCGGTGCCGGTCTACCCCAGCGCGCACTACGCGATGGGCGGCGTGCCGACCAACATCCGGGCCGAGGTGCTGCGCAACAACACCGATATCGTCCCCGGCCTCTACGCCGCCGGCGAGGTGGCCTGTGTCTCGGTGCACGGCTCGAACCGGCTGGGCACCAACTCGCTGCTGGACATCAACGTCTTCGGCCGCCGGGCCGGCATCGCGGCCGCCGAGCACGCCGTGGCCAGCCAGCACCTCGAACTGCCCGAGACGCCATCGGCTTTCGTCGAGGGCCTCATCAGCACCCTGATGAACTCGACCGGCAGCGAGCGGGTCTCCACGATCCGCACCGAACTGCAGGCCACCATGGACCTCAATGCGCAGGTGTACCGCACCGAGGAGTCACTGAAGCAGGCTGAATCCGACATCGCGGCGCTGCGCGAGCGGTACGTCAACGTCTCGATCGGAGACAAGGGCAAGCGCTTCAACTCCGACCTGCTGGAGGCCATCGAACTCGGCTTCCTGCTCGAGATCGCCGAGATCATGGTCGTCTCGGCCAAGGCCCGCAACGAGTCGCGCGGGGCGCACTTCCGCGAGGACTACCCGAACCGCGACGACGTGAACTTCATGCGGCACACGATGGCCTACCGCCAGCCCGACGGCAGCATCGCCCTTGATTACAAGCCGGTCGTGCAGACCCGGTACATGCCGATGGAGCGCAAGTACTAGCCCGTTCCACCGCGACACCGGCCCATCGCAACCACGTTGGAGAGAACAACAGATGACTGCAGTTACTGACGAAGCCCCCGGCAAGGCGCTACCGACGCCCCACGTGGCCGGCGCCCCGACGCCGCGCACCATCACGGTGAAGATCCGGCGCTTCAACCCGGAGGTCGACGCCGAACCGCACTGGCAGTCCTTCGTCGTCAATGGCTTCAACTCCGACCGGGTGCTGAACCTGCTGCACACCATCAAGTGGGAGCAGGACGGGACGCTCACCTTCCGCCGCTCCTGCGCGCACGGGGTCTGCGGCTCGGACGCCATGCGGATCAACGGCGTCAACCGGCTGGCCTGCAAGGTGCTGGTCCGGGATATGCCCGATGAGATCACCATCGAGCCGATCAAGGGCCTTCCGGTGGAGAAGGATCTCGTCGTCGACATGGAGCCGTTCTTCGAGGCCTACCGCTCGATCAAGCCGTTCCTCATCACCTACGGCAACCAGCCGACCAAGGAGCACATCCAGTCCCAGGCCGACCGGGACCGCTTCGACGACACCACCAAGTGCATCCTCTGCGCCGCCTGCACCACCTCCTGCCCGGTGTATTGGACCGACGGCTCGTACTTCGGCCCGGCGGCCATCGTCAACGCGCACCGGTTCATCTTCGACAGCCGCGACCAGGGCACCGAGGAGCGGCTGGAGATCCTCAACGACCGTGAGGGTGTCTGGCGCTGCCGCACCACCTTCAACTGCACCGAGGCCTGCCCGCGCGGCATCGAGATCACCAAGGCGATCCAGGAAGTCAAGCGCGCTCTGCTCTTCCGCCGCGTCTGAGGGTCGCCCCCCGAAGTCGGGTTGGTCTGAGGTGCTGACCGCTCAGACCGGTCGCGCTTCGCTCCGGAAGGCGGCGACCGCATCGACGAGGTTGCCGTAGACGTTCTGCTCACCGATGAGTTCCATCAGGTCGTAGCTGACCAGCGTCCGATGCAACTCTGAGTCGACCCGGGCGATCTTGAATTCAATGTGGTGCACACCCAGGTACTCCAGCAGATTGGCCAGACTGATCCCCGCGGAGTAGTCGACATCCGACAGGGCGGCCGCATCGAGGATCAGGCAGCGCACCGGATCCGGCGCAGTTGAAATGAGCCTCTCCACGTCGTCGACGAAGCGGTTGACGTTGGCGTAGAAGAGGTCGGCGTCGTAGCGAAAGACGATGAGACCCGGCTCGCTCTGGGCCCCCGCGATCGCCGGCTGGTAGGTCGGCTCGCCCTCCTTGTTCACTCCGACGACGAAGTAGGTCGGGTTGTACTGGCGACGGACGATCTCCAGGATCGACAACACGATGGCCAGGATGATGCCCTGCTCGACGCCGATCGCGAAGACCACGAAGCCGGTGACGGCGGCAATGGCGAACTCGACGACCCGACGCCGGTAGATCCGCCGCAGCCCGGAGACGTCGATGAGGTCGACGCCGACCAGGAAGACGATCGCACCCAGCACCGCCTCGGGCATGTCCTTCAACACCCCCGTGAAGAACAACACCACCAGCAGGGTCACCACCGACATCGTGAGGTTCGCCAGCTGGGTGCGGCCGCGCTGCCCGTCCAGGATCTGGGTCTTGGTCGGGCTGCCGTTGACCACGAACGTGCCGGTGAGTCCGGCCGCGATGTTGCTGCCACTGAGTCCGATCAGGTCACGGTTGATGTCGACCGGGTCGCCGTGCTTCATCGCGAAGCTACGCGAGGTCGCCGCGCTCTGAGCAATGATCAGCACCGCGCAGGAGAAGGCCACCGCGATCACCTTCGGCACGTCGCTCCAGGTGATCCCGGAGGGAAGACCGACCGGCGGAAATCCCCCCTTCACCGCCCCCACGATCGCCACTCCGTGCGCCGATGCGTCGAGGGTCGCCGAGAGCACGATCGACAGCACCACGGCGACGATCGCACCGGGGATCTTCGGGGCGAAGCGGCCGAACCCCAGAATGATGAGGATGGCCCCGGCGGCGAAGGCGAAGGTGGTCCAGCTGATCTGCGACAGCGAGGTGATCCAATGCCACTGCTTTTTGAACCAGTTCCCGGTTCCGCCCGAGATTCCCAACATGTCCGGGATCTGGCCGGAGAGGACCTGTATGCCGACGCCGGTGAGGAAGCCGATCAGTACCGAGGCCGAGAGGAAGTCACCGAGGAAGCCGAGGCGCAGCAACCGAGCGATAGCCAGCAGACCACCGCAGACCAGCGCCGTCAGGCCGGCGAAGGCCACCCACTTCGGCGAGTCCGGGGTCAGCCCGGAGATCGACACCCCCGCCAGGCCGGCGGCCAGGATCGCCGCGGTTGCGGAGTCAGCGCCCACCACGAGCAGCTTCGACGAACCCAGCAGCGCGAAGAGCACCGTCGGGAAGATGATCGTGTAGAGGCCGGTCACGATCGGCATCTGCGCGATCGAGGTGTAGCCCATCGTCTCCGGGATGGCGACCGCGGCCAGCGTGACGCCGGCCAGCACGTCGGCGCGCAGCCACCTTCGCTGATACGAGCGCAGCGAGACCGGGATCAAATCAGATTTCCAGCGCGGCATCGATCATTCCCTCATTAGCGAAGCATGGCTAGCGCTCAGCTTGACCGCGGTCATCGATCCTTGTATTCATCCCGCGCGGGTGATCTCGGGTTTCAGCTGGGTCGGGTGATATCGGGTTTCATCTCCGTCGGATGACTCGGGTACCCGCCCTGCGCGCCAGACTGGGTTCGTGACTGCCAACGCTGACGCACCCGCCGATCCACTCACTACATCCCCTGTCGCCGTCTCCACCGACGGGCGTACCTTCACCTATCGCGGAGGCGACGACGCGCTGCTGCTCGGCGACCTGATACTGCTCCAGACACCGGATTCGGCGAGTTTCCTGGGCCAGGTCCTCGAGCAGGCTCCTGAATCCACCGGCACCGCGGTGATCAGCGCAGGCTCGGTCATCGGCCTGCTCGACGCCGACGGCGTGCCCCGGCGCTCCGGGCGGCGCCCCTTCGCCGCGGCCACCGTTGTCCCGGCCGACGCCGCCGTGATCGAGGCCCTGCAGCGCGACAGCGGCGCCGGGATGACGATCGGAACCTGGCGCAACGGGGCTCTCGACGTCGCGGCCCGGCTACGGGCGGCCGGATTCAATCGGCACACCTTTCTCTGCGGTCAGAGCGGCTCCGGCAAGACCTACGCGCTGGGCGTGATCCTCGAACAGCTGCTGCTCGACACCAATCTGCGGATGGTCATTCTCGACCCGAACGCCGACTTCGTGCGTCTGGGTGACACCCGGCCCGAGACCACCGCCGCCGACGCCCAACGGCTGGGCGAGGCCGAGGTGCGGGTGCTTCGCTCGAACGCCGGCGGCGGGCAGCCACTGCGGATGCGCTTCATGACGCTGCCGCGCCAGGCCCAGGCCGCGGTGCTCCAGCTCGATCCGCTGGTCGATCGCGGTGAGTACAACCTCTTCATTCACATGATGGCCAACCTCACCGCGCAGAGCCTGGGCGAGATGATCGAGCGGCTGCGGGCCGGGGGCGCCGACGATCGGGCGCTGGCGCAGCGGATCGAGAACCTGGGTTTGACGAGCTGGGAGGTGTTCGCCGCCGAGAACGCGTCGGCATCGGAGGTGGTGGCCACCGGGGCCCGGGTCACGGTGATGGACCTCGGCGGCTTTGAGCATCCGCTCGAGCCCCATGCGGTGAGTCTGGCGCTGGTCGAGCGCCTCTGGGCCAACCGGGAGAGTCGCACCCCGACGCTGATCGTGATCGACGAGGCGCACAACCTCTGCCCGGCCCAGCCGTCCAACTCGGTGCAGGCGGCCATCACCGAGCGGCTGATCCAGATCGCCGCCGAGGGCCGCAAGTACGGCCTCTGGCTTCTCCTCTCGACCCAGCGCCCGTCCAAGCTGCACCCGCAGGTGATCTCGCAGTGCGACAACCTGGCGTTGATGAGAATGAACTCGACGGCCGATCTGGCCGAGCTGGGCGAGATCTTCGGGTTCGTGCCCCCGCAGCTGCTACAGATGTCGCGCAACTTCGTACAGGGGGAGGCACTCGTCGCCGGCGGCTTCGTGCCGGCCCCGGCGCTGGTGCGGATGGGGGCTCGGCTAACCCAGGAGGGCGGCCGGGACGTCTCGGTCCCGGTGGTTTAGCGCACTGCCGCCGGTTAGCGCACTGCCGCCGGTTAGCGCACTGCCGCCGAAGCCGCTCGAACTCCACGCAGGCCGAGGATCCCGATCGCGGTGCCGAAGGCCAGCGACGCCACGGTGAGCAGCAGGTGCACGGTGAAGAAGGCAGTCATCCCGTCGTTCCAGGAGCGCGGATCCTTCCAGATGTTCTTGAGGAAGGTCGGCCAGATGATCCAGGACCAGACGCCGAAGGCCAGCAGAAGCCAGGAGACCCGGCGTGTGAGTTGCATGGATCAAGGTTAGCCAAGGTTAGTGGCGGCATTTTCCGTACACGCCGACTCGCCTTCACCGGCTGCGGCGTTAACTCCCCATAAGCTGATCGAATGCGCAACCTTGCCCGGCGAGCGGCGCTCGCTACGGCGGGGACGCTGGTGCTCCTGAACTGCGGGATCGCCTACGCCGCACCCCTGAACGACTCCGGAGCACCGGCCGCGCCGACCTCCTCGGCGCCCTCCTCCTCGGCATCCCCATCCAGCTCCAGCCACGTCGTGCCGCCGCCTGCCCCGACCCCGAGTGCCAGCGGTCGTTCACCCGATAGCCCCGACCCACACCCGCCGGCTGGCGGCATCGGCCCGAACGGCGAACTCGTCGGCGGGTCGGCGTTGCACAGCCGCGGTCTGGTGAAGCCGACCGGAGCTCCCGCGCTCCCCGCCGGCATCACCGCGGCGGCCTGGACGCTGGTCGACCTCGACACCGGTGCGGTGCTGGCCGCCCGGGACCCGCACGGTCGCTACCAGCCGGCGAGCATTCTCAAGACGCTCACCAGCGTCACGCTGCTGCCCCTGCTGCCCGGCACCCGAACCGTCACGGTGAGCCAGTCGGCAGCCAACGCCGAAGGCTCGGCGGTGGGGATCGTGGCCGGCGGGAAGTACACCATCGACCAACTCTTCAAGGGACTGCTGCTCGTCTCCGGCAACGACACCGCGGCGGCACTGGCCGAAGCGGCCGGCGGGGTGGCGCACACGGTCGACCTGATGAACAAGACCGCGATGAGTCTCGGTGCCTACGACACGTTCGTGCAGACGCCATCCGGCCTGGACGGTTGGCAGCAATTGACCAGCGCGTACGACATGTCGCTGATCCTGCGAGCCGCGGTCAACATGCCGCGCTTCGTGGCCTACGACCAGGCTCGCACCGCCGAGATGCCGGCCGAGAAGGTCGGCCCGCTGGCCACCTCCCCCTTCCAGATCACCAATCAGGGCAACCCCTTCATGGACGCGGTCCCCGGGGCGCTGGTATCGAAGATCGGGTACACCGACGCCGCCTCGCACACCTACGTCGCGGCCACCGAGCGCAACGGCCGGCGGCTCGGCGTGGTCTTCCTGCGGGCGGAGCGCTGGCCGCTGGATCAGTGGCAGCAGGCGGCGAAGCTCTTCAACTGGGGCTACGCGCTGCCGGCCACCGTCGCACCGGTCGGGCACCTGGACGCAGCCGTCCAGACGCCGGACGACATCCGGGCCACCCAGAGCGCGGCCGCGTCGATCGCGGCCCGCACGACTCAGGAACGCGAACTACTCGCCGCTGCCACCACCCGTCGTCAATGGCACGAGGACGTACCGATAATCGTTGCCGGTCTGCTGATCATCGCGGGCTCCGTCGTCGCGATCCGCCGGTTCGGCCTGCATCGCAAACACGGCTAGCAGCGGCCCCCTTACCGCCGCTTACCGTCGTCGCCACCTACTACGTAGCTCCAGCTCCAACTCCTGCGTCGGGGAGAGTTCAGGCTCCACGGCCTGTTCGGCCTCGATCCGAGCCAGTTCCGCGGCCGCCGCGGCATCGGCCGCCGCCGGGTCGAGCACCACTCCGCTGGCCGTTGCAGTCCAGGTCGTGGTGAAGAGCAGGTACCGTGCCACCAGATTTATCCAGACCAGGACACCGATGATGCTCCCCAGCACCCCGTAGAGCGGGCTGGTGGCGATCCGAGCGATGTAGGCCGTCCCGATGAACTTCAGCACCTCCAGCCCGAGCGCGGCCAGCAGGGCACCCCGCAGCAGCACCCAGCGCGGGATCCGGGCGTTCGGGAAGCGGGCGAATACCCACAGGAGCACGATCATGTCGCCGAGGACGGCCAGCAGCAGCCCCAGCACGGAGAACCCCGCCGCCGCGCCCCAGATGTGGTCGACGTTCAGTGCCTCGGCGACCTGGTGCGCGAAGGCGGTGCCGCCCACACTGAGCACCAGCGACAGCGTGATCCCGATCCCGAAACCGATCATCACGACGCCGTCGATGAGCTTCGCCATCACGAAGTTCCGCTTGATCGGGTCGACCCCGCAGACCGAGTTCGAGGCCTGTCGCAGATTGGCGATCCACCCCAGGCCGCTGAGCAGCACACCGACCAGACCGATCAACCCGACGGCCGCCCGCTGGTCGATGGCCGCGTCGATGGCGGTCTTCAGGGTGTCGCCGAACCCGCCCGGGACGTTCTTGGTGATGTTGTCGAAGAGCTCATCGTGCAGGTCGCTGTTGTTGCCGAGGACGAAGCCGCTCACCGACACGGCCAGGAACATCAACGGGAAGATGGCCAGGAAGCTGAAGTAGGTGATTCCGGCGGCGTAGTAGTTGCCCTTGGTGTCGGTGTACTGCTGGTAGGCGACGAGAACATGGTCGAGCCAGTGGTAGCGCGTTCGCAGCGCGGCCCAGCGTTGCTTTGCCGCCGGGACCGTCATGCGCTAGTTCGTACCCGATTCCGGCCCGGCCGTACCCAGTTGGTAATGGCGCCGCTGCGTCCAGCCGCCGCCCGGCCCCCGCTCGAAGAGGGTGAAGCGATCGACGACGAAGCGGGCGATGTAATCCGACAGGCCGCTGTATGCGGTGTCCAGGGCGTCCTCGTCGACGTCGTGGGCCACCGTGACGTGTGGGTGGTACGGAAACTCCAGGTCACGGGCCAGCGGGCCGCTGCGGATCGCCTTCTCCAGCAGCTCGCATTCGGCCAGTCCGCGGGCGACCTGGATGAAGACGACCGGGGAGAGCGGGCGGAAGGTGCCGGTGCCGGCCAGGTGCATCGGGAACGGACCGCAGGCCTCGGCCGCCTTGGCCAGGTGCGACTCGATCTCGTCCAGGTCGACCTTGGCGATGGCCGTCGGGGGCAGCAGCGTGACGTGCGGCCAGATCATGTCGGCCTGCGGATCGCCGACACTTCGCCGCCAGCCGGTCAGTACCGTCGAGTGTGGCTCCGGGATGTCGATGACGACCCCGAGGGTGGCGCTCATGCCCGGGCAGCCGGCGGCAGGAAGCCGACCTTGGCGTAGGCGTCGGTCAGCGTCGGATCGGCCACCTCCCGGGCGCGGTCGGCGCCCTTGGCCAGGATGCGGTCGAGCTCGGCCGGGTCGGCCAGCAGCTTGCCACTGCGCTCGGCCAGCGGCGCACAGAAGGCGACGACCGCGTCGGCCACTGCCACCTTCAGCTGGCCGTACCCCTGGCCGGAGTACTCGTCGGCCACCTTGAGCACGTCCTGATCGGTCACCGAGGCGAGGATCGCCAGCAGGTTCGAGACGCCCGGCTTCTGCTCCGGGTCGTAGCGGATGTCGGAGTCGGTGTCGGTGACCGCCCGCTTGATCTTCTTGGTGAGCACGGCCGGGTCGTCGAGGAGGTTCAGCGTCCCGGCGTCGCCCAGTGACTTGCTCATCTTGGCCGTCGGGTCCTGCAGATCCAGGATCTTGGCTGACTGCTTGGGGATGAAACCCTTCGGCACGGTGAACGTCTCGCCGTAGCGGGCGTTGAAGCGCTGCGCGAGGTCGCGGGTGAGCTCGATGTGCTGGCGCTGGTCCTCACCGACGGGCACCTCGTCGGCCTGGTAGAGCAGGATGTCGGCCGCCATCAGCATCGGGTACGTCAGCAGGCCCACCGAGACCGGTAACCCGCGGCTCGACTTGTCCTTGAACTGGGTCATCCGACTCGCCTCGCCGTAGCCGGCGACGCACTCCAACACCCAGGAGAGCTGGGTATGGGCGGCCACATGGCTCTGGACGAAGAGGGTGGATCGGTCGGGGTCGATGCCTGAGGCCAGCATCTGCGCGGCGGCGATCCGGGTGCGCTCGCGCAGCACCGCCGGCTCCGGCGGCTCCAGGGTGATGGCGTGCAGATCGACCACGCAGTAGATCGCATCATGGCTGTCCTGCAGCGGCACCCACTGGCGGAACGCACCGAGATAGTTGCCCAGGTGGAAGGAGGTCGAAGTGGGCTGCGCGCCGGAGAAGACGCGTGGAACAGACGCGGGGTGGGACATGTATCAACATTCTGCCAGCATCACCAAAGCATGATTCACTGACTTTCCATGAGCACCGTTTTCTCACGTGAAACCACGTCACCTGCTACCGACTCAGCCACTCATGAGGTGACCAACCAGGTCCCGCCGCTGGTCGGCCACGATGTCGCGCAGGACCCGGTCGTTCTCGGGGCGCTGAAGCGCGAGGGCGCCGGCTGGCACGCCGAGGAACTGCACCGCATCGGACGGCTGGCCGGCTCCGAAGAGGCGCAACGCTGGGGTTTCGAGGCGAATGATCACCCACCGGTGCTGCAGACCCATGACCGCTACGGCCACCGCATCGACGAGGTCGAGTTCCATCCCTCCTACCACCGCCTGATGGATGTCGCGGTGAGCGCCGGCCTGGCCGGTGCCGCCTGGAGCGACCCACGTCCGGGCGCGCATGTCGCCCGGGCGGCCGGGATCTCGGTCTGGAGCGCGGTGGAGCAGGGGCACACCTGTCCGATCTCGATGACCTACGCCGTTGTCCCGGCGCTACGGGCGGCCCCGGAGCTGTCGGCGCTCTACGAGCCCGGTCTGACCAGCCGCAGCTACTCCCCCGGCCTGTCGGATCCGCTGCGCAAGCCGGGCCTGCTGGCCGGGATGGGGATGACCGAGAAGCAGGGCGGTTCGGACGTCCGCAGCAACTCCACGGTGGCCACCGCCCAGGCCGACGGGACCTGGACACTGCGCGGGCACAAGTGGTTCACCAGTGCCCCGATGAACGACCTCTTCCTGGTGCTGGCCCAGGCGCCGGGTGGCCTCAGCTGCTTCCTGGTGCCGCGGGTGCTGCCGGGCGGGGAGCGCAACGTCTTCCGCATCCAGCGGCTGAAGGAGAAGCTCGGCAACCGCAGCAACGCCAGCAGTGAGCCGGAGTTCGACGGCACCGTCGCCTGGCTGGTCGGCGAGGAGGGGCGGGGGGTGCGCACCATCATCGAGATGGTGACGATGACCCGTCTGGACAGCGCGCTCGGCTCGGCGGCCGGGATGCGCACCGCGCTCATGCAGGCGGTGCACCACACCCGGTATCGCTGGGCCTTCGGCTCGGCGCTGATCGACAAGCCGCTGATGCGCAACGTGCTGGCCGACCTGGCCCTGGAGTCGGAGGCGGCGACCACGCTGACGCTGCGCCTGGCCGGCGCGGTGGACCGTTCGCTACGCGGCGACGTCAACGAGCAGGCCTTTGCCCGGATCGCGGTCGCGCTGGGGAAGTACTGGGTCTGCAAGCGGCAGCCGGCGATGGTGGCCGAGGCGCTGGAGTGCCTGGGTGGTAACGGGTATGCGGAGGAGTCCGGGATGCCCCGCCTCTACCGGGAGGCGCCGCTGAACGGCATCTGGGAGGGGTCGGGGAACGTCAACGCCCTCGACGTGCTGCGGGCGCTGGCCAGCTCGCCGCAGTCGCTCGACGCGCTGGCCGCCGAGATCGGCGGGGCGTCCGGGGCCGACTCCCGGCTGGACGCGGCCTGGGCCTCGGCGCTGCGCTCACTGGAAGATCCGGCCGAGGTGGAGTACCGCGCCCGCCGGCTGGTCGAGCAGCTGGCCCTCGTGCTGCAGGGTTCGCTGCTGCTGCGCCACGCCCCGGCCGCGGTGGCCGACGCCTTCATCGGGTCCCGGCTGGCCGGCAATCACGGGCTGGCCTTCGGCACATTGCCGACCGGGGTCGACCTGGACGTCATCATCGACCGCACCCCCGGCCGCCTCCCCTAACCCCCGCGTTCGCTTTTGGCACACCTGCAGGGACTATCCCTGCAGGTGTGCCAAAAGCGAGGGGGTTATTCGGCCGGCTCGGCGGGTTCGGGCGGGGTCACCTGGATCCGGGCCGCCCGGCGTCCGTCCACCTCGGTCACCAGCAGCCGGTGCCCATCGGCCTCCACCGAGTCACCCACCGCCGGCAGCCGTCCAAGCGCTGCCATCACGTACCCGGCCGCCGTTTCGTAGGGCCCCTCGGCCAGCTTCAGCCCGGTCGACTCGGTGAACTCGTTCAGGTTGACCCGCCCGTCGATCTCGACGACCCCGCCGAGCATCCTGGTGGTGCCGGCCTCGGCCTCGTCGTACTCGTCGCGGATGTCCCCGATCACCTCTTCGATCAGGTCCTCCAGGGTGACGATCCCATCGGTCCCGCCGTACTCGTCGACCACGATGGCCAGGTGGTGCCCCTCGCGACGCATCTCCGACAGCGCGACCAGCACGTTCTTCGACCCCGGCAGCTGCTTCACCTCACGCAGCACGTCACCGACCGTGCGGCCGTGATCGGCCCGGGCCTCCCCGGTCAGCAGGTCGCGGATGTGCACGAAGCCCCGCACGTCGTCCTGGCTGGCCCCGATCACCGGGTACCGCGAGTGCGGCGAGTCGAAGGCCAGCTTGGCCGCCCGGCTCACCGTCTGTGACGACTCCAGGAACGTCACCTCGGTGCGCGGCACCATCACCTCACTCAGCGACCGCTCACCGGCCGCGAAGACCTCGTCGATGAGGCGCCGTTCGTCCTTGGTCAGCGATTCATGGACGGAGACCAGATCCCGCAGCTCCTCCTCGCTGATCGCCTCCCGCCCCGTGTTCGGGTCACCCCCGAGCAGCCGCACCAGCCCATCGGTGCACTTGGAGAGCAGCCAGATCACCGGCCGCAGCAGCGAGGCCATCCGGCTCAGCGCCGGGGCGAAGAGTTGGGCCGCCGCCTCGGCCCGCTGCAGCCCGAGTCGCTTCGGAGCCAGCTCGCCGACGACCAGCGTGACGAAGGAGATGATCAGCGTGACCCCGATGATGCCGGTGGCCCCGGCCAACCCCTCACTCCAGCCGTGCTGCAGCAGGAAGTCCTTGGCCTCGTCGCTGAGCGTCACCGCGCCGAAGGCGCTGGAGAGGAGCGCGGTCGAGGTGACCCCGATCTGCACCGCGGCCAGGAACCGGTTCGGGTCACGGACGAGCTTGGCCACCGCAGCACCACGCCGCGAGGTCTCGGCCATGGCCCGGACCTGACCCTCGCGCAGCGAGACGAGCGCGATCTCGGCCGCGACGAAGACGCCCTCGATCAGGATCAGCCCGATGACGATTCCGACGTTCAGGATGCTGCTATTCACCAGGTAGCCCTCATCGAGGGGAGAACCCTGCTAGCAGGGTTGGTATGTCGGCCGATCACACTGCCCGATTCTACGGACAGTCCGCGGCTAAACCCCCCAGTCGGGACGCAGCGGGACCCCGGCCTTGCCGCCGTTGCCCACCCGCACCCCGAGGACCTGGTGCAGTTCGATGCCGCGGCGCTCGAAGCCCAGCCGGGAACCGGCCATGTAGAGACGCCAGACCCGAGCCCGCTCCAACCCGACCTCGGCCACCGCCGCGTCCCAGTTATCTTCCAGGTTGCGACCCCAGGCGGCCAGCGTCATCGCGTAATGCTCACGCAGGTTCTCCTCGTGGCGGATCTCGAAGCCGGCATCCTGCATGACGCCGGTGATGACGCCGACGGCCTCCAGTTCACCGTCGGGGAAGACGTAGCGGTCAATGAATCCCTCGCTCTTCACGCCCTCGGTCGTGGTCGGGCGGGTGATGCAGTGGTTGAGCAGCCGGCCCTCCGGGCGTAGCTTGGCGTAGAGGGATGCGAAGTAGTTCGGCAGTTCCTTCATACCGATGTGCTCGGTGAGCCCGATCGAGGAGATGGCGTCGTAGCCGCTGTCGTCGACGTCGCGGTAGTCCATGTACTTGACCTCGGCCACGCCCTCCAGGCCGTCGGCGGCGATCGCCTTGGCCGCCCATTCAGCCTGCCGCTGGGAGAGGGTGACACCGAGCGCGGTGACGCCGTAATGCTTGGCCGCGTGACGGACCATGCCGCCCCAGCCGCAGCCGACGTCGAGCAGGCGCATGCCCGGCTTCAGCCCGAGCTTGCGGCAGACCAGGTCGTACTTGTGTGCCTGGGCCTCCTCCAGCGTCGAGGTCTCATCCGGGTAGCAGGCACAGGTGTAGGTCATCGAGGGCCCGAGGATGTACTCGTAGAACTTGTTCGAGATGTCGTAGTGGTGGCTGATCACCTGGGCATCGCGACGCTTGGAGTGACGTAGCCCCATCAGCCCCCGCGGCCCGATCTCGACCGACGGCGGGGCGACCCAGCGCAGCGCCTTCGGGTCGAGGTTGAGCAGGGCCTGCACGCGCGCTCCGAAGCGCACGTCGGCGTCGCCGTCGTTCCAGATCGCTGAGAGCGCCTCGTACAGGTCACCCTCGACATCGAGCTGCTCGCTGACATAGGCCCGCGCAAGGCCGAGCGTGCTCGGCGCGGTGATCATGTAGGACAGTGCCTTGGGACTGCGAACAGTGATCGTCGCCTTCGCATCCGGCGAGCCGGCCGAGACGTCGTCATAATCCTTGATCTGCAACTGCGGATGACCAAGGGTGGTGTACAGAACCTTGGCGGTCGGCGTTCGCTGCATGAGCAATCCTCACCTTCGTGCGACGGTCTTCTCGTACAAGTCCAAGAGACGGTTATCGGAGTCGTATCTCCGCTTAAGCATTCTATAAGCCGAACCCGAGTAGATGCTCCAAAATTCATCTTCCGGGTAGAACGACGTCGAGTACAGAGACTTTCGGCCACCAAGTTTGGCCACCATCTCCTCGATGGCCCGGTTGTGGTAGCCGTCCTGCTCACCGTCGGGGAGGTAGGCACTGGACCAGAACCCGATATTTACATACAGGATGGACGGATCGAACTTGTAGAGATCCCACACCGCGTTCTCGTCCCGCTGCTTCAGCGGGCAGAGCCAGACGGGCTCAATCCCCGTTCTTTCATTGAGGAAACTGACGAACTCCGCGACCCGGTCGATCGGCACCTCGATGTCCTGGACGATCTCCTCGCTCACCGGCAGACCACGCCGGCGATCCAGCCGCTCGGCGAAGTGCACCCGCCGGTTGAGGGCGATCAGTTTCCAGTAGAAGTCAGAGCGTCGATAACGCTTCGGCCACAATCTGCGCAGCCGCGGATTCTGTGCCCCGAAGGCCCGCGAACACCAGAACCAGTCGGTGTCCCAGCGCCAGATGTAGTCGGCGATGGTGAGCCAGTCCTGCCGCTTCTGCTGGATCGAGCGGTAGTAGATCTTCTGGTCGGTGTAGTCGGAGACGCTCTGCGCGGTGTCGCTGAAGGTGCCCAGGCTGAGGTAACTCTCGGACGGGGTGAACCAGGTTCCGTCGAGGAAGTCCACCGCCTCCCCGCCGTACTCGCCGCTGGTGGCGATCTGATGCATCGCCTCGACGCAGCTGGCCAGATCATCGAAACGCAGGTGCCGCAGGTGCACGAAGGACTTCACCGGCTGCAGCTCGATACGCAACCGCAGCGCGTACCCGAGTGAGCCGTAACTGTTCGGGAATCCATAGAAGAGATCGGCGTTATCCCCACCCGGCGCGGCGGTCACCAGGGTGCCGTCGCCGAGCAGGATGTCCATCTCCAGCACCGACTCGTGCGGGCAGCCATTGCGGAAGGAGGAGGACTCGATCCCCAGACCGGTCACCGCGCCACCGAGGGTGATCGTCTTCAACTGCGGGACGACCAGCGGCATCAGCCCATGCTGCAGCGTCGCCGCGACCAGGTCTTCGTAGGTGGTCATCCCACCTACATCAGCGGTGCGCGCCTCGACGTCGATCGAGAGAACCCCGTTGAAGAGCTCGGCATCCAGGGTGCCGGGCGCCTTGGCTCGCGGACGGAACAGGTTCGATGTCTTCTTCCGCAGCCGCACCGGCTGGTCCGGTCCGACCTCGGCCAGCTGCTCACGCAGCCGGGCCACTCTGCTCTGGTAGTCCACGCGTCAGCGCCCTAATTGCTCACTGGCTCGACAGGGCCTTGTTGAGGTTGCTGTCGATGGCGGCCAGGAAGTCCTCCGTGGTGAGCCACGGGGCGTCCTTGCTGATCAGCAGGGCCAGGTCCTTGGTCATCTGACCCGACTCGACGGTCTCGATGCAGACCCGCTCCAGCGTCTCAGCGAAGGCGGTGACCTCGGGCTGGCCGTCCAGCAGCCCGCGGTGCTTGAGGCCGCCGGTCCAGGCGAAGATCGAGGCGATCGGGTTGGTCGAGGTCGGCTTGCCGGCCTGGTGCTGGCGGTAGTGGCGGGTGACCGTGCCGTGCGCGGCCTCGGCCTCCACCGTCTTGCCGTCCGGAGTCATCAGCACGGACGTCATCAGGCCCAGCGAGCCGAAGCCCTGAGCCACCGTGTCGGACTGGACGTCGCCGTCGTAGTTCTTGCAGGCCCAGACGTAGCCGCCCTCCCACTTCATCGCCGCGGCGACCATGTCGTCGATCAGGCGGTGCTCGTAGGTGATTCCGGCGGCCTCGAAGTCGGCCTTGAACTCGGCCTCGAAGACCTCGGCGAAGATGTCCTTGAAGCGTCCGTCATACCCCTTGAGAATGGTGTTCTTGGTCGAGAGGTAGACCGGGTAGTTGCGGGCCAGGCCGTAGCGCAGAGAGGCGCGGGCGAAGTCGCGGATCGAGTCGTCCAGGTTGTACATGGCCATCGCGACGCCGGCGCCCGGGAACTCGAAGACCTCGAGGTCGATCGGCTCGCCACCGTCCTCGGGCGTGAACTTCAGCGTCAGCGTGCCCTTGCCCGGAACCTTCATGTCGGTGGCGCGGTACTGGTCACCGAAGGCATGACGGCCGATGACGATCGGCTTGGTCCAGCCCGGCACCAGACGCGGCACGTTGCTCATGATGATCGGCTCGCGGAAGACGACGCCGCCCAGGATGTTGCGGATCGTGCCGTTGGGCGACTTCCACATCTTCTTCAGGCCGAACTCCTCGACGCGGGCCTCGTCGGGGGTGATGGTGGCGCACTTGACGCCGACGCCGTGCTTCTTGATGGCGTTGGCCGCGTCGATCGTCACCTGGTCGTCGGTGGCGTCGCGGTGCTCCATGCCGAGGTCGTAGTACTCGAGGTTGACGTCGAGGTACGGGAGGATGAGCTTGTCTTTGATGAACTGCCAGATGATGCGGGTCATCTCGTCGCCATCAAGTTCGACGACGGTTCCCTCAACCTTGATCTTCGACATGGTTCGGCTTGCCTCCAGCACGGTCAACGGTTTCTTGGCTTCAAGATATCTCCTCGCCTCAGGACCCCCAGACGCACCCCCACTATCGTTCAGAAATGGCCGAATTCGTGCGCGCACAGAGCGCGGTTGACACCCAGCTCGACAGCTACCTCGACGATTACGCCGCGCTCGACCCGATCTTCGCCACCGCGCAGGGAGTGCTCGGCTTCGACGCGCAACTGCCCGATCTCTCCCCGGACGGGCTCGCCGCCCGCTCGCAGCTGCGCCGGGACACACTGGCTGCCCTGGATCGGGCCGTGTCCGACTTCACCGCCACCGGCACCGGGTTGGACCCCATCGACCGGGTGAGCGTCGCCGCGGCCCGTGAGCGGCTCGGGGTGGAGGAGTCGCTGCACGAGCAGGGCGAGGACCTGCGCCGGCTGAACAACATCGCCAGTCCGGTGCAGGACGTCCGCGACGTCTTCGACCTGATGCCGACCGAAACCGCGCAGGATTGGCAGGTCCTCACCGCACGTCTGCAGCAGGTGCAGCCCGCCCTGGACGGTTACATCGAGTCGCTGCGGGTCGCCCGCGACCGGGGTCAGGTGGCGGCCCGTCGTCAGGTGGAGGCGGCCATCAAGCAGGCCGGTGAGAACGTCGGCCCGGACGGCTTCTTCGCCAAGTTGGCCGGTGACGGCGGCCAGCGCGCGGGCAGCGAGGCGGCCGCTTCGCAGCTGCGGGCGGCCGCCGGGTCGGCCGCCGAGGCCTACCAGCGGCTGGCCGGCTTCCTGGCCGATGAGCTGCTGCCCGGCGCACCGGCGGCGGACCCCGTCGGACGGGAGCGGTACGCCCTCCTCTCCCGTTCTTTTCTGGGCACCTCGGTCGATCTGGAGGAGACCTACGAATGGGGCCAGCAGGAGTTGTCCCGGATCACTCAGGCGATGCGCGACACGGCCGGACGCATCCATCCGGGGGCGACGGTGGCCGAGGCGGTGCAGCACCTGGACCGCGATCCGGCCCGCCGCCTGGATGACGCCCGGGCCCTGCGAGATTGGATGCAGCGGGTCTCCGATGAGGCGATCGATGCCCTGGCCGACACCCACTTCGACATCCCGGAGCCGGTGCGGCGGTTGGAGTGCCGGATCGCCCCGACCAGCACCGGCGTCATCTACTACACCGGCCCGAGCGAGGACTTCAGCCGCCCGGGCCGGATGTGGTGGTCAGTCCCGGCAGGCATGACGGAGTTCACCACCTGGCAGGAGCGAACGACGGTGTACCACGAGGGCGTCCCCGGCCATCACCTGCAGGTCGGTCAGACGGTCTACCGGCACGAGCAGCTCAACCGCTGGCGGCGGCTGGGGTGCTGGGTCTCCGGGCACGGCGAGGGGTGGGCCCTCTACGCCGAGCAGCTGATGGCCGAGCTCGGCTACCTCGACGACCCCGGCGACTACCTCGGGATGCTGGCCGGGCAGTCCTTGCGCGCGGCCCGGGTGGTGGTGGACGTCGGCGTGCACTGCGGTTTCCGCGCCCCGGCCGCGGTGGGAGGCGGCGCCTGGACGTATGAGAAGGCCTGGAGCCTGCTGTCGCAGAACTGCCTGCAGCCGACGGAGGTGCTCCGCTTCGAGCTGGATCGCTACCTCGGCTGGCCGGGCCAGGCGCCCTCCTACAAGCTCGGCGAGCGGGCCTGGCTGCAGCTGCGCGATCAGGCCCGGGAGGCCGCCGTCGCAGCTGGACGCCCCTTCGACCTCAAGGCCTTCCACCGGCGGGCGCTGGACGTCGGCAGTGTCGGGCTGGACGTGCTCCGGGATGCGGTGCTGGAATCTAGCTGAGCGCCCGTCCCGATCTGCAGGGCGCTTGTTTGCTGGCCGTTAGCAATCTTCACGAAACACCTTCCCGTCATGATCCGCCAATGAGCCACCCGCCGATCCGGAGGATGCGTCCGTGAGCGCTCCCGCGGTACCGCCCCCTACCACCGGGGAGCAGGAGCAGTGGAGCGGCCACACCATCGTCTGCGGGCTGCACGACGTCGGCCTGCGGGTGATCGAGCAGCTGCAGGCGGCCGGCGAGCAGGTGATCGTGGTCGACGACGGCGCCTCGGCCCGGCTGGCCCGAATCGTCGACAGCCTCGGGGTGCGCCGGATGACCGGCGACACCCGCCGGATGACCACGCTGCGCTTAGCCGGGGTGGAGACCGCGGCGGCCCTCATCTGCGCCGAGGAGGGCGACCTGCACAATCTGGGCGTGGCGCTGCTGGCCCGCGAGATGCGACCGGACATGCGGCTGGTGGTCTCCCTGACCAACGCCGCGGTGGGGCGCGCCGTGCAGCGCCTCACCGGGCCTGGGACCGTGCTGGACGTCGCCGAACTAGCCGCCCCGACGTTCGTCGAGTCCTGCGTGCGCCGCCAGCACCACGTGCTGAACCTCGGCGGCAAGGAGTTCATCGTGGCCCACCGCCGGGTCAGCGTCCCCGGGAAGCTCCGGGCGATCTTCGGTGACCTCGCACCCATCGCCGTGGTGCCCCAGGCCGACGACGCCGAGATGCTCATCTGCCCGGGACGCGACGTGCACGCCGACCCTGGCGACGTGGTGACCCTGATCGGGCCGGCCGAGGAGTTCGAGGATCTCCGGGCCACGGCCGGGGGCGATGACTCGCTGCCGGCGAGCCACCGGATCCGATCGGCCTTCCGGCAGGCCCGCAGCGTCACCGGCGGCTTCCTGGCCGAGACCGAGCGATCGCTGTGGGCCACGCTGCTGGCGCTCTTCGGGGTCGCGGTCGTCTCCATCCTGCTACTGATGGGCTCCTACCAGTCCGAGGAGGGGAGCCGGCCGCACATGGGGCTGGTCGACTCGGCGTACTTCACCACCGAGACGCTGACCACGGTCGGCTTCGGGGACTTCTCCTTCGCCCACCAGCGGCTCTGGCTGCGGCTCTGGGCGATCGCGCTGATGATCATCGGCGCCACCCTGGTGACGGTGGTCTACGCGATGCTCACCAACCTCCTCATCAGCCGGCGCATCGAGGCCACTGCCGGGCGGCGGGCGGCCAGCGGATTGAGCGATCACGTGGTGCTGATCGGACTCGGCTCGGTCGGCATGCGGGTGCTGGAGGGGCTGCTGGCCGAGGGGCGTGACGTGGTCGTGCTGGAACGGGACGAGAACAACCGCTTCCTGGCCGCCGCTCGCAGCACCGGTGTGCCGATCATCATCGGCGACTCGACAATCCCGCAGAACCTGATGGCGGCCAACCTGCCGGGTGCCAGTGCGGTGGCCGTCCTCACCAGTAACGACCTGGCCAACATCGAGACCGGCCTCGCGGTGGACGACCTGCTGGCCGAGCGCAGCGCCGACGTGCCCGTGGTGCTGCGGGTCTTCGACCGGCAACTGGCCCGCACCATCGAGCGCGGGTTCGGCTTCCAGCACGTCCGCTCCACCTCGGCGCTGGCCGCACCCTGGTTCGTCGGGGCCGCTCTGGGACTCGATGTGCTCAACACGTTCTACGTCGACCGGCAGCCCTTCCTGGTCGGGCGCCTCACCGTGGCCGTAGGCGGCGGGCTGGCCGGCGCCACCATGCACGAGCTCAGTGCCCGCACCCGGGTGATCGCGATCAGCCGGCTCGGCGGGGCGATGGAGTACCCGCCGCGCCGCGACACCCGCTTCGAACCGGGTGACCAGGCCTATCTGGTCGGGCCCTACGAGGAACTGCTCCAGGTGCTCCGCCGCGACCAGAACGGCTGAGCGGGGTCTGTCCCGCCCTCGCGTTGTGGGGAGTTTTCTTCCCGGATTCCGGGAAGAAAACTCCCCAACTGAAAATCGGCCGCCGGCCACACCTGTGGATAACTCCGGGTCGGAGGATGCGCTTCGCCGATGATGTTCTGGTGCCCGCACCGCTGTACCCGCCGCGAACAAACCAGAGATTCGCCTCGCACCCGACGACGTGGGCCGCCCTGGCCCGGCGTCAGGGCGGCGTGATCTCCCGACGACAGCTCATCCGCTACGACGTCTCCAGCTCCGGCATCGGTCGACTACGTGACGGTGGGCAGCTCGTGCCAATTCTGGCCGGTGTCTTCCTGGTTCGCGGTGCGCCGGTCACCCTCGCGGCGAAGCTGTGGGCGGCCGCCATCGCCACTGACGGAGTAGTCGGGTTCACCTCAGCCGCGCATCTGTGGGGCTTCATCGAGGCCGAGCCGGCGCAGATCCACGTGCTCATCGCCCATGCCCGGCGGGTCTATCCGCCGGAGTGGGTTCGCGTTCATCGCACCCGGACGCCCATCGTCGGGCAGACCACTCGCCGGCACCTTCCGATCACGTCCCGACCGACGAGCCTGCTCGATCACCTCACCACCCTCCCGCGATCGGCGGCGGTGAAGCTGGCCGATCGTGGCCTTCAGCAGGGATGGATTACGCCTGAACACGTGTTGACACGGTTGCAGCGGCAGCCCCGGCATCGGGGAAATGCCACACTGCGGCACATCGCACAACTGATGGGCGACCGGGCGGCGGCTGAGTCCGAGCGGCGGCTGCATCGCTTACTCCGCGATGCCGGCATCACCGGATGGCGGGCCAATCACCCCGTCTATTGGCGGGGGCGTCGCATCGGAATCGTCGACGTCGCGTTGCTGTCGAGCCAGGTCGCGATCGAGATGGACGGCATGGCCTACCACGTCGACGTCGACCGCTTCCGCAACGACCGCCGGCGTCAGAACGATCTGATCGCCACAGGTTGGCGAGTTCTGCGGTTCACCTGGGCTGACCTCACCGAGCGGCCCGAGTACGTGGTGGCGACGATCCGCCAGTTCCTCTGAACGCACCGGAAAACGAAACGTGGGGTGTTTTCTTCCCGGATTCCGGGAAGAAAACACCCCACAACGTCAGGGGGGGCGGTGCTACAGGGTGGCTACGTCGGCCTGCTTGGCCCGGACGGCTTCGGCCGCCTCCTTCAGGCCTTCCAGCTCGGAGGCGGTGAGGTCGCGCTCGACGACCTTCTTGACCCCGCCGGCCCCGATCTGGGCCTCGACACCGAGGTACACGCCGGAGATGCCGTACTCGCCGTCGACCCAGGCGCAGGCCGGGATCACGGCGTCGGAGTCGGTGATGACCGCGCGGGCCATCCGGGCCGCGGCAGCGGACGGGGCGTAGTAAGCCGAGCCGGTCTTGAGCAGCGCTACAACCTCGGCGCCACCGTTGCGGGTGCGGGTGACCAACTCCTCGATCTTCTCGGCGTCCAGCACGTCGGCCAGCGGCTTGCCGTCGACGAAGCAGGCGGACGGGACCGGCACCATGGTGTCGCCGTGCGAACCCAGGGTCAGTGTGGTGACCGAGCCGACCGGGACGCCCAGAGTGGTGGCGACGTTGTTGGTGAAGCGGGCGGTGTCGAGCACGCCCGCCTGGCCGAAGACGCGTTCCTTCGGGAACCCGGAGGCCTGCTGGGCCAGCGCGGTCATCTCATCCAGCGGGTTGGAGACGACGATGATGACGGCGTTCGGCGAGTGCTTGGCGATGTTCTCGGCCACCGACCGCACGATCCCGGCGTTCACCTCGAGCAGGTCCATGCGGCTCATACCCGGCTTGCGGGGCAGACCGGCGGTGATCACGACGACGTCCGAACCGGCGGTGGCCTCGTAGCCGCCGCCGTCCGCGGTGGTGGTGGCGCCGACGACCGTCGTCTCGAAGCCCTCGATCGGGCGAGACTGGTTCAGGTCGAGCGCGAGGCCCTCCGGCTTGCCCTCGACGATGTCCGTGAGGACGACGGTCTCGAAGACGTCGTACTCAGCCAGCCGCTGGGCAGTGGTGGATCCGTAGAAACCGGCGCCGACGACGGTGGCCTTGCCACGGCGAGCAGGTGCAGACATGGAGCACTCCTAAACGAGGTAGATAGATCGAATCGCCCCACAGGCTAGTCCTCGCGACAGCTCAGCCGTGAACAAGGACCCCGAAGGTGAACGTCAGCACACCCAGCCCGGCGTAGATGGCACAGTCCAGCGACCGGCTGCGCACCGCCAGCCAGCCGGCCCGCACCGGCGGGAGCACCAGCCTGAGCAACGCCCCGAGGAGCATCCCGGCCGCCATCACGCTGACCGCCCGCAGCCAGTGCTGGGGCCGGATCACGCCGGCGAAGAAGCCGCCGGCACAGACCAGCAGTACCAGCATGAACGGCCACTGGTCGCGCAGGCCGTGCAGCTGCCGTCTGATCCAGAGCCGGACCGACGTCTGAACCGACGGATGGGGGGCGGGCACGGCCGCACTCACCCCAGCGCCCGCTCGGCCGCCTCGACGACGTTGCTCAGCAGCATCGCGCGGGTCATCGGGCCCACGCCGCCCGGATTGGGGGCCAGGAAACCCGCGACTTCGGCCACGTCGGCCGCTACGTCGCCGGCGATCTTGCCGTCGACCCGGCTCACTCCGACGTCGAGAACGGCGGCGCCCGGCTTCACCATCTCCGCGGTGATCAACCCGGGGACGCCGACCGCGGCGACCACGATGTCGGCCCGCCGCACGTGGGCGACCAGGTCGCGGGTTCCGGTGTGGCAGAGGGTGACCGTCGCGTTCTCGGTGCGGCGGGTGAGCAGTAGCCCGAGCGGGCGCCCGACGGTGGTGCCGCGTCCGACCACGACGACGTCGGCCCCGGCGATCGGGACGTCGAAGCGACGCAGCAGCTCGACGATGCCGTACGGCGTGCAGGCGATCGGCGCCTGCTTGTTCAGCACCAGCCGGCCGAGGTTGATCGGGTGCAGGCCGTCGACATCCTTCGCCGGGTCGACCCGGGCCAGCACCGAGTACTCGTCACGCCCCTTCGGCAGCGGGAGCTGAACCAGAAACCCCGTGCAGGCCGGGTCGGCGTTGAGCTCGTCGACCGTAGCTTCGATCTCGGCCTGGGTGGCCGAGGCCGGCAGGTCACGACGGATGCTGGCGATACCGACCTCGGCGCAGTCCTTGTGTTTGGCGCCGACGTACCAGGCACTCCCCGGATCGTCACCGACGAGCACGGTGCCAAGCCCGGGGACGACCCCGCGGGCCGCCAGGTTGGCAATGCGCTCCTTGAGTTCGGACTTGATGGTCGCCAGGGTTGCCTTGCCGTCAAGGATCGTCGCCGTCACGTCTACCTATCCTGCCAGAAGTCAGCTGCCGCTCAGTGCGCGAAGCGCGGTGGCTCAGTGAGCGAAGTGCCTTGTCCCGGTGAAGTACATCGTGACTCCGGCCGCATCGGCGGCGGCGATGGAGAGTTTGTCGTTCACCGACCCACCGGGCTGCACGACGGCCCGCACTCCGGCCTCGAGCAGCACTTCAAGCCCGTCCGGGAAGGGGAAGAAGGCATCGGAGGCGCCCACCGAGCCGCTGGCCCGGTCACCGGCCCGCGACACGGCCAGGCGCGAGGAGTCCACCCGGTTCACCTGACCCATGCCGATACCGACGGTGGCGCCGTCGCTGGCCAGCAGGATCGCGTTCGACTTCGCGGCCCGGATGGCCCGCCAGGCGAACTCCAGGTCGGCCAGCTCCTGCGCCGATGCCGGTGTTCCGGTCGCCAGCGTCCAGCTCGCGACGTCGTCGCCGGGCGCGTCGACCCGGTCCGTCTGCTGCATCAGCAGGCCGCCGGAGATCGGACGGATCTCGGTGGACGCACTGTCGCTGATCGGCGCCGCGACGAGAACCCGCAGGTTTTTACGGGCCGAAAGCACCTCGACCGCGCCCTCCTCGTAGGACGGGGCGACGATCACCTCGGTGAAGATCTCGGCGACCTGCTTGGCCATCTCGATGCTCACCGCGACATTGGTGGCGATGACTCCACCGAAGGCACTCACCGGGTCACAGGCGTGCGCCTTGCGGTGCGCCTCGGCTACATCGGCGCCGACCGCGATGCCGCAGGGGTTGGCGTGCTTGATGATCGCCACACACGGCTCGGTGAAGTCGTAGGCGGCCCGGCGGGCGGCGTCGGCATCGACGTAGTTGTTGTAGCTCATCTCCTTGCCGTGCAGCTGGTCGGCCTGGGCCAGCCCCTCGGTGCCGTCGTGGGAGACGTAGAGAGCGGCCTGCTGGTGCGGGTTCTCGCCGTAGCGCAGCACCGCGGCCCGCTCCCAGGAGGCGCCGACCCAGCCCGGGAAGGTGCTGGTCGGATCCGGGACGACCACACTGCCGAGCCAGCTGGCGACCGCAATGTCATAGGAGGCGGTGTGGCGGAAGGCCTGGGCCGAGAGAGCCTGGCGCGCCGGCAGGTCGAAGCCACCGGAGCGCACCGCGCTCAGGACGTCCGCGTACATGGACGGGTCGGTAACGACGGCGATCGAGCCGTGATTCTTGGCACTGGCCCGGACCATCGCCGGACCGCCGATGTCGATCTGCTCGATGACCTCGGGCTGGCTTACGCCGCTGGCCACCGTCTCGCGGAACGGGTAGAGGTTCGACACGAGCAGCTGGAAGGTCTCGATGCCGAGCTCGTCGACGGTGGCGACGTGCTCCGGATCGTTCTGATCAGCCAGCAGCCCGGCATGCACCTTCGGGTGCAGCGTCTTCACCCGGCCGCCGAGGATCTCCGGAAAGCCGGTGACGTCCTCCACCGCGGTGACCGGCACGCCGAGCGAGCGGATCCGCGCCGCGGTGGAACCGGTGGAGACGATCTCTACCCCGGCGTCATTGAGGCCACGAGCCAGCTCGTCGAGTCCGGTCTTGTCGTAGACGCTGATCAGCGCCCGTCGAACGGCAATCTTCGTCATGCGTGTATCTCCCTGTTCTTCGCGCGAGCGCTCATCACGGCGATCGCTCCGCTCCTCGCTCGCTGACGCTCGCTACGATGCTCACTCACTGAATGTCCCTGTTCTTCGCGCGAGCGCTCATCACGGCGATCGCTCCGCTCCTCGCTCGCTGACGCTCGCTACGATGCTCACTCACTGAATCTCCTTACAGAGTCGACTGATCGTGTCGACGTACAGCGGCTTCTCGGCGGCCTGGATGCGGTCGCGCAGGGTGTCCTCACTGTCGTCGTCCAAGACGGCGACAGCGGCCTGGGCCAGGATCGGGCCGGTGTCCAGCCCCTCATCGACCCGGTGCACGGTGACCCCGCTGACCTTGACGCCGTGGGCCAGCGCGTCGCGGATCGCGTGTGCGCCCGGGAAGGCGGGTAGCAGCGAGGGGTGCGTGTTCACCAGAGTGAACCGGGACACGACCGCCGGACCCAGGATCCGCATGAAGCCGGCGAGGCAGACGATATCCGGCCGGTGGCGGCCGATCGTGTCGGCCAGTGCTTCGTTCCAATCGATGCGACTGGGGTAGTCGGTCAGCGATTCGGTGAACGTCGGGACACCGGCGGTGACGGCCCGATCCAGGGCGGTGCAGCCGACGACGTCGGACCCAAGCGCGACTACGGTGCCGCCGAACTCCTCGGCCGCCGCCGCGTCGATGATGGCCTGCGCGGTGGTGCCGCTTCCGGAGGCGAGGATGACGAGACGGGCTGGCACAACAGGAAACTTTACCGGGGAATTTCGGGCTAGCTGACCCGCCGGCTGATCGCGGCCGCCGCGGCCGCCTCTCGGGTCGCGGCAGGCGTCCGCAGGGGCTCCGGCGACGGGACGGAATCGACGGCGGCCCGAGGCGACTTCACCAAGGAGACGGTCGGTGCCAGTACGGGTACGGTCTCGGCCGCACGACCGTGGCCGGCGATCCAACGCCAGAGTTCCACCCCACCGACCAGGGCGAGCGTCACCACGGCCGTCTCGCCGGTCACCACGCCGGCGACCTGCCAGGCCGAGGCCCCGACGGTGCGCAGGCGCTGGGCGCCGATACCCCCGCCGCCGAGCAACGCCAGCAGACCCATCAGGAGACCGGCTCCGACGCTGGAGACGAGGCTGGCCAGCAGCAACCGGCGCCCGGGCAGGTGGGCGCGCAGCAGCATCCGGGTCGCCATCCCACCCGCCGCGATCATCGTGGAGAGCATCAGCGCCAGCACGGTGACGCTGGCCGAGTGGCCGGTCGGCAACACGCCGAGCAGCGGGAAGGCCGGCAGCACCGCGTGCGAATTGGCGAACGGCGAGAACGAGCCGCCATGCCCGACCGTGAAGCCGGGTCCGGCCAGGTAGGAGGAGGAGGCGATGACCGCGTTGGGGGTCGAGAGCGCGCCCAGGAGCGCGATGGGAGCCCCCGACAGCCCACCGCCGACCTCCCGGGAGAGCTGCATGACCCGACTGGCGTGAGTGATCAGCGACCCGACGGCGAGCAGGCTCCCCGCCGTCAGATAGACGCAGACCGAGACGGCGGCGGCCCGAGCGGCGGCGGCCAGCCAGCGGGGTGTCGCCGGCAGCGCCACATAACGCAGCGCTGAGGCGCCTGAGGCGAACCCACAGACGAGCGCGCTGCCCAGCAACGTCGGCAGCATCGTCACGTAGGTCGAGCCGAAGCGGGCGTAGCCGCAGAGCGCGGCACAGACGGCCGCGTAACAGCCGATCTGCAGCAGCAGAGCCAGCGATAGCCGGCGCGGGTCGGCCCCGACATCGTCGGCTGGCTCCTCCGGATAAGCGTCGTCCTGCTCTTCGTACTGACCCGCTTCGTACTGACCCGCAGTCTCCAGCTGGACCGCCGCACCCAGCTGCGTGCCAGCCCGCCAGCAGAGGCAGCCGACGGCCAGCAGCATGCCTAGCGGCAGGAAGGCGACCCGGGTGCCGGCGAGCACGACGCCGTCGAGGCTGCCACCGTGGTGGGCGATCAGGAAGGCGAAGACCCCGGCCTTCAGCACCGACCCTGGGCGTCCAGAGGCGGCCGCGTCGGGTAGCCAGCAGAGCAGCGCGATTCCAACCGCAATCGCCGCACCGATGCTCGCCGCGGCCAGGCCGGAGCCCGCCGCGACCCGCCAGATCGAGGGCGGATAGACCTCCGAAGCAGCCGGTCGGTTGCTGGAGGCAGACATGCATCCAGGCTGACAAACCTTGCCGTCAATTCACCGCAGGCTCGCCGGAGGTCGGCTGCGCAGCAGTGATGAGTCAGCGAAGAGCAGATCCAGCGACGCGCAGAGTCAGGCAAAGGCCGCGCCTCAACTGGCGTGCCGGGCCCGCCGTGGCGTCGCCGCGTCGACACTCGGTGCCGCCTCACCCTGGACGGCCGCACCTTCGCGCTCGGCGGCGGCGGCCCGCACCTGAGTCAGACGCAGCCAGGAGCACACCAGCCCAGCGAGGATCAGCAGCAGCGCGGCCCAGTAGCCGTAGCCGTGACCGTCGGAGACCGGGCGCGGAAAGAGCGAGTCGTTGGCGGTGAAGCGGAACGACGGGATGACGAAGTACGCGCCGATCGCCGCCACCGCTGAGAGGGCGTAGCCGAGGACGACGGCGATTCGCATCGGCACCGAGCGTCCCTTGTTCAGCACGAACACCGAGACGAGTAGCAGCAGCGAGGAGCCCGCGGCGAGGACGGTCGAGATCTCACCGTAGATGCCGCTCCAGCCGGTCCAGGCCCCCGAAGCGCGACGAGAGCCGGCGAAATACTGATCGAAGTCGTGGATGTAGTAGTAGAAGAACGAGACCGCGAGCACGGCCAGACCCGCACCGATGGCGATCCAGTCGGTGATGCGCAGATCCCGGGGGACGAGCGCGACCGCCTCCTTCTGCTTACGCCAGCCCGCCTGCTGGCCACCGTGGGACCAGGTCCGCTGCGCGACGGGCTTCTCCTCTACCGGCTTGGCAGGTTGGGAGATCGGCGCAGGCAGCGGCGGAATAGGTTCCGTGCGCAGCTCATCGGCCGGTGACTCACCAGCCGACCCCTGTGCCGCCATCAGACCGCCCTTGGAAGGAGAACGCCGCTCTGCCGGGTGCTTCGCCGCGGAATGCCTGCCCATTCTTAACCCCCTGGCCGCACAACTGCAATCAGTTGTGCGCGCGGAAGTGCAGGAACTGGACAGTTGACAGCGTCGCTCCTAAAGCGATGACGAGCAAGCTGAACCAGTAGGCGTACCCGTGACCGTGTTCCTGGGCGAAGAAGACGACGTAGCTGTTCAGGGAGCCCTTCGGCACCGAGAAGAGGGCCGAGACGACGCTGACCAGGGCAACCAGGTAGAGCCCCAGGACCGTGCCCCGCAGACCGACCGATCGTCGCAGTTGCGGCACCATCAGCCCGCAGCCGAGTACGGCGGAGGCCGCGATGGCGCAGAAGGCCGCGAGCCAGCCGTAGACACCGCTCCAGGCGTTGGTGCTGTGCTGGTGAATCACCGAGACCACGTCCAGGCTGTAGGTGTAATAGGTGCCGAAGCTCAGCACCAGCGCGGCGAGACCGCAGGCGACGATCACCCAGTCCAGGCGCCCGACCGCGTCGAGGGTGACTTCACGAGAGTGCCGTGGGGCGGCGTGGGCCGAACGTGACGCCATGCAGATTTCCTCAGACTTCGTTCAAAGGTCCAGGACCGACCTCGAGACGCTCTAACAGAAGTCAGCGCCGGACCGCGGTGTGCCGTTGTGCCGACTGGGCACAGACACCGGGTCCGACGCTGACCTGACGTTCGAGGACCGACCTAGCTCAGGTTGGTCACTGCTGAGGATACTGCCCGGGAGGTGGCTGGGTTCCGGGTGGCTGGGTTCCGGGCTGCTGAGTTCCCGGCTGCGTTCCGGGCTGCTGAGTTCCCGGCTGCGTTGCGGGCTGCTGGGTTCCCGGCTGCGTTCCCGGTGTCGGCGACTGGTGGCCCGTCGGCGGTGGCCCGTAGCCAGCGGGCGGCGGAGGAGCGAACCCGGCGGCGGGCGGCGCAAACCCGCCGGGCACCGGCGAGGGGGTGGCCTTCTTCTCCCAGGGCAGCGCCCCACCGGTCTCCTTCAAGCGCAGCACGGAGAGAACCAGCCCCGCAATGACCAGCAGCAGGCTGATCCAGTAGCCGAATCCATGCCCCTTGTCGATGCTGATCCCGAGATCCTCGACCTTCGAACCGTCACCGGGATCGGGGACCACGAAGAGGGCCAGCAGGACGCAGAGGGTCGCCAGCGCGTAGCCACCGAGCACCGCCAACCGCACCGGAACCGGCGGCTTCACCGTCGGCAGGAAGATCGACACGGCGAGCAGCACCGACGCCGCTAGCGCCACGAACATGCCGAACCAACCGAAGAAGCCGTGCCAGGCGCTCCACGATCCGCTCGACGATCCGAAGTTCGCAAACGAGACCGAGTAGGAGTAGTAGCTGACGAACGAGAAGAGAAGCAGCAGCGGACCGGCGGCCAGAATGCCCCAATCCATCGGGTTGACCGCCTTCACATCAACTCCGCCCACAGCCTGCGGCGGAGCCTGCCACTGCTGCTGCGGATATCCGGTCGGCGGCTGTGGGTAGCCGGCCGGCGGCTGCGGCGGCTGACCGAACGGGGCCTGCCCATAGGCCGGCGGCTGGCCGTACTGCGGCGGTTGGCCGTAAGGCGGGGCCTGCCCATACGGGGGCGGCGGCGCCTGCCCATACTGCGGCGGGGGCGGCGGGTTCTGGCCGTACTGCGGGGCCGGTGGAGCCTGCGGCGGTGGCGGTGGGGGCGCCCACTGCCCCGGCTCGCCCGGAGGCGTCACCCCGCCCGGCGGCGAACTCGGTGGCGAGTTCGGAGGCTGATCGCCGGGCTGTTGACCCGGGTCGGGCGGCTGAAACGTCATTGGGTGTCTCCTAGTCCCGTGCTGTGAGGCTCTGTTGAAAACTTATCCCTCGCGGGGAAGCAAACAAAGCAGGCACCCCAGAGAGCCGAGTTGACGGGCCCTGATACCGGGGTGCCTGCTTGATGCCCAGCTACGTGTTGCTTAGGGCAGAGCTAAGTGTTGCTTCTCCGAGCTGTCGCCGGAGTCGATCTAGCTAGCCGATGAGCTCGCGCATCAGCCGTGCCGTCTCGCTCGGGGTCTTTCCGACGCGGACCCCGGCGGCCTCCAGGGCCTCCTTCTTGCCCTGCGCGGTGCCGGCGCCGTCGGAGACGATGGCCCCGGCGTGGCCCATGGTCTTACCCTCCGGCGCGGTGAAGCCGGCGACGTAGCCGACGACCGGCTTGGTGACGTTCGCCTTGATGAAGGCGGCCGCCCGCTCTTCGGCGTCGCCGCCGATCTCGCCGATCATCACGATGGCCTCGGTGTCCGGGTCATCCTGGAAGGCCTGCAGGCAGTCGATGTGAGTGGTGCCGATGACCGGGTCGCCACCGATGCCGACCGCGGTCGAGAAGCCGATGTCACGCAGCTCGTACATCATCTGGTACGTCAGGGTGCCGGACTTCGAGACCAGTCCGATCTTGCCCGGGCCGGTGATGTCGGCCGGGATGATGCCGGCGTTGGCCTTTCCGGGGCTGATCAGACCGGGGCAGTTCGGGCCGATGATACGAGTGGACTTGCCCTGGTTGTAGGACCAGAAGTAGGTCGAGTCGTGCACCGGGACGCCCTCGGTGATCACCACGGCGAGGCCGATCGCGGCGTCGATCGCCTCGATGACGGCGTCCTTGGTGAACGGCGGCGGGACGAAGAGCACGGAGACGTCAGCACCGGTCTCGGCGATCGCCTCGGCGACGGTGCCGAAGACGGGCAGCGTCGCCGAGTCGAAGTCGACCTTCGTTCCGGCCTTACGGGCATTGACGCCACCGACGACCTGGGTGCCGGAGGCGAGCATGCGGGCGGTGTGCTTCATGCCCTCGCCGCCGGTCATGCCCTGCACGATGACCTTCGAGTTTTCGTTAAGGAAGATAGACATCTACTCAGACTCCCGCGTTCGCAAGTTCCGCAGCCTTCGCTGCGCCGTCGTCCATAGTGGTCGCCAGCGTCACCAACGGATGCGCGGCATCATTGAGAATCTGCCGTCCGAGTTCGACGTTGTTGCCGTCGAGTCGCACGACCAGGGGCTTGGTGGCTGCGTCGCCGAGAATTCCCAGCGCCGCCACGATGCCGTTGGCGACCGCGTCGCAGGCCGTGATTCCGCCGAAGACGTTGACGAAGACGCTGCGCACGTCGGGGTCGGAGAGGATGATCTCCAGGCCGTTGGCCATCACCTCGGCCGAGGCGCCGCCGCCGATGTCCAGGAAGTTGGCCGGCTTGACGTTGCCGTGATTCTCACCGGCATAGGCGACGACGTCCAGGGTGGACATCACCAGCCCGGCGCCGTTACCGATGATGCCGACCTCGCCCTCGAGCTTGACGTAGTTGAGGTGCTTCTCCTTGGCGCGCTGCTCGAGCGGGTCGGTCGCGTCGAGGTCGACGAGGTCCTCGTTGGCCGCCTGGCGGAAGTTCGCGTTGTCGTCCAGCGTCACCTTGCCGTCGAGGGCCTTGACCTCGCTCGGACCGCCGTCGGCACCCTTGACCAGGGCCAGCGGGTTCACCTCGACGAGGGTCGCGTCGGAGCCGACGAAGGCATCCCAGAGCTTCACCAGCACCTCGGCCACCTGCTCGGCAACCGACTCCGGGAACTTGCCGGCGGCGGCGATCTCCCGCGCCTTGGCCAGGTCGACGCCGGTCTGCGCATCGACCGGAACCTTGGCCAGCGCATCCGGACGCTCCACCGCGAGCTGCTCGATCTCCATGCCGCCCTCGTAGGAGGCCATCGCCAGGAAGGTGCGGTTCGAGCGGTCCAGCAGGTAGGAGACGTAATACTCCTCCTCGATCTGGGCACCGGGGTCGATGAGCACCTTGTGCACGGTGAGGCCCTTGATGTCCATACCCAGGATCTCGCCGGCCAGCGTCTCGGCGTCGGCGGGGCTCTTGGCGACCTTCACGCCGCCGGCCTTTCCGCGACCACCGATCTTCACCTGGGCCTTGACGACCGTGACGCCGCCGATGCGCTCGGCGGCGGCCTTCGCCTCGGCGGGCGTCGTGGCGACCTCGCCGAGTCCGACCGGGACTCCGTACTTCTGGAACAGCTGCTTGGCTTGGTACTCGAACAGATCCACGCTCTTTGTTGTCCGTTCTACGCAAAGTTAACGATGGGTAGGAAAGCTGGTGGTGATGCTGGGTGCATCGCCCCGCGAGCACATGTAGTTCCGCACGCGAAAAACTACGCCAGACTAAGCCTGAATCACCTCGGTCGAGGCGTTGCTGAGACCGGTCTCACCTAACGGGCCCACGTTCTGCGCCACCCAGTCAACCACCTCCGTGGTTGTGGCGCCGGGCGTGAATATCTTGGCGACGCCCAGCTCGTTCAACAGCGGAATGTCCTCCGCGGGGATGATTCCGCCGCCGAAGACGACTACGTCCTCCAGCTGATTTACCCGGAGCAACTCCATTATTCGGGAGAAAAGGGTCATATGCGCGCCGGAGAGGATGGAGACGCCGAGGGCGTCGGCGTCTTCGTGCAGCACGGTCTGCACGATCTGCTCCGGCGTCTGATGCAGACCGGTATAGACGACCTCCACCCCGGCGTCTCTTAGCGCTCGGGCGATGACCTTGGCACCACGGTCATGGCCGTCCAGTCCCGGTTTCGCAACCACGATTCTGAGTCGCACGGCACGCTCCCTGTGTCTCGGCGTCGTTCGGTATCACTCGCACGCGGGTGGGCTCTGCTTGAGCAGTACACCCAGGCTAGGCCGAAATTCTCAACCACTAGTCGGAAATTCCAAAGATTGGACTAGTTGAGAGCGCATAGAAGTCGAGTTTTGGCATAGATTGACGATTCGTATCGCCGGTTAGCGGGCAGGTTGAGCTGGTGCGGCGCACGATATCGGTTGGGTAGGCGGCCACCGGGTGGCCGAAGTGGAGGACTCTGTGACGGGAGTGGAGGTGAGCGCCGTGAGGCACGGCTGTCGTCGGTGACGAGCGTGGTCGGCGAACTCTGGCGCGCGCCCTACCGGCTGACCCGGGTCACCATTCGTGGGGCCGCCCGCTCAACGGCCGGGGTCGTCACCCTCGCCGGCGACGTCGTGCGAGCCAGTTCCAAAGAGGCCGCGACAGCGGCGGCGCATGTGGTGTTGTATCCGGCCGGGCTGTTGTCCGAGGCCGACCGCACCGTCGACCCGCGTTTCCGGATCGACAACCTGACCCCGGTTACCCGCGGCCTGATCCTGAGCGACATCGAGGCGCACGGCACGCCGATCGTGCTGGTCCATGGGCTGGTCGACAATCGTTCGGCCTTCGCCGTGCTGCGGCGCGCGCTGCGTCGGCGCGGCTTCGGCCGGATCAGTACGGTGAACTACTCGCCTCTGACGGCCGATGTGCCGAGCGCGGCGGCTCGACTCGGCCGCCACATCGAGCGAATCTGCGCGCAGAGCGGGTACGAGAAGGTGCACGTGGTCGGGCACAGCCTCGGCGGGGTGATCGCGCGGTACTACGTGCAGCGGCAGGGCGGCGACCGCCGGGTGGACACCCTGGTGACGCTCGGCTCACCGCATCGGGGCTCAAACCTGGCGCGCCTCTTTCCCTTCTTCGTTGCCCGGCAGCTGCATCCGGGGTCGCGCGTGATCCGGGACTTGGCCAAGCCCGCCCGCTGCAGCAGTCGCTTCGTCGCAATCTGGAGTGACTTCGACGAGGTCATCATTCCGGCCGCGAACGCCCGGCTCGATCACCCGGACCTGAAGGCGGTGAACATCCGCGTGCACGGGGTCGGCCATCTGGCGCTGCTGGTCGACTACGACGCGGTGCGCTCGGTGATCGAGATTCTCTCCGGACGCGGAGCAGTCGGGCCGAACTGGGAGCGGAGGCGGGCGACGGGCCCCCACGCCGCCTTCAGCGGTGTCCACGACCGCCGGCGGCGCGGGCTGGGTGCACCGGCCTTCTCTGAGCAGGTCGAAGACGACCAGTCCCGGGACCCAGCGGCCGGCGAGGCGGCGACGGCCGCTGCGGACGAGGCGGACGCGGTGATCCTGGCCGAAGCGGTGTGGGCCATCGGCGGCCCGGTCGAGTTCTGATCGTCTCGTCGAGTTCTGATCGAGCCCAGTGACCGGCAACGAGTCTGACCCTCGACAACCTCAGATCGTGCAGTTGCTGCGATCTCCCCTGCACCGCTACGCCGGGCGCCCGGCCGACGGCCCGGTCGCCGGCGGAGGTGACGAGCTGGTGGAGTCGATCTCGATACGGGCCGGGCTGGGAATCGTCGGGGACCGCTACTTCGCGGTACCGGCCCATCGGGACGCTGCGGTCACCATCATGACGCTGGACGCGCTGCTGCCTCTCGCGGCGCTCGTCGCACTTGATGCCGACGACGACAGGCGGAAGGCCGTCGGCCTGACCGAGACGCGGCGCAACATCCTGCTCGACGGGATCGACATCGACGCGGCGGTCGGAGGAATCCTCACGCTTGACAGCGGGGCCGGTCCGGTGCGTTTCAAGCTCAACCGGGCCGCCAACCCGTGCCGCTGGATGGACACCGAGATCGCACCGGGTTCCTGGAAGGCGCTCCGCGGCAAGGGTGGGGCGCGCTGCACCCCGTTGGACGACGGCGAATTGCGACTTGGGCCTGTGCGTGGTGAATTCGAACTTGGGCCCCGACTGGGCCGCAGCGACTACTAGACCAGTGGGCGATCGGTGGGGCGGATCGGCGACGGGAGATCGGTCGCACCCTCCAGGAAGGCATCCACCGCCGCCGCACACGCTCGTCCCTCGGCGATCGCCCAGACGATGAGGCTCTGACCGCGTCCGGCGTCGCCGGCGACGAAGACCTTGGAGACATTGGTCGACCAGTTGCCGTCACGCACGACGTTGCCGCGCGCGTCGAGCGACACCCCCAGCTCGGTCAGCAGTCCATTCTGCTCGGGGCCGGTGAAGCCCATCGCCAGGAAGACCAGATCGGCCTCGAGAACTGTGTCGCTACCCTCGACCCGCTCGAAGCTCATCCAGCCGTCCTCGAACTTCTGCACGACCTCGTGGAAGCGAAGCCCGGTCAGCGCGCCATCCGGACCCTTGAGGAACTCCTCAGTGTTGACGCAGTACAGCCGCTCGCCACCCTCTTCGTGAGCCGAAGTCACCTTGTAACTCAAGGGGAAAGTCGGCCACGGGTTCGTTTCAGGGCGGCCATCGACCGGCCGGGCCAGGATCTCGAACTGGTGAATGGACTCAGCCCCCTGCCGGTGGGCCGTGCCGAGGCAGTCCGCTCCGGTGTCGCCGCCGCCGATGATGACGACCTTCTTACCCTTGGCGTTGATGGCGACCTCGTCAACGGCGAGGTCGCCCTCTTGCGCCCGGTTGGCCAGCGGCAGGTACTCCATCGCCTGGTAGATGCCGACCGCATCTCGACCAGTCGCCGGAAGGTCACGACTCACTGTCGCGCCGGTGGCGATCACCACGGCGTCATAGTTGGCATTGAGCTCGTCGACGGTTATGTCCACGCCGACATTGACGTCGGTACGGAACTGCGTCCCCTCCGCGCGCATCTGCTCCAGACGCCGCTCCAACTGGTGCTTCTCCATCTTGAACTCGGGGATGCCGTAGCGGAGCAGCCCGCCGATGCGATCAGCCCGCTCCAGCACGACCACGCTGTGTCCGGCGCGAGTGAGCTGCTGGGCGGCGGCGAGGCCGGCCGGGCCGGAGCCGATGACCGCAACCGACTTGCCGGTGCTCTTGGAGGCCATCACCGGCGCCACCAGACCAGCTTCCCAAGCGCGGTCGATGATGCTGACCTCGATCTGCTTGATCGCCACCGGATCCTGATTGATCCCGAGTACACAGGCGCCCTCACAGGGAGCGGGGCAGAGACGCCCAGTAAATTCTGGGAAATTGTTCGTCGCGTGCAGTCGCTCAATGGCCGCCTGCCACTGCTCGCGGTACACCAGGTCGTTCCAGTCCGGGATGATGTTGCCGAGCGGGCAACCGTTGTTGCAAAACGGGATGCCACAGTCCATGCAGCGACTGGCCTGGTTCTTCAACGACTGCGCCGGGAAGTCCTCGTAGACCTCTTTCCAGTCCAGCAGACGCACCGGCACCGGACGACGCGGTGGCGTCTCCCGGCCGTACTCCAAGAATCCAGTGGGCTTACCCATGGCGGGCTCCTTCAATGTTCAGCAAACGGGTCTATAAAAGCAGGGGGTTCGGAGCAGGTCAGCTGCGCGCGCTGGCCATGATCGCCTCGTCGACGTCACGCCCCTCAGCTTCGGCGGCCGAGATGGCGTTGAGCACCTTGCGGTAGTCGGTCGGCATCACCTTGGCGAAGTTGGAGATCTCTCCATCCCCCATCGCCAGAATTCGCTCGCCGACGTCGGAACCGGTCTCCGTCACGTGCTTGATGATGATGTCCCGCAGGAAGATGCGATCGGCTTCGTCGAGTTCCTCGAGCGTCGTCATCTCGCGGTTCAGCAGGGCCGGGAAGGTGCCGGAGGGGTCGTAGACGTAGGCGATGCCACCGGACATCCCGGCGCCGAAGTTGCGCCCGGTCGGGCCGAGCACGACCACACGGCCGCCGGTCATGTACTCGCAGCCGTGGTCACCGACGCCCTCGACCACTGCGGTCGCGCCGGAGTTTCGCACGCAGAATCGCTCACCGACGCGTCCCCGCAGCAGCACCTCGCCACCGGTTGCCCCGTAGCCGATCACGTTGCCGGCGATGACGTTCTCCTCAGACGAGAACGGCGACGCGTCCTCCGGGCGAATCACGATGCGCCCACCGGAGAGGCCCTTGCCGACGTAGTCATTGGCGTCGCCATGCAGGCGCAGCGTGATGCCCCGCGGGAGGAAGGCCCCGAAGCTGTTGCCGGCCGAGCCGGTGAAGTCGATCTCGATCGTGTCGTCGGGCAGACCTTCGCCACCGTGCAGCTTGGTCAGCTCGTGGCCGAGCATGGTGCCGACCGTCCGGTTCACGTTGCGAATCCGCTGTGAAAAGCGGACCTTCTCACCGTCGGCCAGCGCGAAGCCGACCCTCTCGATGAGCGTGCGGTCAAGCGCTGCGTCCAGGCCGTGGTCCTGCGTGGTGGTATTGCGACGCGCGGTTCCCTCCGCCAGTTCCGGCAGGTGCAGAATCGGCGACAGGTCGAGGCCGGCTGCCTTCCAGTGGTCGATCGCGGCGTCCGCGTCGATCAGCTCCACATGCCCGACCGCCTCGGCCACCGAGCGCAGCCCCAGCGACGCCAGCAGCTCGCGCACCTCCTCGGCGATGAAGAGCATGAAGTTCTCGACGAACTCCGGCTTGCCCGTGAACCGTTCGCGCAGCACCGGGTTCTGCGTCGCCACGCCGACGGGGCAGGTGTCGAGGTGACAGACCCGCATCATCACGCAGCCGGAGACGACGAGCGGCGCGGTGGCGAAGCCGAACTCCTCGGCCCCGAGCAGGGTCGCGATGAGGACGTCACGGCCGGTCTTGAGCTGGCCGTCGGCCTGCACCACGATCCGGTCGCGGAGGTTGTTGAGCAGCAGCGTCTGCTGAGCCTCGGCCAGACCGAGCTCCCAGGGACCGCCCGCGTGCTTCAGCGAGGTGAGCGGCGAGGCACCGGTACCCCCGTCATGACCACTGATGAGCACGACGTCGGCCTTCGCCTTGGCCACCCCGGCGGCCACGGTTCCGACCCCGTTCTCGGCGACCAGCTTCACGTGCACGCGCGCCGCCGGGTTCGAGTTCTTCAGGTCGTGGATCAGCTGGGCCAGATCCTCGATTGAGTAGATGTCGTGATGCGGGGGCGGACTGATGAGTCCGACGCCGGGCGTCGAGTGACGGGTCTTGGCCACCCACGGGTACACCTTGTGCCCGGGCAGCTGGCCACCCTCGCCGGGCTTGGCCCCCTGCGCCATCTTGATCTGAATGTCATCGGCGTTGGTCAGGTACTGAGACGTGACACCGAAACGACCAGAGGCGACCTGCTTGATCGACGAGCGCTTCGAGTCGCCGTTGGCCATCGGCAGGAAGCGCTCCGGGTCCTCGCCGCCCTCGCCGGTGTTCGACTTGGCGCCGAGGCGGTTCATCGCGATCGCCAGCGTTTCATGCGCCTCAGCCGAGATCGAACCGTAGCTCATGGCACCGGTGGAGAAGCGCTTGACGATCTCCGACGCGGGCTCCACCTCCTCGATCGGGATGGCCGTGACGGCATCGGTGCGCAGCCGGAAGAGGCCACGCAGGGTGGCCAGGTTCTCGGACTGGTCGTTGACCAGCGCGGTGTACTCCTTGAAGACGCTGTACTGGCCGGTGCGGGTGGAGTGCTGCAGCTTGAAGACCGTCTTCGGGTTGAAGAGGTGGTACTCCCCCTCACGCCGCCACTGGTACTCGCCGCCGTACTCCAGCTCGCGGTGGGCCAACTCGCTCGGTCGCGCCGGGTAAGCCTGCGCGTGCCGGCGACGTACCTCCTCGGCGACGGTGTCGAGGCTGATGCCACCCAGGCGGCTCACCGCGCCGGTGAAGTACTCGTCGACGACGTCGGCGCTTAGGCCGATCGCCTCGAAGTTCTGCGCACCGGTGTAGGAGGCCACGGTCGAGATGCCCATCTTGGACATGACCTTGAGGATGCCTTTACTGGCCGCCTTGATGTAGTTCTCGACGGCCTGCTCGAAGGAGAGTCCGACGATCGACTCGTTGCGCAGCCGGTATTCGATGGAGTCGAAGGCGAGGTACGGGTTCACCGCCGCGGCACCGAAGCCGATGAGCAGGCAGAAGTGATGGATCTCGCGGGCCTCACCGGTCTCGACGATCAGGCCGACCTGGGTCCGCGTCTTGTTGCGGATGAGGTGGTGGTGCACGGCCGCCGTGTAGAGCAGCGACGGAATCGGTGCCTGCTCCTGCGACGAGCCCCAGTCGGAGAGGATGAGCAGGCTGTACCCGGCGGCGATGGCCTCGGTGGCCTCGCGCTGGATACGCTCGATGGCCTCGCGCAGCCCGGGGCCGCCGTCGGCGACCCGGTAGAGACAGGAGATGCGCTTGCTCCGGAAATGCGGGTGGGTGCGGCCGACCTGCTCCAGTTTCACCAGGTCGTCGTTGTGCAGGATCGGACGGCTCAATTCAATCAGCTGAGCGCTCTTCGGTGTCGGCTCCAGGAGGTTTCCCTCCGGGCCGACCATCCGGCCGACGCTGGTGACCAGCTCCTCGCGGATCGCGTCCAGCGGTGGGTTGGTGACCTGGGCGAAGAGCTGGGCGAAGTAGTCGAACATCAGCCGCGGTCGGTTGGAGAGCACCGCCAGCGGGGTGTCGGTGCCCATCGACCCGAGCGCCTCGTAGGCCGCCTTGGCCATCGGGTCGACGATGAACTTGAGCTCCTCGTAGGTGTAGCCGAAGGTCTGCTGCTCGCGGCGCACGTCGGCCGCTGCCTCGACCTTGTGCGCGACCTCGGGAAGGTCACCGAGGTGCAGCACGTTCTCGTCCAGCCACTGCTGATACGGGTGCTCAGCCGCGAGCGAGGACTTGATCTCCTCGTCGTCGACGATCCGGCCGGCCGCGGTGTCGATGAGGAACATCTTTCCCGGCTGCAGGCGGCCCTTCTGGATCACCTTCTCGGGCGCGATGTCGAGGACCCCGACCTCTGAGGCCATCACGACCAGGCCGTCGTCGGTGACCCAGTAGCGGCTCGGGCGCAGGCCGTTGCGGTCCAGTACCGCACCGACCAGCGTGCCGTCGGTGAAGACGACCGAGGCCGGGCCGTCCCACGGCTCCATCATGGCGGAGTGGAAGCGGTAGAAGGCGCGACGAGCCGGGTCCATCGTGGCGTGGTTCTCCCAGGCCTCCGGGATCATCATCAGCACGGCGTGCGGCAGCGAGTAGCCGCCCAGGTGAAGCAGCTCGAGCGCCTCGTCGAAGCGGGCGGTGTCCGACGCGCCCTGCGTACAGATGGGCAGAATGCGGTCGATCTCGTTACCGAAATGTGGCGACGCGAGCATCGACTCGCGGGCCCGCATCCAGTTCTGATTGCCCTGCACGGTGTTGATCTCACCGTTGTGCGCGACGAAGCGGTACGGGTGAGCCAGCGGCCAGGACGGGAAGGTATTGGTGGAGAAGCGTGAGTGGACCAGCGCGATCGCCGACTCCGTGCGCACGTCGAGCAGGTCGGTGAAGAACGGCGCGAGCTGCGGTGTCGTCAGCATTCCCTTGTACACCAGCGTGCGCGAGGAGAGCGACGGGAAGTAGACGAGTGCATCACCGGTCGCGGCCCGCAGCTCGTGCTCAACCCGCTTGCGCACCACGAAGACCTTGCGGTCGAGCTCGATTCCGGTCAGCCCCTCCGGCGAGCTGAGGAAGAGCTGCTTGAAGGATGGCATGACGGCGAGCGCGGTGGCGCCGATGTCGGCGGCGACGGCGTCGGTGGGGACGTCGCGCCAACCGAGGACCGTGACGCCCTCGGTGTCGGCGATCTTGCCGATCGCGTCCTGGGCCTCGCTCGCGGCGATGGCGTCGGCCGGCAGGAAGGCCAGGCCTACGGCGTAGGCACCGGCGGCCGGGAGGGCGAAGGAGACGTCGCCCCGGAAGAGGCGGTCGGGGACCTGGATGAGAATGCCGGCGCCGTCACCGCTGTTCGGCTCAGCGCCGGTGGCACCCCGGTGCTCCAGGTTGCACAGCGAGGAGACAGCCTGATCGACGAGGCGGTGGGTGCGCTCTCCGTCGATCTGGGCGACGAAGGAGACACCACAGGCGTCATGTTCGTTCGCCGGGCTGTATAGCCCCTGCTGGGCGGGTCGGTTGGTCGGCATTCTTCTCCCTGATGATGTGCAGGTAGTGCAACTGCATAGACATTCACGCTGATCACCGAAAGGGACGCCGTTGACCCCGGGAGAGCTTAGATGCGTCGAACGCATTGAGTCGAGCAGATTAAGGGTGATGAAAATCAAGTAAATCCGCAAGGGTTGCGGACTACCCGGTAACCGGACAATCACCGTTGATTGTCATGGAGGGCGAGCAGTTAAGTGTGCCTGATGGGGGACGAGAAACACCAGCGCGGGTACGTCGCCCAGCGTCTGCCTACCCGGCTGAGATACGAGGCCCGCTGACGGACAGACCCCGCCGACGTAAATGACCCACCGCGAGCGCCCGGTTCGGGGAGAGCGCTCGACGGTGGGTCATCTGGGCCGATATAGGTGGTTTTGGGAGCGGCAGCCGCTCAGTCAAGCGGCTTCCGCTCAGTGCTGGTGGCTGCCGCCGAAGATGGCGATCGCGAGTGCCGCCACGATGGCGACGACTACGAGGATCTGCATGCTGGCCGTTGTAGCGATCATTGGGATCACTCCTTTCAACAAACTTGATCTTAGCGGTACGTCCGGTACCTGTAAAGTCAGGTACGTGTTACCTGCACCACGGACCGCCCCGCTCGGGTCTCGGGTTACCCGTCCGTGCGGTCCGGACTTGGTCGAACCACAGATTTGACCTGTTAGCTCACGTTCAGCCACGCTGGGACACGCAGACGGGCACACACACCGCGAGGGGGACATGGCGACCACGGCGCTGAACGGGTCGTCTCCGCCGGTCCCGGGCTCCAGAACGCTGCGACGTCTGGGGATTCCGCCGCTCCCGGTCGAGCTGACCGACCCTGACTCCGGCCGCGCGCTGGCGCTGGCCTGGATCGCCACCCGGGCCTTCGTCGTGACGTTTCTGGTCTGGATCGAGGGTGTGGTGGCCGGTGACGTGGCCTACTACGCGCGCAGCCTGCAGAGCATGTTCGACGGCGGCGGGGTACGCGAAACGCTCCAGGAGTACCCGCTACCGGTGCTCGGCATCCTGGTACCGCAGTTCGCGGCGGGCTGGTTGAACCCGACGGCATTCGCCCTCGTCTTCGTCGGGAGCATGCTGGCCGTCGACGCGGCGCTAACCCGTCTGTTCTGGGTCGCCAGCCGGCGCACCCGGGGGCCGGCCGTCACTTTCTGGCTGTGGTTCCTGCCGGCGATCGGGCCGATGGCCTATTTCCGCTTCGACCTCCTGCCGGCTGCCTTCGCCGCCGGCGTCGTACTCACCGCAGTACGTCGCCCCGCGATCGCCGGAATGTTCACCGCGTTCGGTGCCGCCCTGAAACTCTGGCCGGCGATCATGCTGCCGATCCTGCTGGTACGCCGGGCCGGTCAGCGCCAGGTGCTCACCTCCTTCCTGGCCACCGGCGCCGCAATCGCCGCGATCTGCCTGCTCATCGGCGGGGTTGGTCGCTCGATCTCACCGCTGAGCTGGCAGGACGCCCGCGGCCTGCAGATCGAATCCGTCCCGGCCGTGCCGCTGATGCTGCTACGAGGCGTGCATCCCCATGGGATCTGGCAGGTCCACCCCAGCAAGTACAAGTCAGCAGAGATCTTCGGACCGGCCGTCTCGACCGTGCTGACACTGACCACAGTGGCGACGATCGCCGCGCTCATCTTTCTCGGCATCCTGGTCGTGCGGGCCCGCACTATGAAAGAGGTGTCCGCTCAGACGATGGGGTGGCTGCTGCTGGCCGCCGCGATGCTCATCACCGTCACCAACAAGACCCTGAGCCCGCAGTATCTGGTCTGGCTCGGCGGACCGTTGGCGGCGCTGCTCATCTTCCGCCGAGCCGCCCACGAGTCGGGCGGGGTGGCCCAGCAGGCGGCTCGCTGGCTGATGGCGGCGGCGGTCATCACGCATGTCATCTACCCGGTCAAATACTCGAAGCTGATGAACATCAGCGAACAGACGTTCTGGGTCACGCTGCTGCTGGCGGCCCGCAACATCATCCTGCTGTACATCACCTGGCTCGTCTGCAAGGAGGCCTGGAGCCACACCTCGCACAGCAACGAGGCGCAGCAGGCGAGCGAGGCGGAACTGGCCGCCGAGACGGCCGACGCCGCCAGCGCTCCGGCCGCCCGGACGTCTGAGTGATCGACGAAGTCGCCGGCCGCGAGGCCACCGCTGAGGAGCACACGCCCAGCTGGTTTCGAACCCTGCGCCACTCGCCGGCCTTACTGGCGCTGACGCTGGGTTGCCTCGCCTTCTACCTGTGGCACGGTATCGGTGAACAGCGCAGCTACCGCACCACCGGTTTCGACCTCGGCATCTTCGACCAGGCGGTGCGGGCCTACGCCCATTTCAAGGCGCCGATGGTGGCCCTCAAAGGCCCGGGCTACGACGTCCTGGGCGACCACTTTCATCCGATAATCGCACTGCTCGCCCCGCTTTACTGGGTTTGGGACAACCCGGACATGCTGATCATCGCGCAGGCCGTGCTGATCAGCGCCTCGATTCCGATCGTCTACCGGTTCGCAGCGCGGCGTACCAGTCGCTGGTTGTCGCTGCTGATCAGCGCCGCGTACGGCCTCGGCTGGCCGGTGATGGCGCTCATCGACTTCGACTTCCACGAGATCGCCTTCGCGACGCCGCTACTTGCCTTCGCCATCGACGCCCTCGACCGGCGCGACGACCGCTCGCTGCTCATCTGGTCGCTGCTGCTCTTCGGCGTCCGCGAAGACATGGGGGTCGTCGTCGCGCTGCTCGGAGTGCTGCGGATTCTGCAGGGCGTTCGCGAATCCCCGCCGGACCCGGCGGGCGCGCAGCCAGCCGCCGCGAATCCGAGCCCGGCGACAGGCAGTTGGTGGCGCCGGCGCTGGCCCGCAGTGGCGTTGATCGCGGCCGGCATCGTGGCCTACCTGGTCTCAACCGCGGTGATCATCCCGCACTTCGCCAGTGGGCACTCCTTCGCCTACGGCAGCCAGTACGACGCCCTCGGCAACAGCGTCGGCGAGGCCTTGGGCAACATCGTGAAGCATCCACTCACCGCGGCGAAGTTGCTGGTCAGCCCGCAGACCAAGCTCACCACGATCCTGTATCTGGTCGTGCCCTTCGCCTTCCTCCCGCTACGCTCGCGCTACTCGATCCTGGCCGTGCCACTGCTGGCCGAACGCTTCTTCAACTCACGGGCCAACCTCTGGCAGCCGCACTTCCACTACAACGCGCTGCCCTGGCTGATCCTCACGCTGGCCACCCTGGACGGGGCGGCTCGGCTGGGTCTCTTCTCGAGCGCCCGGTGGGCGCACTGGGGTCGGCTGGCCCTCGCGGCCTGGCTGGTGGTCTTCCCGGTGTTGCTCATCGTGAACCCGTCGACGGCCGGCCCGACGCCGATCACCAAGACGCGCGACGAGGTCACCCTGGCCATCACCGCGGCGGTTCGAGCCCAGATGGCCACGGTGGAATTCCTGCCGGCCAACACCTGTGTCGAGGCGGCCAACACGCTGGTGCCCCACCTGACCAACCGGAACTACGTCTCGCTGGCCAATACCCAGAACTGGACGGCCGACTTCATCGCCCTCGATATGTCGGTCCGCGACGTCGGCGGCAACCCACCGGCCGCGACGCCGCAGTCTGTCTACGCGGCGGCGATCGCCCGTGGCTACAAACCGGTCTTCACCGACGGCTCGATGGTGGTACTGCAGTCGCCGGACTACAGCGGCCCCACGCCGGAGTGCCGACCCCTCGGTGTCGGCAAGAATCACCCGTAAAACTAGCGGTTCAGATCTTCTCCAGCTTGGCGTAGCGGAGCACCAGCCACTTGACGCCGGAGCTGCCGAAGTCGATCTGGGCCTGCGCGTTCTCACCGTTGCCGCGGGTATCTACGACCTGCCCGAGCCCCCAACCGTCATGGGTGACCCGATCGCCCGGCGAGAGCGCCAGCACGGCACGATTGCCGACGCCACCCTTCAGCCCGCCGGAGGCCAGCCGGGAGGATGCCAGTGATTCCTGGGCCGATGGGCGGGACGCCGCACGGTACCCGTGATCGGAGTAGCGCCCGCTGCTCGGCTCGTCGCCGTAGCTGTTGACGAATGGTTTGCGATCGACGGCACCGCTCCAGCTCGCCAATTCGGCCGGGATCTCATCCAGGAAGCGGGACGGCGGGTTCCACTGCGGGCTCCCCCAGGCACTGCGACTCAGCGCCCGGCTCAGGTAAAGCCGCTCCCGGGCCCGGGTGATTCCGACGTAGGCCAGTCGCCGCTCCTCGGCGAGCTCGTCGTTGTCACTCAGGGCGCGCATGTGCGGAAAGATTCCGTCTTCCAGACCGGTGAGGAAGACGACCGGAAACTCCAGCCCTTTGGCGGTGTGCAGGGTCATCAGCGTGACGACCCCGCCGCTGTCGTCGCTATCGGGGATGGAGTCGGCGTCGGCGACCAGCGAGACACGCTCCAGGAAGGCGTCAAGGTCAGCCGGCTCGCCGCTGCCCTCGCGCTGCTCCTCGAACTCGCGCGCCACGTTGACCAGCTCGCGCAGGTTGTCGACGCGCCCCTCGTCCTGTGGGTCGTGACTGGCCTCGAGCTCCTTGAGGTACCCGGTCTTGTCGAGGATCGCCTCCAGCAGTTCGCTGGGCGGGCTGCTCACCGCGACCGCCCTCAACTCGGTGAGCATGGCGGCGAAGTCACGGATCGCGTTGAGGGAGCGGGGGTTGATGCCACCGATGAGGTCGGCCCGGTCGAGGGCGGCCCCGAAGGAGATCCGCTCCTGATCGGCGTAACGCTCCAGGAACGCCTCGGAGCGGTCGCCGATCCCGCGGCGCGGGGTGTTCAGAATCCGCCGCAGGCTGACCATGTCATCGGAGTTGGCCAGCACCCGCAGGTAGGCCAGTGCATCCCGTACCTCGCGCCGCTCGTAGAAGCGGACTCCGCCGACGACCTTGTAGGGCATCCCGACCCGGATGAAGACCTCTTCGAAGACTCGTGACTGCGCGTTGGTGCGGTAGAAGACGGCGATCGCCGAGTGCGGGAGATTGTGGTCATCGCTCAGCTCGTCGATCCGCTGCGCAACCCAGGCCGCCTCATCGTGCTGGTTCTCCGCGACGTAGCCGAGGATCGGTTCACCGGCGCCGGCCTGGGACCAGAGGTTCTTCGGCCGGCGGTCCGGGTTGCGCGCGATCACCGCGTTGGCCGCACTGAGGATCGTCTGGGTGGAGCGGTAGTTCTGCTCGAGCAGCACGGTGGTCGCGTTCGGGTAGTCGCGCTCGAATTCGAGGATGTTGCGGATGGTCGCGCCGCGGAAGGCGTAGATCGACTGGTCGGCATCACCGACGACGACCAGTTCGCCCGGCTCGTGCCCCTCGACTGGGGCGGTGAGTTCACGCACGAGGACGTACTGCGCGTGATTGGTGTCCTGGTACTCGTCGACCAATACGTGCCGGAAGCGACGTCGATAGTGCTCGGCGACGTCCGGGTGCCGCTGCAGCAGCTGCACCGTCGTCATGATGAGGTCGTCGAAGTCCAGCGCATGGGCCTCGGCGAGGCGTCGCTGGTAGAGCGTGTAGACGTCGGCCAGCACCTTCTCCGGCGCGGTACTGGCCTGGTCGGCCCATTTCGCGGCCGTGACCAGCTCGTTCTTCAGGTTGCTGATCTGGCCGGCCAGGCTGCGAGCTTGATATCGCTTCGGGTCCAGGTCCAGTTCTCGGGTGACCAGCGTGATGAGGCGGCGGGAGTCGTCCGCATCGTAGATCGAGTACGAGGATTTCAAGTCCAGATGCTTGGCCTCGGCCCGCAGAATGCGCACACACATGGAGTGAAACGTGCTCACCCACATCGCTCGGGCCCGTGGCCCGACCAGCGTGGTGACGCGCTCCTTCATCTCGGCCGCGGCCTTATTGGTGAAGGTGATCGCGAGGATCTCACCGGGTGTCGCATGACGGGCGGCCAGCAGGTAGGCGACCCGATGGGCGAGCACCCGGGTCTTTCCCGAGCCCGCGCCGGCGACGATGAGCAGCGGCCCACCTTCGTGGGTCACCGCCTCGCGCTGCTGTGGGTTGAGCCCGTCGAGCAGCGCTTCGACACGCTCCGCCGCCGAAGGGTGCTGATCCCCGTTCGGACGGGGGATCGTTGGGGTATGACTAGGTATGACTTGATCACTCATCTCGGTATCCAGCGTACGGGTGCGGACTGACAGAACGGCGACCGGCGAAACGTGGCAATCAGATCGGAGCCTCGATGACGCGCCGCTGGAGATGGCTCAGTTCGTTGGCCGCATTTTCGGCCGTCGTCTACGCGATTGCCTGGATCGGGTACCGGCAGCAGTGGGCCTGGGTGGAGTCCCTGGATACCAACACGCTCGACTGGATGCGCGACTTCGGCACCGATCATCCGGGGTGGGTCCGGTTCTGGGCCGACCTCTGCACTATCGCCGGACCAAATGCATTCCGGCTGCTCGGAGCGCTGGCCGTGGTACTGGCGCTGCTGCGCCGGAACTGGTCGGCGGCCCTCTTTCTGCTGGCCAGCATCGGGCTCAGCGGGCCGGTGGCGCAGGCGGCGAAGAATCTTGCCGACCGACCACGACCACCGGGCCAGCTGACCGCCGCCCTCAGCTCCGCCTTCCCCTCCGGACATGCGGTGGGCGTGATGGTCGGGGTGTTGAGCCTGCTGACGATCTTCTGGCCTTTGCTGACTCCGCGGCACCCCGCTGTCCGGTTCAGCGTCGTCGGCGGGAGCGCACTGCTCGTTCTGGCGGTGGGGTTCGGCCGGGTCGCGCTGGTCGTGCACCACCCGACCGATGTGCTCGCCGGATGGGCGCTGGGGTACCTCTGGTACTTCGCCTGTCTATTGATGATTCGACCGGAACCGATCCAGCTCACGGTGCCGGCCAACCAGGCAGTGCCGACCAACCAAGCAGTGCCGACCAACCAAGCAGTGCCGACCAACCAAGCAGTGCCGACCAACCCAGCCGGACCGGTCAACCCAGCCGGGTCGTTGGCTGAAACACCTGCAGAGCGCGATATTCCACGCTGAATCGAGCCTGTCGGTACTTCGATCCCACCTCCCCGTCGTGGGCCACGGTGGTCGGGCCTTCCGTCGCTGTGAAGGTGAACTCCGGCACCAGTAGTTGGTGGTACAACCGGCTGCGCTCCAGGCGCCCAAACGCGAGCGATACGAGCGTGCGCAGCTTCGCCAGACGCGCCCCGGCATCCAGTATCCGGACATCGAGGAGCCCGTCGTCCATCCGCAGCCGCCGCGACGGCGCGAAGCCCGAGGGCAGATACGTCCCATTCCCCAAGAAGAACAAGGACGTATCGATCACCTTGTTGTCGAACTCGATTCGCACCGGATCAGCACTGCGCAGCGTGTGCAGCATCGACCAGGCGCCGGCCAACGGCTTGCTGATCTTGTATTCGAGCGACTCACGGGTGCGGACGAAGGCCGGGTAGGCACCAATGCTGGCCGTGTTCAACAGCACCTCATCGTCATTGATCCGAACGACGTCAACCCGGGAGACCGAACCGGCGCGTACCGCGGCGACCACGTCGGCCACCTTCGCGCAACCGATGTCCTTGGCGAAATGGTTGAAGGTTCCGGCCGGGAAGACCGCCAGTGGAACGTCTGCCTCGATCGCTAGGGTCGCTGCGGCGGCGACGGTGCCATCACCGCCACCGATGCCGAGGACTTCAGCCCGTTCGGCGGCGGAACGAAGAACTGCGAGCACGTCGTCATCCGGCGTGAGTTCAACGATCTCCGCCTCGGGCAGCTCGGCCCGCAATTCTTTGACGACCCGCGTACCGCTGCCGCTGCCCGACTCCGGATTGATGACCACGATCAGGCCGGCTCCCTTCGGCCGGGCTCGGCACTCGACCCTCAGGGGCTCGGCGGCCGAGATCTTGGAGGGGACGATCGGCGGGACCAACCTCGCGCCGAGTACGGCGATCCCGGCGCCGATACTCAGACCCGCCAGCACATCGCCTGGGTAGTGCGCCCCGGTGGCGACCCGCGAGACACCGACGCATCCGGCGAGAACGCCCAGTCCGAGCCCCAGCGCCGGATTCTCCAGACCGACTCCGACCGCGAAGGCGGCCGCACTGGCCGAGTGCCCGGACGGAAGCGAATTGGAGGTGGGCAATCGGGCGGCCCGGCGAGCCAGCGGAACCGAATCGAAGACCGGACGAGGCCGACGTCGGAGCCGCTTCGCGACCTGATTGGTGACGGCGCTGGCGATGCTCAGGCTGACTACACCGCGGGCCGCTCCCCGCTCAGCTGAAGGCCGCCCGGAAGCGGCTAAAGCAAGGGCGATCGCGAACCAGAGTTTCGAGTGGTCAGCGGTTCGGGTGAGACGGGGCATGACGTTGTCCAGCAGCGGGCTGGGCGAGTTCGCCACCGCCTCGAAAACCTCGCGATCCAGCGACCCGAGGCCCTCAGTGATCTGTCGCAATCCACGTCCACGCTGAATCGGTCTATGCACGATCCTGACTCTAGCCACCGGTTGGCGCCAATCGTGCCGCCCGAGCAGATGCGGTGACCAACTGATGGCCGAGGCCGAGGCCGAGCTGCACCGGAAGGTGCACCACTATCCGGACCTCGCCGCTGCGCCCGTCAGAGTCCAGGGTGAGGTCACATCCGACCAGCGCGGCTCGATTCGCGGCCGCGACCATCCGCGCTGCGTCGCATTCGTCGGTGCCGACCCCGATTCTGGTGGCGGCCGCCAGCGCCGCCAGGTCGGCTGCGGATTCGGCTCGATGCCGCGCCAGGACCGCCGTCGTACGAACCGCGACCACGGTCGCGAGCAGGAGGAGCACCGCTGAGAAGGCGACCACCCACACCACCCCGGCGCCGCGCTCAGAACCCGATCTGCGCGACCCGATTGGCGACGCCGGCGGCACGGGCACTCGGCTCGCCACCGGATTCACGGCGCGATCTCCGGCTCGTCTGCGGCGACAGCGCTGGCGACGAGGGTGATCGAGGGCAGCACGTTCGAGAGTGGATGGCAGGCGAGCGTGACCCGCGCTGAGACGATCCCGGCCGACCGGCTCAACTGCAGCTCGGCCCCGGGACCGAGCGACCTGACCGCCGCCGAGACCATCTCCGAGTCTCCGCGAGCGGCGGCGCGGGCCGCCTCCCTCGCTGCGTCCTGCGCCTGGACCTGGGCTTGAGCGACGCTGATGCCGCCCAGCCCGACGCCAAGCAGGAGCAGCATCACCGGAAGGGCGACCGCGACTTCAGCGGTGACCATTCCTGCGTCGCGGCCCTTTATTTTTAGCCAGTTTTGCTCGACCCGGCCGGCGCGATCCTCATTTTCTTTACACCGACGAAATGGCCGCAATGTCAGGGGTCGGGCGATCCATAGGCGGAATGACCTCAATCCTGGTCGATTGTCCAAAGTTGGTTGCAGTTGCCTTCCCGGCGTGCCTAGTGTCGAAGACGCAAGCAATCTCCACACCCGGCGAAGCGGCCCGGCAGACACCCAATGCTGACCGACTGCATCGTCAACCGACTCACTGACTGAGTGCGAAGTCCCCCGGCGGCGCACATCAGCCAGCGGAGTCGGGAATGACTCGAGGGAGCCTGCAGTTTGAGAGGCTTCTTCGCTGCGCCGCCCCCGAGACAGCAGCGACCCAGCGCCACCCCCCGAGGCGCTGGGTTGTTGCATGTCCCGGGCGTGATCGTCGGCCCACATTTGTCGGGCCACATCTACAGTGACTGCAGCGCGGAGATGACCAGACCTCGCAGGGCATCGCCGACCGCGCTACTGGTCACCACCTTGTAAAGCACGACCGCGAACGCCACCGCCGCCACCGTGCCTACGGCATACTCCGCAGTCGTCATCCCGGCGTCGCCACTCGCCCATCCCACCGCGGGCCAGCCCTCATCGCGCGATGCGTCAGCCCGCTCACCAGCAACGCGTCGGGCGGCAACGCACCGAACAGCAGCGCGCCAGCGGCTCAGCATCTTCGACCACATTCGCATCGGATCCCCCTATATCTATTGGCTGTCATCGGTGGAGCAGGCGCCGCCCAAAGCCACCCACGGCGACGGCGCCCGCTCCATGCCTTCAGCCAACTCGAACCGGCGGGGGTGCGGGGCCGGCGGCGGTCACCTGTGGATAGCCGCCGACCCTGTGGACCAGCGGCGAGCTGGTGAAAGTGTCAGCACTGCGGGGTACACCTGAGGACATGAACGAATCACCGGCTACCGAACCCCTAGATTTACGTCCCCTACCAGGCAGCACGCGCCGCCCGGCCGCAGACATCACCGCAGTCGAGCCGCTCGATCCGGACGCGCGGATCGAGGTCACGCTCGTGCTTCGTCGGAGTAACCCGCTGCCTGACAACTACGACCAACACCTCACCCCGGAGGAGTTCGCTGAGCAATATGGCGCATCCGAGTCGGATCTGGCTCTGGTCACCTCCACCCTGTCCGCGCTCGGCGTGCAGATCCTGCAGACCCACGCCGCATCCCGTCGAGTCCGTATCGCAGGCACCACATCCCTGCTCGACCGGGTATTCGGAACCACGTTGGAGCAGGCGACCACCGGCGCTGAGCCGGCCGCTACGGCCACTCACCGGCATCGCACCGGCGAGCTCAGCGTTCCGGCCGCATTGGACGGCGTGGTGACTGCAGTCCTCGGTCTCGACGATCGTCCCCAGACCAGGGCGCTCCTCCGATTCGTGCCGGCGGCCCAGGTCACCACCAGCTACACACCGGTCGAGCTCGCCGCGATCTACAGATTTCCGGAAGCGACCGACGGATCCGGCCAGTCCGTCGCGATCATCGAACTGGGCGGCGGATTCGGAGAGGAGGATCTCGACGTGTACTTCGCCTCGCTTGGCCTCGCGACACCGAAGGTCACTGCGGTGAGCGTTGACGGCGCGACCAACGAGGCCGGGCAGGACCCGACCGGCGCCGACGGGGAGGTGCTACTTGATATCGAAGTCGTGGGCGCGGTGGCACCGGCAGCGGAGATTCTGGTTTATTTTGCACCCAATACTGACGCGGGTTTCATCGACGCCGTGAGCCAGGCGGCCCATGCCAGTCCCACCCCGGTCGCGATGAGTATCAGTTGGGGACAGAGTGAAGATGCCTGGACCCAGCAAGCCCGCACCGCGATGGACGATGCCTTCGCCGATGCGGCGGCATTGGGCGTGACGGTGACGGCCGCAGCGGGTGACAACGGCAGCAGCGACGCCGCCGGCGTGACCGATGGCGAACCCCATGTTGATTTTCCGGCCTCGAGCCCACATGTGCTGGGCTGCGGCGGCACGACGCTTCACGCCGATGTGGCGACGTCGGCGGTCAGTTCAGAGGTGGTCTGGAACAACGGCCGCTCGGGCGGGGCAACCGGCGGCGGGGTGAGCGACACGTTCGCACTGCCCGACTGGCAGCAGTCGGCCGGAGTTCCGCTGCTGTCGGGACGCCCTGGCCGAGGAGTGCCGGATGTCGCCGCAGTGGCTGACCCGCGCACCGGGTACCAGGTACGTGTCGACGGCAATGACATGGTCATCGGCGGTACGAGCGCAGTGGCGCCGCTCTGGGCCGGGCTGGTGGCCCGGATGGCCCAGGCCAGCGGCCGCCGCTTCGGGCTGCTGAACCAGGCGCTCTATGCCGGCTCCGGCAGCCAGACGGTGCCGCCCGGCTTCCGCGACATCACCGATGGAGACAACGGCGACTGGTCAGCCGCGGCCGGTTGGGATGCCTGCACAGGGCTCGGGGTGCCCGATGGCACGGCCCTGCTCGCGTCACTGGAGGGGTCCTAGGCCTGCCGTAAAGCTGGACAAATGCCTATATTTATCCCGGATGCCGTTTCGGTTTGACGGACAATAGTTTCCAAGGAAATATATTCCTTGTCGTTCGGGAGGGACGATCAACCGCCGTTCGGGAGTGGCGAGTCTGTACAGCGCAGGTGACTAGACGCGAGAAATTGGTCGGGATCAGGGGATTCGATCACCTACTCGCTTCGCGTCCGGGGCCCAGCGCGCTTGTCAGTTCAAGGCCGTGGTGCCTGCTTCGACTGGACGCGAAGTAGGCACTGCGGCCTCTGACATTTCCACGGCTATCCGCAGATCAAGTTCTCTGCGACGGCCCGGCACACCGAGCACCAAGCACCAAGCGTCGCCACCTCGCCCGAAGATCCTGCGAACTGGGGGCTATGCCCCGCAAACTGCAGGATCTTCTGGGCCACCGATCCCTTCAGGCTCAAACCCTTCACACCGCAGGATCCCCCTGGCCACCGAACCGGCAGGCTCCTCGTCGGCCGGTCAGGCGTCTCCATCAAGATAGGAACGCCAGCCTCCGTTGTGCGAGATGTCATCCTCGGCGGTCAGATTGGCCGGGTTCGCCACGAAGCCGACCACGCTGCTCCCGTCCCGCAGCAGCACGGTTCCCAGTGAGAGCGGCGGATCGACCGACGGCAGCAGCATCCCGAGCCCCTGATAGGGCATCTCCCACAGTTCCAGCTCAATCCCATCGGCCGGGCCATCGCCGGTGAGGACGAGCCCAGGTCGCGGCAACCGTCCCGGCACCCGGTACATCCGATACCCCGGCGCGGTCCGGGTGCGCGAGTGCAGCCGGCCACCGAGCTGGATGAGCACGCTGTTCAGCGGCTGCCCGCTCAGATGGGCCCCGCTCACCGCCAGCAGAGCCGAGTGAGCTGGCGGGCCACCACCGGCGACGCCATCCTGACTTCCGGTGCCGTGACCGCCGCTGGGCGCCACGACCTCGCCGTTGAGTCGGGCGGCCAGGTCCAGCAGCGGACGGTCGGCGAACGTCGGGGCCAGCAACTGGTAGCCGAAGGGCAGTCCGCTTGGCAGTCGCCCGCCCGGGAGGGCGATCGCGCAGAGGTCGAGGAGGTTCACCATGTTCGTATAGGTGCCCAGGCGTGAGTTGACCCCGATCGGGTCGGCGGCCACCTGGGCCAGCGTCGGATGGAACGGCGTCACCGGCAGCATCACCGCGTCGACGCCGACGAAGGCGGCTAGCGCCACTCGGGAGAGTTCAGCGAGGCGCTCCAGACCGTCGAACACCTCGGTGGCAGTGAGGCTGCGGGCGGCCAGCACGATCCGGCGGACCACCGGGTCCAGGTGATCGCCGTCCGGCTCGAGGTGGTGGCCGAAGGCGCTGAGACGCTCGGCTACGAACGGCCCGTTGTAGAGCAGCCGTGCCGTCTCGAGGAATGCGGAGACGTCGATCGGAACCACGTCAACCTGCCGCGAAACGTCCTGCACGGCAAGACCCCAGGCGTCGCGATACTCGTCGTCGAGGTCCAGGGCGCCGCTCGGAACGCCCACCACCTGCATTTTCTTGGCAATTCCCAGGGGCGCCACCGGCGGCATCGGCCTGGAGCGCGGGTCCAGCGGGTCCGGGGCGACGATGACGTCGAAGGCGGCCCGAGCATCGGCCACGCTCCGGGTGAAGGTCGAGATGCAGTCCAGCGACGGTGAGGCCGGCAGCAATCCGGTCGCACTCACCAACCCCCGGCTCGGTTTCATGCCGACCAACCCGTTGAAGGCGGCCGGCACGCGCCCACTGCCGGCTGTGTCGGTGCCCAGAGCCAGCGGCACCAGTCCGACGGCGACGGCAATCGCACTACCCGAACTGCTGCCGCCGCTGATGTGCTCTACCGAGTCAACACTGTGACACGCCCCGTAGGGGGTGCGCGTCCCCACCAGCCCCGTGGCGAACTGATCCATGTTGGTCTTGCCGATCGGCACGGCACCGGCGCCGATCAGCCGGTCGACAACGAAGGCCGAGGCCCCGGCCGGGGTGCTCAATGCCGGGCAGGCCGCGGTGGTCGCGAAGCCCGCCACATCGATATTGTCCTTTACCGCAAAGAGTATTCCGGCCAGTGGCGAGTCGGCCGATGCCAGGGCCGCCGCCGCCTCGAAGTCGGCCAGCTGTTCATCCGAGGCCAGACTGATGAAGGCCGGCTCCTCGAGTCGGCGCGCCGCGGCCAGCGCCTCGGCCGGTGAGAGCGGGCTGGCCGGACGCAGCAGGGTCACCGCTGCTCCTCTCGCTCGGAGACGTGGGCATTGACGATCCTCCAGCTGGAGGCGTCCGTGACCGGCCCGCCGAGGCAGGCCCAGACCTGAGTCTGGCGCCCCAGCAGCGACCGTCCGGGGTAGCGGAAGAGCGTCGTCACCACCGCCGACCGGTCGGTGACCAGCTGGACCTGCGTGCTGGCCAGCGTGCGCCCGGCCGGGACGGGTGGAGCAGCCGCGCGCCAGGCCCGCAGCTGCTCCACCCCCCACTCCTCGTCGGCGATGCCGAAGCGGACGATCTCGGTGCTGTCGGAGAAGAACTCGTTCATCGTCTCGACGTCGTGGTCGCTCAACGCCTTCTCGTAGGAGGCGAAGGCCTCCAGTACGGTCGACGCGACGACCTCACTCGTCGGGGCACCTAGTTCGCCGCTGTCCAGACTCATCCGGCAATACCCTCCTCGGCGTCCATGAGCAGCTCGTCGGCTTCCTTCTCCCGGCGGGTCGGCTTGGTCAGCGCGAAGGCGATGCAGACGACGGCGGCGAAGATGTAACCGAGCGTCACCCCGGGACTGGCGTTCCACTTGACCGTCTCCGCATTGATGATGCCGACACAGGATAGTCCGGCCGCGACAAGGCAGTAGATCGTGGCGGCTATGAAGTTGCGGTCGATGATGAAGGCCACGATCGCCCCCAGCACCATGCCGCAGAGCACCGCGCCGCTGCCCAGGATCAGCAAGCCGTGGTAGATGACGCTGTTCTGTTCAAGGGCGGTCTCACCGACCTTCGCCGCCGACGTTCCGGCCGCGCCCAAGGCATTGTCGATGAGGCCCTGCGCCCACGAGGCGATGTTCGGGATGATGGCGATGACCACCGCGACGTAGTGGGCCTGCGGTGATGCCTTGAACGCCTGGGCCCCGATGAGCAACCCGATGTACAGCAGGATCGGCACGATCGCCGGCACCGGTAGCAGCGCACCGATCAGGCCGAAGAGACCGAGGAAGCACAGCAGCGCCACCGCGATACCACTGGCGAGGGAGTACATCGTGCGGCCGCCGGCGCTCTTCCAACCCGGGTGACCGATGTAGACGGCCGGCGGGAACGGCGAGCCGAGCGCCGAGCCGACGATGGCCCCGATTCCGTCGGCGAGCAGGACGCTGCGCAGGTTGTACTTGTCACCGGCCGCGGCAGCACTCTCGACGTTGGTCATGCCCTCGGTGAAGTTGTAGATGCCGAGGGGAATGGCGGTAGCCAGCAGTGGACCGATACTGCTCAGCCCCTGACCGAGCATATGGAACTGGAAGGTGGGGAGGCCGACGGCGATGTCTTTGGCCGCGGCGGTGACGTCCGGAACCGACATGATCCCGCCGGCCCAGCCGATCGCGGTTCCCACCAGCAGTGCGGCCAAGCCGACCGGAATGCCGAAGGGAAGCTTAATATTGCTGAAGAATCCGACCAGGATGATGATCAGCACCGGCAGTGCAACCCAGGCGGTGTTCCACATCTGGGCGGCCGGTCGCATGGAGATGAAAGTCAGCGAGATACCGGCCAGCGTTCCGAGCATCGCCGCACGCGGGGTGTACTTACGTACGTACGGCCCGACGAAGGCGCCCATGATGACGATGACGCCGATGATGAAGGCCCAGGCCAGGCCGGTCTCCCACGCCTTCAGCGGGTCCTTCGTCTTCAGGAAGACCGGCAGCATGATCAGGAACGTGACGATGAACATGTGCGGCACGCTCGGGCCGTAGGGCATCGCGGTGACGGTGTCGCGATTCTCCTTACGGGCCAGCCGACGCGCGAGGTAGGTGTAGTACACGTTGCCGACCAGCAGCTCGATGCCCAGCGCCGGCAGGATCGTGCCGTACACCTTGCTGGAGGAGATGTTGATGACGCCGATGCAGAGACCGCTCAGCACCAGGACGTTGACCAGGATGTTGAATCCCAGGCCGAAGAAGGCGTTGGTCTCCCCGGAGGACCACCAGGGAAGTTTGAGAGGTTCAGGTTGGACTGTGTCCGGCTTGCTCGCGGTGGTGGTCATGACAGGCTCCTCATGGTGTGCTGGCGGTGGTTAGGAGTTGACGGCGGCGGGCAACGACGGCGCCGCTTCTTGTACGGTTGCGAGCACGTCGAGGAGGCTGGCTGACGGCGCCACCCAACCGAAGATCCCGCCTTGGGCGCTGAACATCGCGAGGCCGGCCTGCTGGAAGTCGGCGAAGTAGGACCCGACACAGTCGGAGAGGACGAGGCACTCGTAGCCCCGGTCATTGGCCTCCCGGACCGTCGTGTGAACACAGACCTCAGTCGTGACGCCGGTGACGATCAGGCTGGTGATTCCCTCAGAAACAAGGAAGTCCTGCAGCCCGGTGGCGTAGAACGACCCCTTCCCCGGCTTGTCGATGATGAGCTCCTCCGGCAACGGCTTGAGCTCGTCGACGATGTCGTGGCCGTACTCACCGCGGATGAGAATCCGCCCCTTCGGCCCGGGATCACCGATACGCATGGACGGTTTTCCCCGCGAGAGTTTGGCCGGCGGGCAGTCGGAGAGGTCCGGCACGTGCCCCTCACGGGTGTGGATCACCGTCATGCCGATCTCACGAGAACGCGCCAGCACCTGCTGCAGTGGCGGGATGACCGCCTGCAGCACGGAGACGTCATTACCCAGCGTCTCGCCGAACCCCCCCGGCTCGACGAAGTCGCGCTGCATGTCGATGATGACCAGTGCCGTGGTCGCCGGGTCGAAGGTGAAGGCTCCCGGTTCGGCCTCAACCGCCAATGTTTCACTGCTCATGATGCACTTCCAGTCGTGAGTTGGGTCGCTGCGATGATGTCGGTCGAGGTCGAGACACAGCCGAAGACGCCGCCCTGCATGGTGACCATGTGCAGGGCCGCGGCATGGTTGGCCGGATCGGTGGCGCCAGTGCAGTCGGAGAGGATCACGCACTCGTAGCCGCGATCGTTGGCCTCGCGCATCGTGGTGTGCACACACACGTCAGTCGTGATGCCGGTGAGAATGATGTGCGTTATGCGCTTCGTCCGCAGCACCAGGTCCAGGTTCGTCGCGTAGAACGCGCCCTTTCCGGGCTTGTCGATGATCACCTCACCCGGGATCGGGGCAACCTCGGGGACGATCTCCCAGCCGGGTTCGCCGCGCACCAGGATTCGACCGCAGGGCCCGTCGGCACCGATCTCGGCGCCGATCTGGGCCGAACGCCATCTTTTGTTCGGCGGCAGGTCGCCGAGGTCCGGCTCGTGCCCCTCGCGGGTGTGGATGACCGTCATACCGGTCTCTCGGGCGGTCTTGAGCAGGTTCGCGGTGGCCGGCAGGCCGGCCCGGGTCAGGCTGATGTCGTAGCCCATGCGGTCGACGTAGCCGCCGGCTCCGCAGAAGTCGACCTGCCAGTCGATGTTGATGACGGCGAGATGCTCAGTGCTCACCGAGCCGTCGTAGGGCCAGGCGTACGGTTTGGCGTTCACCGGACCCACGCGCCATTCGGCGGTGCCCCCGGCCGAGCCGGCTCCGGTCGATGTTGCGGTCGAAACAGTGGAGGGTGCGGCTGTCATCTCTAGCTCCCGAGCGGTCGAAAAACCTATCTTCGCTTCCTGTCGATTGTCGACAGAAATGTTTCGACACTCTCGATTGCTTGTTAACGGCAGATGGCAGAGCGCTCACAGACATGACAAACCCTGACAAATGATGCAGAACGGCCGGGATGCTGAGCCGCGAACTGAGCGGCTGGACTCAGCGGAGGGCTGAGTGGCGGGCTCAGTGGCGGACTCAGTGGAAGAAGGAGCGCGAGCCGTGGTGCGCGAGTTCGAGGCGGGCCAGCTCGGGGTCCCCGGCGGCGATCACCTCAAGAAGCCTGCGGTGACGCAGGGCGCCGTCCGACGGTGAGCGCTCGTCGGCCTCCCGGCGCAGGTTCGCCGCCATATACAGCTGCAGTTTCAGAATCACCGGTTCGTAGGTGAGCGTGAGTTGCCGACTGCCGGCCAGCCCGACCAGGGCCAGGTGAAAGGCCCGGTGGGCCTGGCTGGCGGCGAGCCGGTCTCCGGTCTCGGCGGCGGCCGACATCTGCTGCAACTCGGCGGCCAGCATCGTCACGTCCGGCTGCCCTTTTGAGTTGCTGATGAGCTCACCGATGGCGAACTGCTCGAGCGCGTCCCGGACGGCGAAGAGTTCGTCGAAGTCGCGCTCGGAGAGGGTGGTGACCCGCACGCCGCGGCGCGGAAGGTGGTCGACCAGTCCCTGCTCGGCCAGCAGCCGAAGGGCTTCGCGCACCGGTGCCCGGCTGATGCCGAAGCGGCGAGTCAGCTGCTCTTCGACGAGACGCTCCCCCGGCTCGAGTGCGCCGCTGAGGATCTCCGCGCGCAACCGGGAAAGGGCCAGATCGACGAGACTCAGCGATGCGAGCTCACCTTCTGGCTGCACGTCGGTTGGGGAGGCCATCGCTCAAGCATGCCTCAGACGACCCGTCAGGCGAGTCAAGGGACGCCGACGCGGCCAGTCGACGGGCTGATATCTCAGCTCGCGCTCAGACGGCGCAGCCGTCCGGGCCGCAGCTCTCGTCGGCAGCGTCGGGCGACCCACCGGCGGCGGACGCGGAGACCATGGTGAGGGCACGGCTGTCGGCCTGGGCGCGGTTCAGGGCCTGGAGGAAGACCGCCGCCGGCTGGGCCCCGGAGATGCCGTAGCGACGGTCGATGACGAAGAACGGAACTCCGCTCACCCCGAGTTCGGCCGCCTCGGCCTCATCGGCGCGCACCGCGGCTGCATAACGCTGATCTTCCAGGGCGGCGCGGATCTCGTCGGCATCCAGACCAGCCTCGACGCCCAGCCGGACCAGCGTCTCGCGGTCGCCGACCGCTTCACCGTCACTGAAATGGGCCTGCAGCAGCCGATCCTTGACCTCCTGCTGGAGGCCGTGGGCCCGCCCGAGATGCACGAGCTGGTGGGCGTCGAAGGTGTTGGCCGGGACGGCCTTCTCGAAATGGAAGTCCAGGCCGACCTCGGCCGCGGTGGCCGTCATGGAATCGAGCATCTTCGCCGCCTGGTCGCGCGAGGTGCCGAACTTCTTTCCGAGCCGCCCGGCGTAGTCAGCCGGCTCGCCAACCGGGCTCGACACTGTGCCCGGGTCAAGCTCGAAGCTCTTCCAGTCGATCTCGACCGGCTCCCCGGTCGCCGCAAAACTGGTCAACGCCTCCTCGAAACGGCGCTTCCCGACGTAGCACCAGGGGCAGGCGATGTCCGACCAGATCTCAACCTTCATGGATGGAGTCTCTCCGCTTTCGACGTCGTTGTTCGGACTCTCGTCCGGATTACCTGGGCTTCAACGCCGCGAGGGGCGCCGGGCATTCCGGGCGGGTTCACTCTGGCCGAATGAGGCTCGCACGAGGGCCGGGGCGCAGCGTCGTAAGTGCTGGCACTCAGACGTGGAGGACAGGTTGTCGCAGGTTGCATCGCGCAGGCTTCTCGGTGGTGGTGCGGCCTTCACGCTGATCGCCGCTTCCGTTCTGCTGCCCCCGAGCTCGGCCGATGCCGCGCCACCGGTGCCTAGCTACGCCACCGCCTGCGCAGCCCCCACGAGAACGATCTCAGGCGGGGGGTCGCAGTCGCTCCAGGTAGCCGTCGGCGAGGTCGTACTGCTCACCGGTGGCACCTACACGGGCGGATCCAATGACTTCCCCAGCGGCGCCGTCCTCTGCGTTTCGGCCAACGCGACCCTGGCCCCCAGCTATCTGAACAACGCCGGCGGCGCCGTCTACAACCTGGGGACTGCGACCTTCCCCTCGGCGGCCGTCCAGGGCAGCTTCATACTGGAGAACGAGGGCACGGCGTCATTTCCCCAGGGCGTGAATACGAACGGGCCGTCCACGCTGGAGAACCGGGGGACGCTCACCGTCGGTACCAGCATCTCGATCTCCGGCGGTGCGCAGCTGTTCAACGACGGCACGGTGACCGTCGCCGGGGGCGTCAACCTCAACGGAGGGACGGTGCTCGCCAACACCGGCGTGATTACCGTCAACGGTGACTCCACGGTGAACGGGGTGGTCGCCAATACCGGAAACATAACGGTGACCGGCCGGTTGACGGTGAACGGCGGCAGCACGCTGACGAACTCATGCCGTCTCACGGTGGGCTCGGATCTCACCAATGGCGGGGCGCTGAACAACTCCGGCGTGATCTCTGACCTGACCGGACAGCTGCAGAACAACGGTCGACTACGCCAGGACCCGCCTGGCGTAACGGTCGGTCGCGACTTCGGCAACGACCAGAGCGTCACCGGCTACGGGAGATACCGGTTCTCCGGCACCACAAAGACGCAGGGAACCTTCGTCGGCGACTCGCCGAGCGCGCCTATCGTCGTACAGGACCTCACCCCGACCGCCGGGCGCATCTTCGACACCCAGAACGGCACCGTGGCCAACGCGGTCAGCGGAACCGTCTCCGACCAGCTCATCAATGCCCAGCCGGTCGACTGTGCCGGGGCGACGCCCAGCGCAGATCTGCAGGTCAGCAAGACCGGGCAGAGCACGACCAGTGCTGGCGCTACGGTCAGCTATAGCGTCGTAGCGACCAACGCCGGCCCGGGCACTGCGCTCGGCGTGATCGTGCAGGACCTGCTTCCACCCAACCTGGTCAACCCGGTGGCCTCCGACGGCGGCGTCATCGCCAGCGGGGTAGCCACCTGGAGCATCGGATCGATGGCCAACGGCAGCACCCGGACCTTCACCATCAGTGGCACGGCGCCCGCCACCGGACAACTCACCGACCACGCGTCGGGCACCACCACCAGCAACGATCCGATCAGCAGCAACAATGACGGAAGCAGCCCGGCCGCCTCGGTAACCACGGTGATTGTCCCGGCGCCTCCGCCCAACCGGCCGCCGGTGATCGGCAACACTTCGGACTCGACGGTTGCCAACGTGCCGCTGTACCGACTGCTCGCCTTCAGTGATCCGGATCCGGGGCAGGTGGTCCAGATCGAAGCCACCACGCCGCCTGGCTTCGGCACAGTCCAGGTCAGTTCTGACGGCTCCTACCGTTACGTACCGCAGCAGGACTTCACCGGACGGGACAGCTTCGGCGTCCGGGCCTGCGACAACGGGTCACCGCAGCTATGCACGGCGGCGACGGTGACGGTCCTCGTGCTGCCGGTCGCCAGCGACAGCACCCAGACGATCGACCAGGGAACCACCCTGGTGATGAACGTGTCGGCCAACGACATCGGAACGACTGGGGCAGCGACGATCGTGCTTCCCACAACGAACGGCGCCATCACCGTGCTGGCCGACGGCACCGTGCGATACGTTCCGGACCCGGCGTTCGTCGGCACCGACCTGTTCCGCTACTCGGTCTGCAGTGTGCAGAGCGCGGACGTGTGCGTTAGTGCGCAGGTGACGATAAACGTGGTTGCGCTGCCCAATCGGCAGCCGTCGGCTGAGGACATCGCGCTGGCCACGCAGACCGGGCGGACGGTCAGCGGCCGGATAACTGCCACCGATCCCGACGCCAGCCAGACCCTGACGGCAACACTGGCCGCTGGACCGGCCGCCGGCTCCGCGGTCGTCCAGAGCGATGGAACAGTCGCCTACACACCGTCCGGTCAGTTCTCCGGTCGCGATCAGTTCACGGTCAGCTTCTGTGACGACGGGAGCCCCTCGAAGTGCGCCATCGGCACGGTGCGGGTCAATGTCAGTCCGAGTGCGGCCGACGACGCCTCCACCACGAAGGTCGATACCCCGGTGTCGATCGAAGTCGGTGCGAACGATGCCGGCACGGTCGGGGCGCCGTCGATAGCAAGCTCGGCTAGCCACGGAACGACGACCGTCGAGGCTGACCACACGATCACCTACCGGCCTGCGAATGGCTACACGGGCAGCGACACTTTCACCTACGAGATCTGCAGCGTCCCCGATACCGACCTCTGCGACACCGCCCGAGTAACCGTGCAGGTTGACGCGCTGCCCAATCACGCCCCGGTGCTCGGAGGGCAGACCCAGCGCACGACGGTCAGCGTCCCGGTCGGCGGACAACTCGTCGGGGCCGACGCCGACGCCGGTCAGTCACTGACCTACTCGGCCGCCTCGACGCCGGCCCATGGGACGGTGACCGTGTCGGCCGCCGGGGCTTACACGTACACCGAAACCGACACGTTCGTCGGGCGGGACTCCTTTCAAGTGAAGGTCTGCGACGACGCGACGACACCGCTCTGCGCAACGGCAACGGTCTCCATCGACATCTTTCCGATCGCGTCGGCGGCTAGTACGGCCCTGAACGTCAACAGCGTCGTCACCGTCGTGCCGAGCATTGTCGGAGACGTGGGTGCACCGTCTGTCGCCACCCAGCCCGGGCATGGCACGGCGTCAGCAACTCCGGGTGGGATTCTCTATACGCCGGATCCGGGATTCGTCGGACTGGACAGCTTCACCTACTCAGCTTGCGATGCGGCCAGCGGGACCTACTGTGATTCCTCACTGGTCGCTCTGGTTGTCGATCCGATTCTGATCAACGACGCTGTGACCACGCTGGCCGGGCAGAAGGTCGTTGCCACCGTTGAGGCGAACGACATCGGCACGCTCGGACCGCCGGTGATCATCACCCCGCCGGCGAACGGAAGCGCCGTGATCGGCAGCTCCATCGACTACACACCCACCGGCGCATTCACCGGGCACGACACGGTGGGCTACCAGCGCTGCTCGCCGGTGAGCCCGACCGTCTGCGGCATCGCGACCTTGTCCATCCGCGTGCTGCCCGACACCCGCGACGATTCGGCCTCCACGGTCGACGGGGTGCCGGTGACCATCGACGTCAATGCCAACGACGTCGGCGACGCCGAATCGGCGACGATCTTCCGACCGCCGACCAACGGAGACTTGACGTTGGAGTCGGACGGCAGAATCACCTACACCCCGACTGGCGGGTTCATCGGGACGGATAGTTTCACCTATCAGCGTTGCAGTCTCGGTGCCGATCAGCTCTGTTCGCTTGCCGTCGTCTCGATTGACATCACCGCAGCCCCCCCGACACCCGTTCCGCCGACCCCACCCGCACCGACACCGATCGGGCCGGCCCCGACGCCAAGTTTCGGCGTCGACCCGATAGCCATCGGACCGGACGACGGATCACCCGGCACCGGAGGCGACGACACGCTCGCCACCACTGGGCCAACGGCGCCGATCGATGCGCTACTGGAGTGGGCTCTGGCATTCGGGGTGGCTGGGCTGCTGGCCCTGGGAAGCGCGACCGTGCTCAGACGGCGGCGCCGCTAGTCGGCGCTCGCCCGCTCTGCGAGTTCGACGCAGCGATCGGCGCATTTGGCCATATAACCCCGCCAGATCAGCCGCACCAGTAGTCGAACCGCCGGGACCGCAGCACGGTTACGTGGGTAGAACGTGTACGTCCAGTGGAACCCCGAGCCGTCCGGTGCCGGCTGGAAGTCCCACTCCCCTATCGCGTGGGTGGCCAGCGGGCCGAGGGCGTTGGAGAAGTGGTCCACCCGGTAGCCGAAACGACGCCCCGACTCCCACTCCAGCACCTCCTCACGGGCGCTGGTCCCGTCGGTGAAACGTATTGTTCTCACCGAGCCGGGCACATCCCAGGGCCCCGTGTTTCCCTCGGTGTGGGAGACGGCGGGGATGAGCAGGTAGCGGTGCAGCACCTTGGGCAGCACATCCTCCTGTACCACCTCGTCGAAGAGTTGCTGGACGCCGACCCGCGAGGTGCGGGTGACTGTATAGCTGACTGTGCTGACCATCGATTCCCCCGGATCGGTCAACCGGTTGGCCTTCGACTCGCCAACCTGAATGCGTGCATCGTTGCCGGACTGAACAGCACAAAGCGAACGAGCTCGACTGATGTCTCGGCACCGCCAACGGTGGCGAGCGCGATGCGCGCGGCGTCATCGAGGGGCCAACCATAAGCGCCGGCGGAGATCGCTGGGAAGGCCACCTGCCGGGCAGCGAGTTCGTCGGCGACCCGCAGTGAGTTGCGGTACGCCGCGACCAGCAATGACGAGCGATCCTGTCGAGCCGAGTAGACCGGCCCGACGGCGTGAATGACCCATCGGGCGGGGAGCTCTCCACCGATGGTGGCGACAGCCTGCCCGGTCGGTAACCCCTTGGGGTACGTCGTCGCCCGCAGCTCCCGGCAGGCGGCCAGAATCTCACCACCCCCGCGCGCGTGAATGGCACCGTCCACTCCGCCGCCGCCGAGGAGCCCGGAGTTCGCCGCATTGACCACGGCGTCGACGTGCTGATCAGTGATATCACCCGCGACGAGCTCGATCTCCATAGCGGCAATCTTGCCGCAATTCGTCCGGGTCTGGCCGACCACATCAGTGATCACCGCCCGATCTGGCCGAAGACGTCATGGGCAACACCGACGACGATGGGCGCGATGCCGAGACAGACGAAGGCCGGGAGGAAGCAGAGTCCTAGCGGCGCGATCGACCAGACCTCCGCCCGCGCAGCACGGGCGGCGGCGACACTTCTGCGCCGGCTACGTAACTCGGTCGCGAGCTGTTCGAAGTCGTCGGCCAGCCGTATCCCGCTCTCGGCGCTACGGATAGCAGAGCGGGCGATCTCGGCGAGAGTCGGATCATCACTCACTCGCGCCCAGGCGGTGGCCGGATCGGCTCCGAGTTGAAGCAGCCGCCCAACCTGCTCCAACGACACTGCCAGCGGTGGCTCGCCGACATCGGCGACCAGCCCGAGTGCGACCGAAAGCGGCTGCCCACTTCTCAGCACCGCGGCCAGCAGGTCGACCGTGAGCGGTGTCGACCGGTCGGCGACCAACGCCGGATTCCTCCTATTTTTGCTGATGTTCAGGCGGTGCTGGCGATCCAGCCGATCAAGCGTGAGAACCACGATCGCGCCGACGATCGACGCCGCCACGACTCCAGACGCGCCACCGACGACCAAGAAGGCGGCCACTGCCGAGGCGGCCCCGACCACAATGGGCGGAGTCAACCTCCGTCCAACGGGCGGCCCCGTGGTCCGGCCTTGCGTGCGGAGGTCGCTCGACACTGCTCCTTGGGGGCGGGCGGTGGGGCGGCGGCTGGACCAGAGCAGCAGGGCCGCCGCGGACCAGATCGCCGGCACAGACCAGCCCGCCCGCACCGACCAGCCCGCCGGTACAGACCAGCCCTCAGGTACGGACCAGGCCGTCGGCACAGACCAGGCCGCCGCAGCGATCAGCACCGGCTTGCCGCCGCCGTGATGCGTCCGGTCCAGGCGACTCCGGCCAGCTCTAGGAGAACCCCGGCGCAGCCGAGAAGCTGGCCGGGAACCGAGCCGGTGAGCACGCTGATCGGTCTGGCCCCAACGGCGGAGCCGAGTACCAGGCCGAGTACCGGGAGCGTGGCCAGCATCATCGCCGAGGCGCGGGGACCGGCCACCGCGACCTGGACCGCCCGCTCGATGTCCCCGGCATCCCGCAGATCCGCCTGCACCCGTCCGAGCACCGTCGCGATAGGCGCTCCGGTCGCCTCGGCGAGACGCCAAGCCGCGGCGACGGGCCTCAGCAGGGCAGTCGTGTCATGGGCCAACAAGACCTCGGCCACCTCCTCGCCCTCGCGGGCCGAAGCCTCGGCCGCGGCGAAGGCGGCACTGAGTGTCGCCGAGCGCCCGAGCGCCGGCCGCACAGCCTCAAGTGCATCGGCCGGGCGGCTGCCCGCGAGTAGCTCCCCTCGAAGTGTCGCCACCGCGGCCAGCAGCGCGGAGCGGTCACGCGCCACCTGAGCTGCCTGTCGGCGCTTGCGCAGGCAACTCATCAACGCTGCTGTGGCGGCCGCGGCGGGCAGGCCGAGAAGTCCGCCCCCCAGTGCGACTACGACGACGAGAACGACCAGGCTTGCGCTGAGGATTGCCGGCCGCCAAGCTCGAGGTCGTGGCTGGATCATCAGCGATTCGAGGGCATACCGTCGGCCCAGCCCGGGTTCATCGCGCGCCAATCGGCCACTCAGCGTCAATTTCCGCAGGCGAGCAAGCGCCGGCGACGAGGTCGGCCAACAGAGGCAGCCGGTCGCGGCGAGCCCCAACGCGGCGACCGGAGCGCTCAGCACCGCAGTAGCTCCGGTACCGCGACGCCACGAGCGAGGAGGCGCCGGGCCAGCGTGTCCGCACCGTGCGGATCGATCTGACCAGGATCTCCAGAGCCAGGACCTCCAGAGCCAGGACCGAATCCGACCGAAGCGGACCCGATCGAAGCGGACCCGATCGGAGACGACCAGACCGGAGTCACCACCGACTCGGCGCCGGCCCGCTCCAGCACCGACACACTCTGTACGCGCCGCTCCCGGCCGACTCGCTGCAACTGAACTACCACGGAGAAGGCGGCAGCCAATTGCCGCGTGACAGCCTCAGCCGACAATCCGGCCAGTGAGCCCAACGCGATCAGTCGGGCCGGTACGTCCTCGGCCGAGTTCGCGTGCAGCGTCGCGGCTCCCCCCTCATGGCCGGTGTTGAGCGCCAGCATCAGTTCAGCCGTCTCCGCGCCTCTGAACTCGCCCACGACGATGCGATCCGGGCGCATCCGTAGCGATTGCCGGACCAGATCGCGCAGCTCGACCGCGCCACCTCCCTCGACGTTCGCCGTACGGCAGAGCAACCGCACCACGTGTGGATGGTCGATCACCAACTCGCGGGCATCCTCGATCACGAGCAGGCGGTGCGCGGGATCGGAGTTAGCCAACATGGTCCCTAGGAGGGTTGTCTTTCCAGATCCCGTCCCGCCCGCCACCACGAAGGCCAGCCGAGCGGTCACAACTGCGCGGAGCAGGTCGCCCAGAGCGTCGTCGACCAACTCATGAAGTCCGAAGCTGCGCCGCCCGAGTACCCGCAAGGAGATGATCGTGTGCGGGCTGATCGGCGGGATCACGGCATGCAGTCGAGTGCCGTCGGCCAGCGCCGCATCCACGAAGGGCTGGGCATCGTCAAGGCGGCGCCCCGCACCGGCGGCCAGTCGCTGCGCGAGCCGGCGCACCTCGGACTCACTCCGGAACTCTGCCGCCGCCCGCTCCAACCCGGCACCCCGGTCGAGCCAGATCTCATCGGGGGAGTTGACCAGCACGTCGGTGGTCCCAGCAACGGCGAGCAGGCTCTCCAGTGGACCCGCGCCGGCGAGCTCGGCCGCGACCGATTGCGACAGATCAGCGAGCACCCGCTCATCGGCGATCATGGAGGCGTCGTCGAGCAGAAATGCGGCTATCTCACCCCCTTGGGTGGCGTCTGGCTCGGCCGCCAGGCGTTCCCGGACCCGCTGCAGCAGCTCGACCTCAGCCATGACGTGTCACTTCAGCGACGGCGGGAGCGGCCACCGCCAGGAGGCCGTCCCAGATTCCGGTCGCGATGCGATCCATGCTGCGCGGAAGGTGGTCGGAGTCGAAGGGAAGGGACAGATCGCCCCCGTCGGCGGCCGGTAGCGAGCCGATCAGCGGTGCCCCGATCAACGCCGCGACTTCGGCCGCGGCCGGGGCGGTGCGCATCCGACGCACGACGATGCCCAGCGGCGCGGCCAGTCCATCGTCGGCCAGGGCAAGGGCGACGGTGCGGGCCGCGGTCACCGACGCGACATCGCAGCGCGTCACCAGACAGACGAGGTCACATGCCGCGAGTGCGGCCGAGCGCGGAGATGAAGACCAGCGGCCGAGTTCGATGGCGACCGGCCCGATCTCGGCCGCAGCCGGCAACAATTGCTCGACATTCTCGGCACTTGGCAGCAGGTCGGCGGCGAGCACGGAGACCGGACCCCACCGGGGCAGGCCGCCGGCGAGCAGGGACGGTTGCAGGTAGCCGCCCGCCAAGCGCAGACCCGACCAACGGGGACCGGGTACTCCCTCCACGCCCAGCAGGACATCAATGCCACCTGCAACCGCCTCCAGATCGACGAGGACACTCCGTCCCGAGTGCCCACGCCGTGCCCCGACGGCCGACAGCACCGCCGTAAACAGACTCGCCCCGACCCCGCCTCGACCGCCGACCACTCCGACAACCGGGGCGATCGTCGGGCCGGCGGTTTGGCTCTGGGACTCGGTGATGAGCTGCATGGGCTAAGCAAACACGGCAGATTCGTGCCACAGGGCGATTCGCTTCCGTCTGTGGACAACCGTCCGGCCTGTGGATGAGACTGTCGCTGGTGGCGCCGAAGGTCGTCCCAGCAGTGCCTCGGCATTCATTGCCTCTTCGGTCCCCAGCTTCGTCCAGGCGTGCAGGTCTGTACTCGGCGAACTGGCCGAACCAGTCCGGTCTGCGCCAATCGAAGGGTAGACACCTCGGCGACTCCGAACTGATCGGTGGACCAGCAGTTTTGGCTACCGGTCAGTGCTCGGAAGGCATCCCCATCGCTGGATCGGGCGCTCAAGATCAGGTCAGCCGTCACCCCATCACCCTCTCGCTCAGCAACTGCGGCCTCTCCAGCGTCGTACAGACACCGGCGGGCCACCGAAATAGTCGCGATTCCGGCGTCGGATCTCGTCTGGCATCGTGAGGAGGGTGACCGAGTTGATTGCACTACTGCGAGGCGTCAATGTCGGGCGGGCCAACCGGATCTCCATGGCCCAACTCCGCGAGCTGATCACCGACCTGGGCTACCAGAATCCGCGAACCCTCCTGCAGAGCGGAAACGCAGTCTTCGAGGCGACCGCCGGCCAGGCCAAGGGCTGCGCCGGCAAGCTGGAGAAGGCACTTAAGGAGCAGGCCGGAGTGAGCTCCACCGTCGTCATCCGAACGGCGGCCGAACTGCGTCAGGCGATCGCCGCCGACCCCCTCACCGACATCGCGGTGGACGGATCCAGGCACCTCATCGGATTTCTTCAGGACGCCCCGACCGCGGCGGCGGTCAAGCAGCTCAACGCCCTCGACCTCCCTCCGGACCGGATCGCCGTGCGCGGAAAGCACGTCTACCTATGGATGACCGACGGGGTGCTGAAATCCCGGCTCTCCAAGAGCGGCTGGGAGAAGATCGTCGGCACGCCGGTCACCGCGCGCAACGCGAACACGGTCCGTAAACTCGAGGCGATGCTCGGCTAAGGCGGCAAGCCGTGTGCAGCTAACCAGCGTGGCCACCGGTCGGCCGCGCAAAAGGTAGGCGTAGCTGACCAATCGTCGCGCGTCCACAGGACACCGCCAGCCTCCATCAGTATCGTGAATCCCGTGGCACGAGCAGCGGCGTTCTTCGACCTCGACAAGACGATCATCGCCAAGTCGAGCGCCCTCGCCTTCGGCAAGCCCTTTTACCAGGGTGGGCTCATCAATCGCCGGGCTGTGGTGCGGGGCGCCTACGCCCAGTTCGTCTTCGCCCTCTCCGGGGCCGATGAGGACCAGATGGACCGGATGCGCGACTACCTGCAGGCCATGTGTGCCGGCTGGGACGTGGCTCAGATCCGCGAGATCGTCGGTGAGACGCTGCACGAGATCATCGACCCCATCGTCTACGACGAGGCGGTGACGCTCATCGGCGAGCACAAGGCCGCCGGACGGGACGTGGTGATCGTCAGCTCGTCAGGCTTTGAGGTGGTGGCCCCGATCGGTGCCATGGTCGGAGCAGACGACGTCCTCGCGACCCGCATGGTCGAGCAGGACGGCAAGTACACGGGGGAGATCGAGACCTATATCTACGGCCCCGGCAAGGCCGACGCCATGCGGGCCCTGGCCGAGCAGCGAGGCTATGACCTCTCCGAGTGTTACGCCTACTCCGATTCGGTCACCGACACTCCGATGTTGGAGGAGGTCGGGCACCCGTTCGCGGTGAATCCGGACCGGGCACTGCGCAGAATCGCCACCGAGCGCGGCTGGCCAGTCCTGGTCTTCTCCAACGCCGTGCCGCTACGGGCTCGTCTCTCGGGTCTGCGCCCGGCCAACAGCACCGCAACCGCCACCGTTGCCGTCGGCGCCGTCGCCGCCACCGGACTGGTCTGGTATCTGGCCAAGCGGCGCAGTGGGCGCAGCTAGCCGATTTCGCGGCCCTGGCTAGCGAATTTAGCCGCTGCGACACGCCGAGTGGCTATTGCCCGCACCGACTACTGGTAGTCCAATAGCAACTACCGATGAGGTTCGTCCATGGCGGTACCGCCCCCAGCGAAACTCACCGGGACGAAGGACCAGGGCACCCACGCGGCGATCGCACCACGCAAGGTGAGTCGACGCGGACCAGCACCGCCGCAAGCCCGCGTCAGACATAAAAGATGCACGCCTGGTAACCCAGCTTCTTCGTCTCAACGGCGTCGCGATCCACGGTCGCGGCGCCGTTTCATGCGTGCGCCTCAGCCGAAGGTCGTCGGCTTCAACGGCCACGCCGGCAGGTTGCGAATCAGCATCCAGACAAACGACAGCGCCACCACCGTCATCCAGACCGGCTTCGGAATGGCGACCGGCGGCTCACCTCGACAGTTGGCCCGTACCGACTTTGCCCCGTAAAACACGAGCAATGGGGCCAGCATGATCAGGAAGAGATTGTCGTGCAGCATCGAGTTGAACTGCAGGTGCATGGTGTCGTGGGCCAGCCGCAGGCCACCGCAGAGCGGGCAGTCCAACCCGGTGACGAGCTTCGTCGGGCAGGGCACCATGAGCGCGTGCCGATCATGGGGATTGGCGACGGTGAGGTAACCGGTGGCCAGTAGCAGGCAGCCACCCATCGCCAGATACGAACGCCGCGTACGGCGCAGCGCAGCGGCATTCGGTTGGACGGCGCTCACGTACGACCCCCTCTCCGCGGCGAAAGTTGTGGCAGCCGGTGGCTGGTCCAGTATCGCTCAGCCCCGGGCGATGGCCTCGCAGATGGCGGTCGTCTCGCGGGCTCCGGTGACGACCGCTTCACAGCAGTGCCGAATCCAGACGCCGACACCGGCCGGCGTCGACGTCCGGTAGGCAGCCAGGGCCTCGATGTACTCCTGCTCCAGTTCCCGGTGCCCGGCCTCGATCACCACCAGGGAATTGGGGTCGAGGCCCCGCTCGATGAGGGTGAGCCGGTTCGCCACCCGGGCTACCACGCCCGAGGCGGGGGCGAAGGCGTCCAGTGAGAGCACCTCGGCGTGCACGATCGCGCCGACCACCACGGCCGGAGCGGAGGTGGCGGCCAGCACGTCGGCCAGGATGTCCAGCCGGGTGGAGGCGAGCTCGCGCGGGCGACCGAGCGTCTCGCGATCCTCGACCAGGTCGGCGGCGGCCAGCACGTGCAGCCGGGCCAGCACCTGCCGCGGCGCCCGGGTCCAGGTGTCGGTGAGGGTGCCGATCGCGGCCTGCGCCCGCAGCGCGCCCTGCAGGGTCGGATCGCTGACCACCGGCGATGTCCCGGCGCGCACATCGTCCAGCGAGAGCTTTGCACCCGACAGCCAGGCCGAGGCCCAGGCCCCGCGCAGCGAAGACTCAGTCGAGACCTCCGTGGATTTGCGCCGCAGCACCCGGTTGTTGAGGAGGGTGTCCACCGCGTTGCGGGCGGAGTCGACACCGGCCGCGACGCCGGGCAGGTCCATCAGTGGTGCGAGCGGGTCAGTCACGATGAACCAGGGTAGGCGATTGAAGTCGCCCGACTTGACCAGTTAGGTTCGACACATGTCTGGAACCGAAGCCCTCTCCAACCTGGCCCGAGAAGAGCGGCGGTTTCCGCCGGACCCGCAGTTCGCGGCGCAGGCGAACGTGACCGCCGAAGCCTACGAGGCGGCCGCGGCCGATCGACTCGGTTTCTGGCAGACCCAGGCCGACCGGCTGCTGTGGAGCAAGCGCTGGACGCAGACGCTGGACTGGCAGCCGCCGTTCGCGAAGTGGTTCGCCGACGGGACCCTCAACGCGGCGGTGAACTGCGTAGACCGGCATGTGGCCGACGGCTACGGCGATCAGGTGGCGATCTACTTCGAGGGCGAGCCCGGTGACCGCCTGGAGTTGACCTACGCCGAACTGCTGAGTCAGGTCTCACGGGCGGCCAATGCGCTCACCGAACTCGGGGTGAAGACCGGCGATCGGGTCGCCATCTACCTGCCGATGATCACCGAAGCGGTCATCGCGATGCTTGCCTGCGCCCGCATCGGCGCCCCGCACTCGGTCATCTTCGGTGGCTTCTCGGCGCAGGCCCTCTTCGATCGCATCACCGACGCCGACGCCACCCTGGTGATCACCGCCGACGGCGGCTACCGGCGCGGCGCGGTCTCAGCCCTCAAGCCCGCCGTGGACGAGGCGCTGGCCAAGGGAGAGACCAACGTCAAACACGTGCTGGTGGTCAAGCGCGGCGGCAACGAAGTCGCCTGGACGCCGGAGCGCGACGTCTGGTGGGACGAGGTACTCCAGCGGCAGCAGGACACCCACGAGGCCCCTGCGCTGCCGGCCGAACACCCGCTCTTCATTCTCTACACGTCAGGAACGACCGGGAAACCAAAGGGAATCCTGCACACCACCGGCGGATACCTGACTCAGACGGCGTATACCCACCATGCCGTCTTCGATCTGAAGCCCGACAGCGACGTCTACTGGTGCACGGCCGATATCGGCTGGGTCACCGGGCACAGCTACATCGTCTACGGCCCGCTGGCCAACCGCGCCAGCATCGTCCTCTACGAGGGGACGCCGGACACCCCCGACCGCGGCCGCTTCTGGGAGATCGTCCAGCGCTATCGCGTGACACTCCTTTATACGGCGCCGACCGCGATCCGGACCTTCATGAAGTGGGGCGACGAGATCCCGGCCAAGTACGACCTCTCCTCGCTGCGGCTGCTGGGCTCGGTCGGTGAGCCGATCAACCCCGAGGCTTGGATCTGGTACCGCCGGGCCATCGGCGCCGAGAAGACTCCGGTCGTCGACACCTGGTGGCAGACCGAGACCGGCGCCATGATGATCAGCCCGCTGCCGGGGGTGACGGCGGCCAAGCCCGGTTCGGCGACCCGCGGGCTCCCCGGCATCAGCGTCGACGTGGTCGACAACGAAGGCACGCCGGTCGGCAACGGCGGCGGCGGCTTCCTGGTGCTGACCGAGCCGTGGCCCTCCATGCTGCGCGGGATCTGGGGCGACCCGGAGCGTTATCAGCAGACGTACTGGTCCCGCTTCAGCGAGCAGGGTTACTACTTCGCCGGTGACGGCGCCAAGAAGGACGACGACGGCGACCTCTGGCTGCTGGGACGAGTCGATGACGTCATGCTGGTCTCCGGGCACAACATCTCCACGACCGAGGTGGAGTCGGCACTGGTCTCACACCCGGCCGTGGCCGAGGCGGCCGTGGTCGGCGCCACTGATCCGACCACCGGTCAGGGCATCGTCGCGTTCGTCATCCTGCGCGGCGACGCGACCGACGGGCAGACGCTGGTCGCCGAGCTACGGGCGCATGTGGCCAGCGAGATCGGCGCCATCGCCAAGCCCCGACAGATTCTGATCGTCCCCGAGCTTCCCAAGACCCGCAGCGGGAAGATCATGCGACGCCTGCTGCGGGACGTGGCCGAGAATCGCCAGATCGGTGACGTGACCACGCTGGCCGACTCCACGGTCATGAACCTGATCAGCGAGAAGCTGCCGGCCGCGGCCAGCGAGGACTAACCCGGTTCGGCCGCTTCGCTGCCCCATCGCCCCAGTACCAGCGCACCGAGCAGCGCAGCGATCACCGACGCGGCCAGCACGGCCAGCTTGCTCGCGTCGTCGTGTATCGAGTCGCTGCCGAAGGCCAGTTCACCGATCAGCAACGAGACGGTGAACCCGATGCCCGACAGCAGCGACACGCCCGCCAAGTCGCTCCAGCGGATGGTCGGGTCGAGCACGGCACCGGTGAATTTGACGACCAGCCAGGTGCCGGCGAAGACGCCGATCGCCTTGCCGCCGACCAAGCCGAAGAGCACCCCGAAGGCCACCGGATCGTGCAGCGCCTGCGCCGCCCCCGACAGCGCCACGCCCGAGGCGAAGAAGGCGAAGACCGGGACCGCGAAGCCGGCGCTGATCGGACGGATGCGGTGATCGAGCCACTCCTCGACCGACACCTCCTCGCCGGGCCGCGCACGGACCGGGACGACCAGAGCCAACGCGACACCGGCGACCGTGGCGTGGATACCGCTGGCGTGCACGAAGGCCCAGGCCAGGCAACCCAGCAGCAGAGCCCCGGAGAGCATCAACCATCTCGGCGCCCATCGAATCCGGATGACCAGCGCGAAGGCCGCCACTGCCAGCACACCCCCGAGGAGCGGCCACCAGTGGACGGTGTCGGTGTAGACCACCGCGATGATGAGGATGGCGATCAGGTCATCCACCACGGCCAGCGTCAGCAGGAAGGTGCGCACCGCGCCCGGCAGCCGCCGGCCGACCACGGCCAGCACGGCCAACGCGAACGCGATGTCGGTGGCCGCCGGTATCGCCCAGCCGATGCGCAGCGTCGGGTCGTGCCAGACCACGGCGCTGTAGATGATCGCGGGCACCGCCACTCCGCAGATCGCCGCCACGACCGGGACCGCCGCCCGGCGCGGATCCCGCAGCTCGCCGACGACGAACTCGCGCTTGAGCTCCAGTCCGGCGACGAAGAAGAAGATGGCCAGCAAGCCGTCGGCGGCCCACTCCTCCAGGGAAAGATGTAGGTGCCCGACGTGCGGACCGATCTCGTAGTGAGCGAGTTTGTCGTAGGCGGTGCTCAGCGGAGTGTTCGCGAAGACGAGCGCCGCCAGCACGGCCAGCAGCAGCAGCGATCCACCGACGGTCTCGGTCCGCAGCACCTCGGCGATCGCCGAGATCGGTCGGCGGACAGCCACGCGGCTCTCTTCGTCGGGCACCGACCGGCCTCGCTCTCAAGTTGCCAACGCACAGATGCGGCAGGGTCCGGGCCGCCGACAACCGAAGCGTGTTTCAGCGCAGTCTACGGATTCGTTCCCTTGGCCGGTTCGGCAATCGGGGTGCACCGTCTCAGCGACCAGCCGCCGCTGCCCTAGAGTGGCGGTAGGCAATGAGTTACGAAGGAGCTGCCCGTGAGCACCGAGTCGAGTCATCCGAGCCCGAAGCACAGCACGGCCACGGCGGCGCCGACCGCCGCCGGCAACCCCGTCCCGGCGCCGCAGGCCCCTGCCCTCGACCCGGACGCATCGATCGGCCGGCTCGTTCACGGCGCCACGATGGACATCTCGACGCTCATCCGCGGCGAGGTGGAGCTGGCCAAGCTGGAGCTGCGGGCCAGCATCAAGAGCGGCGGCGTCGGCGTCGTCTTCTTCATCCTGGCCGGTGTGCTCTTTCTCTACGCCCTCACCTTCGCGTTCATCTCCGCGGCGGAGGGTCTGACCAATGTGGTGCCCCGCTGGCTGGCGTACCTCATCGTCTTCCTGGCGATCTTCGTCGTTGCCGTGGTGATCGCGTTCATCGGTTACCGGATGGTCAAGAAGGTTCGGGCACCCACTCGGACGATCGAGACCACCAAGGACACGGTCGCCTACCTACGCCATCCCACCCAAGCCTCATAGTCTCCAAGCCTCTCAATCCCCCGAGAACGCAGAAGACACAGATCAACGTGGCCTCAGCACCAGACGACTCGATAGTCCTCATCGAGGGTCCATGGACGCACCGCAAGGTACGAGCCAATGGAATCGCACTGCATGTCGCCGAACTGGGCGCCGGGCCGATGGTGCTGATGCTGCACGGTTTTCCGCAGTTCTGGTGGACCTGGCGTCAGCAGATGATCGATCTGGCCGACGCCGGCTTCCGGGCGGTCGCGGTCGACCTGCGCGGCTACGGCTCCAGCGACAAACCGCCCCGCGGGTATGACGTGCCGACTCTGGCGGCCGACATCGCCGCGCTGGTCACCTCGCTCGGCGAGCAGGACGCGGTGATTGTTGGCAGCGACGTCGGCGGGCTGCTTGCCTGGACCATCGCCGCGACGCACCCGCAGGTGGTGCGCCGAATCGCGGTCCTGGGGGCGGCCCACCCCCTTCGCCTGCGTGAGGCCATCCGCCCCCGGATCGGGCGCGCCGACAACGAGTCGAGCGTCGCTCCGAAGCCCGATCGCGGCCGCCGGCAGCAGAACGCGTCGGCCTACGCACTTCGCCACTTTCAGGTCCCGCGCCGTCCCGAGTCGTCGCTAACCCGCAACTCCGACTACGTGCGCAGCCTCTTTCAGACCTGGACGGGCCCACGGTGGCGGGGCACGCCGGAGTATGAGGCCGACGTCGAGCGCTATGCCGAGGCGATGCGGATCCCACCGGTGGCGCACTGCTCGCTGGAGTTGTTCCGTTGGCTGGTCCGCTCCATCCCACGCGGGGACGGACGCCGCTACGCCCAGTCGCTGCGGCAGTCGATCAGCGCTCCGGTGCTGCACCTGCACGGTGACTTCGACGGCTGCGTACTCACCTCGACCGCCCAGGGCTCCGGACGCTATGTCAGCGGCGCCTACGAGTGGCGGCTGCTGGACGGGGTCGGGCACTACCCGCAGAACGAGGCGCCGGAACTGGTCAGCGGCGAGCTGATCCGCTGGGCCAAACTCGGTTGACCTGCTGGGTCGTGGTAGGGCTCTGGTCACGGTCAGCCGGCCGGTTCGTCAGCTGGTACAGCTTCCGGTGCTGACCGGCTGGGTCGCGGTCTTGCCCGCGTTGTAGTCCGGCGCGGCCTCGGCGTCAGTGAGCGCGAAGCCGGTGTCAGTCGAGTCGAGCGCGGTCGCGAAGACCACCCCGAGAACCTTGCCGTCGGTCGAGATGAGGGGGCCACCGGAGTTTCCGCTGCGGACCAGGGCGCGGATCGAGTAGATCTCACGGGTCACCCGGCCGGCCCCGTAGATGTCACGCCCGACCAGGTTCTCCCGCTCGCGGACCCGGGCCGACCGCACGTCGAACGGGCCGTCCTCCGGGTAACCCAGCACGATCGCGTTGGCGTCGGTCTTCGCCTCATCCGCCGCGAACTCCAGGGCCGGCGCCTTCACGCCGGAGACGGCCAGCACCGCCAGATCCCGTTCGGGGTCGTAGACGACGACGCGCGCGCTGGTCGACCCGGAGGCGGTCTGCACCGTCACCTCCGAGGTGCCGGCCACGACGTGCGCGTTGGTCAGAATGCGGTTCGGGGCGTAGACGAATCCGCTGCCTTCGATCTGCCGGTCGCACGAGCGGGCGATGCCGTAGATCTTCACCACGGATGCGCGGGCCTGCACCACCGCGGCCGAGGTCACCAGCGACGGATCCGGAGCCGGGACGTCTACGATCTGGGTGGCCTGCAGGTCGCCGAAGACCGGCGGGAAGCCACTGCGATCGAGGTAGGTGCGCAGCGAGGAGTAGATGTTGCGCGCCCCGTCGGGCATTACTCCGTCGACGTCGCGGACGATGACGGAATTCCGGACGGCCGCGACGATCGAGGGGTAGGGCGCCGAGGCGAGCGGGACGGCGATGATCCAGGACGCCACCAGCACCGAGACGACGCCGAAGACCGCTCCGACCACCGCGTCGGCGCGCTGTACGTAGCTCCAGGTGATCCGCTGACGCAGCAGCCGCCCCAGGTAGACCACGCCACCCTGGATGAGCAGCGCAGTGAGGACCACGATGACGATCGCGACCGGGACCTGAGCCGATCCGCTGACGAATCGGGAGGTGACCGGCTCGGCGATTCGAGCGCCGAGGGCGATGCCGAGCACGAAACCGGCGAGCGAGCAGATACCCACCACCGCACCGTTGCGGAATCCACCGAGGGCGAAGGCGAAGGCTGTCGCGACGATGAGGAAGTCGACCAGATTCATGGGCGCTAGCTCGGCAGCACGATCAGGACCCCAGTCTGACCCTGCTTGACGTGAATCGTGCAGATGAACGTGTACTTGCCGGGAGCCGGGGTGTCGAAGGTGGCGACAGAAGTCGACGAGCCCTGCGTGAGCGGCACGTAGTCGCCGGGGAGACCGACGACCTGCAGATCGTGCGGCGCCCCGTGCCCGTTGTTGACGAGGGTGATTTTCACCTTGCCGGGGTGCACGGTGATCGTCGACGGATCGAAGCGGTAATGGTCGTCGGTGGTGATCGTGACGCTCTGCACGCCGTTGACGACGGTGGCCGTGGTGGCGCCGGAGTGTCCACCCCGATTCACCGGGGGGACGCTCTGGCATCCGGTCAGCGTCGCGCCGAGAGCGAGCACCAGCAGTGGGCCGACTGCACGCGAGCAGGGGTGTACTCGCCGCATCATGGGCATGACGCTACAGATTGATGCCCAAGTACGCCTGGCGACTCTAAGCGGCTACTCACCCCGCGGTGCGTCACGGAATGGGACGCTCGACCGTCTCGTCCCAGGGTTGCGCCCAGCCACCCAGCCGCAGCAGGGCGTCCAGGAGGCCGGCGGTGAAGCCCCAGACGAAGAGGTCGCTGACCGCGAACCCCGGGCCGCGGAATCCGGACGGGTGGCTGACCCGGAAGCGATTGGCCGGATCGGCGAGTTCGGCGATGGGCACGTTGGCCACCCGGGCCACCTCGTTGGCGTCCACCACACCGACCTCGTGCAGGCCGCGCCACCAGGCGATCACCGGGGTGACCAGGAAGCGTGACGGCGGCAGGAAGAGGTCCGGCAGCACCGCCACCACGTCGACCGACTCCGGACGCAGGCCGACCTCTTCGTTGGCCTCCCGCAGTGCGGTGTAGGTGAGATCGGGGTCGGTCTCGTCCAGCGCCCCACCCGGGAAGGCAACCTGACCGGCGTGATTACGCATCCGCGCGGCCCGCTCGAGCAGCAGCACCGACGGGCCGGCCACGGTCTGGCTCACCGCGATCAACACCGCCGATCGGCGAGCGGTGACACCATCCGGGACCACCGAGAAACGGGTGATCTCGTCGGCGCGGACCGTCGACGCGGCGCTGGCCAGCGGCTGAAGCCACTCGGGCGGAGCCTCGGTCATCGGCATTCGGGGGTCGGCATCAGACCGCATCCGCGAGCTGGCTTCCGGTGCGCAGCAACTTCGCCGCGACCTGCGGATCGGTCGGCCCCTCGCCGAAGGAGGGGCAGAGCTTGGCCAGCGCGCAGGCCCCGCAGGCCGGACGACGGGAGTGGCAGACCCGCCGGCCATGCCAGATCACCCGGTGCGAGAGCAGCGTCCAGTCCTTACGGGGGATGAGGGCCGCGACGTCGGATTCGACCTTCACCGGGTCGGAGTTGCTGGTCCAGGCCCAGCGGCGGGCCAGCCGACCGAAGTGGGTGTCGATGGTCAGCCCCGGGACGTCGAAGGCATTTCCGAGCACGACGTTCGCCGTCTTACGTCCGAATCCGGGCAGCGTCACCAGATCCTTGAGCCGGTTCGGCACCTCCCCGTCGAAACGCTCCACCAACTCCTGCCCGAGCCGGATTATCGAATTCGCCTTGTTCCGGTAGAAACCGGTGGAACGAATCATCTCCTCCAGTTCGCCGCGCTCGGCGCCGGCGTAGTCGGCCGCGCTGCGATAGCGGTTGAAGAGGGCCGGCGTCACCAGGTTGACGCGCTTGTCGGTGCACTGGGCGGAGAGAATGGTGGCGACGGAGAGCTCGAGGGCGTTGATGAAGTCCAGCTCGCAGTGGGCGTCCGGATAGAGCTGCGCCAACTCGCGGTCCATCCGGCGAGCCCGGCGGGTCAGGGCCAGCGGCGTCTCGACAGAGTTGGGCACTGCGATTGATTTAGGCACTGTGCTTGATTTAGGCACTGCGTTGGAACGGGGTGGAGTCGCGTCAGCCGGCACGAGAAGTAACCCTACGCAGGCGTGCCGACAACGTAGTGACCTCAACACTGTGAGCGCGCAGCGGAGAGTCCTTCGACCGGAGGCTGTAGGGCGCGACTAGGGTGGTGGTGATGGCTGGATTCCTCGTTGTGCTGTTTCCGATCGCGCTGCTCGGCTTCATTCTGTTCATGCAGAAAGTCGAGGAGCCGTTACGCACTGTCACCACGGAGAACGACATTGCCCGCTTCCTCGACGACGCCAACCCTGAGGAACTGAACACACTCGTTCGCGAAGGAACCGATTCGGCGCTACGCCGATTCCGGAATCGACTACGCTTGCGGCGCCCACGCACAGGCCGCAGACGTCCGTCTCCAGCCAACGCACCGGCCAATGCACCGGGGCCTCGCAGCCCAGGGTCGACAGGCCCTGAAGTGTGAGTGACCGCGGCGCTCTGCGCGACATTATGCGCACAGTACCCGTACGATTATCTAAACTGTGATGGCGCTCGCATGACTACTGCGAGTTAAGGGGAGCAAAAAGTGGACGACATTCTGCGCAGAGCGGGCCTGTTCCAAGGCGTTGATGATGACGACGCCGAGGCGCTCGGAAGCCAGTTCGAGATCTTCGACGCGGCGCGCGGCACTACCCTCTTCCACGAAGGCGAGCCGGGCGACAGCCTCTACATCGTCCTCGCCGGCAAGGTAAAGCTCGGACGCCGCTCGACCGACGGGCGCGAGAACCTGGTCGCCATCATGGGCCCGGCTGACGAGTTCGGCGAGCTCTCCATCTTCGATCCCGGCCCGCGCACCGCGACGGCCGTGGTCGTCACCGACGCCCGGCTGGCCCGCCTCCCGAAGTCCGCGCTGCAGAAGTGGGTCAACGACCGTCCCGAGATCGCGCTGCAGCTGCTGCGCGTAGTGGCTCGTCGGCTGCGCCGCACCAACACCATGCTGGCCGACCTGATCTTCGTCGACGTGCCGGGGCGGGTCGCCAAGCAGTTGCTGCAACTGGCCCAGCAGTTCGGCTCGGTTGACGGCGGCCAGCTTCGGGTGACGCATGACCTCACTCAGGAGGAGCTGGCGCAACTCGTCGGCGCCTCCCGAGAGACCGTCAACAAGGCGCTGGCCGACTTCGCCCAGCGCGGTTGGCTGCGCCTGGAGGGTAAGAGCGTCGTCATCCTCGACCGCGAGCGATTGGCCCGCCGCGCCCGCTAACGGCCCGCTAACGGCCCGCTAACCGGTCGCTAACGTCTCTAGTCTCGACCGGCCCGCAGGTAGTGCAGCTGCGCCTCAACCGATAGTTCCGCGGCCGGCCAGAGCGCCTGGTCGACATCGCGGTAGACCCGTTCGACTATCTGGCGTGCCGTAACCGGCGATCCGGCGACCGCCGTGAGCTCGCTCAACGCGGCATCGACCTGACCCAATCTCGCCTGTCGATGGGCCAGATACATGCCGGCAACTACCCCCGCCTCCGCCAGCTCCGGCCCGTGCCCGGGTAGCACCGTCGCCGGGCCGAGTTGCTCCAGGCGTCGCAGCGAAGTCAGGTACTGCCCCAGATCGCCGTCGGGGTAGGCGACGACCGTGGTTCCGCGCCCGAGAATGGTGTCACCGGTGAGCACGGCGGCCGCCGCCGAGGGCGTATCCCGGGCCGCCGGGCTCCCCGGTTCGAGCAGGAACGACAGTGAGTCCGAGGTATGCCCCGGGGTGCCCCAGACCCGCACCTCGATGCCGGCCGCGGCGACCACGTCGCCCTCCTGCAGGCCGCTGCCGCCGAAGCGGAAGGCCGGATCCAGGCAGCGAACCGCGGCGCCGGTCATCTCGTGCAGGCGTCTGGCCCCCGCACTGTGGTCGATATGCCCATGGGTCAACAGGATCACCGCTACCCGTCCGGCGGCGGCCTGTACCGCGGCCAGGTGCTGCTCCTCTTCCGGCCCTGGGTCGACGACGATCGCGCTCGATTCTCCGGGCGCCCGCAGGATCCAGGTGTTGGTCCCCTCCAGCGTCATCGGGTGCGGGTTGCGGGCCAGCACCACACTGGCTAAATCGGTTACCTGACGCGGTGTCTCGTAGGCAAACTGGTCCGACCCGTCCGTCGCAGCGCCCGCTGCGCCGCCCTCAGACACTGGCCGGCGGGGCTGCGGGCGGTGCCTGAACCTGATACACCGTTCCGTCATCCAAGGTCACCCGCATGCCGTCGGAGTCCACGGTGACCGCCGGGCGCACCGGGGAGAGATCCCGGCCGGCGGCGGCATCCAACACCTGCTCGACCGTGTCGTGGGCGGCGATCGAGTGCAGCGTCGCCAGCGTCGGAGGCAGTATCAACCGTTCGCCGGACTCGAACTGGGCGATCGCATCGCGCGCGGTGACCCAGCTGGCCGTCGAGGACTCCGTCGTCAGGTCCTCCGCGTGGGCGCCGATCGGCATCGCCGCGACGAAGAAGCGGGTGTCGTAGCGACGGGTCTCCCCGGCCGGCGTGACCCAGCGGGCCCAGGGGCGCAGCAGCGACTCATCAACCGCCACGAAGTGCTCACGGAGCAGGTCGCCGAAACTGATCCGCCCGGCCTCGACGTCCTCCGAGCGGTCGGCCCCCAGGTGCAGGGGCGGCGAGGTGAGCAGCACTCCGGCCTCCTCGAACGTCTCCCGGGCCGCCGCCCCGACCAGGCTTCTTGCCTCCAGCTCCGAGCAGCGGAAGCGGGCGGCCACCTCGGTGGCGACGAGGGCGATCGACGAGTCAGTCGGATCGACCCGGCCTCCGGGGAAGACGGTCATCTGCGGGGCGAAGGCCATCTGGGCGACCCGGGTGAGCAGCCACGTCTGCACGCCATGCGCGCTGTCGCGCAGCAGTACCACCGTGGCGGCATCGCGGATCGGCACATCGGCGGCCACCGGGTCAGCGCCATTGACTGCGACCGCTGGGGCACTGCCGTTCACGGTGGCCGCCGGGTCGGCGCCGTCGACGGCGTCGAACTCGGTCATGAGACCTCCACGATGAGCTCGACCTCGACCGGGGCATCCAGCGGAAGAACGGCGACTCCGACGGCCGACCGGGCGTGCGCTCCGGCATCGCCGAAGACCCGGCCGAGAAGATTGCTGGCCCCGTTGATCACCCCGGGTTGCCCGGTGAAGGAGGGGTCGCTGGCGACGAAGCCCACAACCTTCACCACCCGCACGACCGAATCCAGCCCGACCAGCGCATCGATCGCGGCCAGTGCGTTCAGCGCGCAGAGTTCGGCGTGACCCGCGGCCGCCGTCGCATCCACCTCCGCGCCGACCTTGCCGGTCGCCGGCAGGGCACCGTCGACGAACGGGAGCTGACCGGAGGTGTAGACCAGCGATCCGCTGCGGACGGCGGGAACGTACGCGGCGACGGGTGCGGCGACCGCGGGGAGGCGCACGCCGAGTTCTGCGAGTCGAGCGAGGGGGGAGGTCATGCCCCTATTCTTGCCCCAGATGTAAAGCCAGCTGTATAGGCAGTCGTAAACGCGGCGGCAAGGCCAGCTGTAAAGCCCGTGAATCATTCGGATCCGCGACGGTGACTAGGGTGAATGTATGGCCCGAGGCGCAGCATCAGCACCCGCGGCATCCGTTGACGCCGCAACCGCACCTCGTTCGCTGGCGCCTGGCATCTCCAGCGCGGCCCGGCTGCACATCGTCACCGGCAAGGGTGGCACCGGGAAGACGACCGTCGCCGCGGCGCTGGCCATGGCCCTGGCCCGCGGTAAGCGCCGGGTGCTGCTCATCGAGGTCGAGGGGCGGCAGGCCTTCGCCCAGCTCTTCGACGTGCCGGCCCTCCCCTACGCCGAGCATCAGCTGGCGACGGTGGCCGGGGGTGGGACGGTGGTCGGGCTGGCGATCGACCCGGAGGAGGCCTTCATCGACTACCTGGACATGTTCTACAACCTGCGTCGGTCGGCCCGGGTGCTGCGCAAGATGGGTCTCATCGACTTCGTCACCACCTTGGCGCCGGGCGTCCGTGACGTCCTGCTCACCGGAAAGGTGAAGGAGGCGGCGGTGCGCAGTGACGGCAACGGCCGTCCCGTCTATGACGCGGTGGTACTCGACGCACCCCCGACCGGCCGGATCCGGCCCTTCCTGGAGGCGACCACCGAGGTGGCCAACCTGGCCAAGGTCGGCCCGATCAACCGGCAGAGCAAGGGCGTCATGGACCTGCTGCATAGCGTTCGGACGTCGGTGCACCTGGTCACCCTGCTGGAGGAGATGCCGGTGCAGGAGACGGTCGAGGCGGCTGCGGATCTCACCGGGGCGGGGTATCAGCTCGGCAGTGTGATCGTGAACCGCGCGCGGCCGCAGCTGGTCGAAGCCGGCCAGGTGGGAGCCGACGGCAGTGTCGACGCCGCCTCCCTGGCTCGCGGTCTGAAGGGAAGCAACATCGACCCGGCGCTGGCCGGGGCGCTCGCGCAGCAGCTCGCCGAGTACGCCCGCCACCAGGGCTCACAGCTGGCCAACACCGAGGCACTCTCCTCGATCGGGGCCCCGCGCATCGTGCTGCCGGAGCTCGCCCCACCGGTGACGGTCGGCGAGCTGCACGAACTCTCCGAGTACTTCCTCACCGCCCCGTCCGGCGGCCCCAATGAGTGACACGCTCGATCTCGGCAGCCTCATCAAGGATCCGGCCACCCGGATCATCGTGACCTGCGGCAGCGGCGGCGTCGGGAAGACCACCACCGCGGCGGCGCTGGCGATGAAGGCAGCTGAGGCCGGCCGCCGCACGGTTGTCCTCACCATCGACCCGGCGCGCCGGCTCGCCCAGTCGATGGGGCTCACCGAGCTCGACAACACCCCCCGGGAGGTGCCGGGCACCGACGGCAACCTGCACGCCATGATGCTCGACATGAAGCGGACCTTCGACGACGTGGTGACCGCCCACTCGACGCCGGACCGGGCCCAGGCCATCTTCGAGAATCCCTTCTACCAGGCGCTCTCCAGCTCCTTCGCCGGAACCCAGGAGTACATGGCGATGGAGAAGCTCGGACAGCTTCGCGAGGCCCAGAGCACCGACGGGGTCGATACCTGGGACCTGATCGTGGTGGACACGCCGCCGTCGCGCTCCGCGCTGGACTTCCTCGACGCGCCGCAGCGGCTCGGGCGTTTCCTGGATGGCCGGCTGATCAAGTTGCTCACCGCTCCGGCCCGGGTCGGCGGGAAGGCTTACCTGAAGGTCGTCACAGCGTCCTTCAGCGTGGTGACCCGGATCCTGTCGAAGATTCTCGGCAGCGCGCTGCTCACCGACGTCGCCTCCTTCGTCTCCTCGCTGGAGGCGATGTTCGGGGGCTTCCGGGAGCGGGCCGACCACACGTACCAGCTCTTGAAGGCCCCCGGGACGCTCTTCGTCGTCGTCGCCGCCCCGGAACCCGATGCCCTCCGCGAGGCCTCCTACTTCGTCGAGCGGCTCAGCGCCGATCAGATGCCGCTGGCCGGGCTGGTCGTCAATCGGGTGCACTTCGCCGTCGACGGCCTCTCCTCCAGCCGAGCCGAGGCCGGGGCCGAGGAGCTGATCGCCGGCAGCGGCACGACCTCCCGCGGGTCGGGGCATCGCCCAGCCGCCGGCAAGACGCTGGCCGGCGAGCGACCAGAGCGCCGGGTGAAGGCCGCCGACCTGCAGCTGGCCGAGGCGGCGCTGCGGGTCCAGGTGGAGGTCGCGCTCTCGGCCGAACACGATCAGCGGATGATCAAACGCTTCGCCTCGGCCCACCCCGAGGTGCCCCGGGTGAGTGTCCGGGCGCTGCCCAGCGACGTCCACGACCTGGACGGGCTACGCGAGATCGGGGCCCTGCTCACCGGCGATGACAGCTAGCGTCAACGATTCCGACAAATGCCGCAATCAGCTTCCCTTAAGGTTCCTGCCGTACCCTCAAAGCCGTGCCAGCTGACTCAACGCGCGACCGAAACAAAGCCATTTTCAAACTCGTAGGACTCGTCGTGGTCGCCGGAGTCCTCGTCGCGGGATCAATTCTCCCCGTCGTCGGCGGCATCGGACTGGCCGCCAAGACGCAGACCGACAAGTTCCTGACCACCAGCTGCGACCTGCAGGAGACGGCTCCGCCGCAGAAGACGACGCTGTACGCCAACGACGGCAAGACCGTGATCGCCACGCTCTTCACCCAGGACCGCCAGCCGGTGCCGCTCTCCCAGGTCCCGAACTACCTTGTGCAGGCCCTGGTGGCCACCGAGGACCGGCGCTTCTACAGCCACACCGGGGTCGACATGCGTGGGCTGCTGCGCTCCGCCTTCAGCACCGGCAGCGGCGACACTCAGGGTGGCTCCACGCTGACCATGCAGTACGTCAAGCAGGTGCGGTACTACCAGGCGGTCACCACTCCCAGTTCGACGGAGGCCGAGAAAGAGGCCGCCGCGAAGCTGCAGGCCGCGGCGATCAGCCAGAACATCGATCGCAAGATCGAGGATGCGAACTGTGCCCTCTACCTGGAGAACGTGAAGCACGAGTCGAAGGACACGATCCTAGACAACTATCTGAACATCGCCTTCTTCGGGGAGAACTCCTACGGCATCGAGTCGGCCGCGCAGAACTTCTTCGGCAAGGACGTCAGCAAATTGACCCTCCCCGAGTCGGCCGTGCTGGTAGGCGCACTGCAGGCGCCCAGCGACTACGACCCGTACCTGCACCCGGTCGCCTCCAAGCAGCGACGAAACGTCGTGATCCAGAACCTGGTCGAGGTCGGAAAACTGAGCCAGGCCGAGGCCGACAAGTACAAGGCCCAGCCGCTCACCCTCACCAACTCCTCGCCGCCCGTGGTGCGCTCGGACTGCACAAGCGCGGTCGTCGCCAACGCCGGCTTCTTCTGCGCCTACGTCACGAACTGGCTGAAGGCCAACAAGACCGTCACCGACCACACCCTCTACACGTCGGGTCTGAAGATCATCACGACAATGGACGCGAAACTGCAGACCACCGTGCAGACGTCACTGTCGAAGGCGATGTCGACCAAGGCCCGATCCACCGCGATCCTGCCGGTGGTTGATCCGAAGACCGGCAACGTGCTGGCGATGGCGACCAACAAGCAGTACGGGGTGGCCCCCAACCAGTCGGAGAACCTGCTCTTCACCGACGCCAGCGCCGCCGGCGCCTCCACCTACAAGTACTTCACCGCGCTGGCCGCACTGAAGGCCGGCGTCTCGCCGAGTTTCATCCTGAGCGCCCCCAGCCCGTACAAGCCCACCTCCTGCGGCGGCGACAAGGCCATCTCCAACGACTCCACGTCGATCCCGACCACGACGACGATGAAGGACGCCTTCGCCCGCTCGTCGAACACCTACTTCGTCGGCATGGAAGACAAGTTCTTCTACCAGTGCGATCTGACCCCCGTGGTACAGACCGCCGTCCAGATGGGCCTGACGTCACTCAACGACCTCACCGACCCGAACAACCCGAAGTCCCAGACCGTGGCCGAGAAGTACATCGCGACGCAGCAGTACTCCTTCACGATCGGCTCCCCGGCCACCAGTCCGCTGGAACTGGCCAGCGCGTACGCGGCGTCGGCCAATGACGGCACCTACTGCCCGCCCGCGCCGGTTCTCTCGGTCACCAACGCCGACGGCAACTCACTACCGGTGAAGCGCGCCGCCTGCGCCCAGGTCATCGATCCGCAGGTCGCCCGCGAGATGGTGCAGATCATGAACGCCGAGTCCGTGGGAGTCGGCACGGCGGCACCCGCCTTCCACGACTACTACAACGACGGCGGCTCGACGGTGGCCGGCAAGACCGGAACGCAGGCCGCCGATGGCAAGAACTCCAAGCAGAACTCGGCCGTCTGGTACGTCGGCACCACGCCGAACCTGGCCGCCTCGATGGCGATCTTCGACCCGAACGCGCCGAGCAATCCGGTGCTCGACGTGCCGGGCGCAGCCAACGGGCAGGCCACCGGTACGACGGCGGCCACGCTCTGGATGAAGGCACTCGGCTCGACGCTGAAGCAGTCGACCTGGGACTGGCAGTCGCCGCAGGTGATGGCCAACGGAGTCTCGGTGCCGAACGTGGTGGGCGAGAGTCAGGCCGTGGCGACGGCCAAGCTGGCCGCGGCGGGCTTCAAGCTGAAGGAGTACAGCGCCGGCTATACCGAGGCCGACGGCAGCCCGTACACCGGCCTCACCTGCGCCTCCAACGCCGGCCCCGGCGACGTCGGCTACCAGTCGCCGTCCGGCATCGCACCGGCCGGCGCAACGGTCTCGGTGTGCCTGAGCAGCGGCGTCCGGGCCTACGTTCCGACGCCGAGGCCGCAGCCGGCCGCGACGCCTAAGCCGGGCGCGGCCACCCCCAAGCCCGGTGCCGCGACGCCGAAGCCGGGCGCGCCTACTCCCAAGCCCAACCCGACGCCGAAGCCGGGCCACGCCCCGGGCGCTCCGGCTCACTGACGCTCGCGCATCGCGGAGCTCAGGAGAGCTGGCGGCGGACCTCGTCGCTGACCCGCTTGCCATCGGCCCGGCCGTCTACCCGGGGCGATACGAGCTTCATCACCAGGCCCATCTGACGGGCCTCGGTCGCACCCGACTCCGCGACCGCGGCCGTCACGATGGCGACCAGCTCGTCGTCACCCAATTGCTTGGGCAGGTAGGTCTCCAGAAAGTCGCCCTCGGCGGTCTCCCGCGTGGCCTGCTCGGTGCGCCCGGCCGCGGCGAAGGCCTCGGCCGCTTCGCGCCGCTTCTTCGCCTCCTTGGTGATGACCCGCAGCACCTCGTCGTCACCCAGTTCGCGGGCCGCCTTACCGGAGACCTCCTCGGTGGCGATGGCGGTCAGTGTCATCCGGATGGTGGCGGTGGCGAGTTCGTCACGGGCCTTCATGGAGGTGGTCAGGTCGGCGCGTAGACGAGCCTTCAAGTCAGACATGTCTCTAGGTTAGTGACCACGGCCAGCCAATACTCACGATGACGCACGTCAACTCGACGATCGCTAGGGTGGAAACCATGGCCCCACAGATAGCGACGAACACCAAGGTTGACCTCGACGGGCTGCTGGAGTTCCTGCGTCCTCGCCACCGAGGCATCCTCATCACCGAGCGGGGCGACGGCTCCCCGCAGACCTCGCCGGTCACCTGCGGTGTGGACGGGCAAGGGCGGATCGTCGTCGCCACCTACCCGCAGCGAGCCAAGACGTCCAACGCCCGGCACCGCGGGCGGGCCTCGATCCTGGTGCTCTCCGACGACTTCAACGGCCCGTGGGTGCAGGTTGACGGGGCGGCCGAGGTGCTCGATGTTCCGGAGGCGGTGGAGCCACTCGTCGAATACTTTCGGGTGATCGCCGGCGAACATTCGGACTGGGACGAGTACCGCGAGGCGATGGTGCGTCAGAACAAGTCGCTCATCCGGATCACCCCGTCACGTTGGGGCCCGATCGCCACCGGCGGCTTTCCCCCGCCAACCGACGACGACTGATCAGTCAGCTAGAGGCGGAGCGCCACCGTGGCCGATGATGCATCCGGGGAACTCGACGAGATTGCCGACGACCTCTACGCCCTGCTGCCGGAGGAGTTCATCGCCGCCCGCAATGACCGGGAGAAGCTGGCGAAGTCGGCCGGCAACGCCGAGCTCGCCGTTGCGATCCGGGCCCTCGGCAAACCGAACATGGTCGGCTGGCTGGCCAACCAACTGGCCCGTCAACACGCCGACGAGCTGGCGCCGCTGATCGACATCGGCGCCGCCATGCGGGAGGCGACCAGGCAGCTGAGCATGGATCAGCTGCGCGACCTCACCGCCAGGCAGCGACAGCTGGTGAATGCCCTTGTCGGGCAGGCCAAAGTGATCGCGACGGCCGTGCAGAAGAGCCTCAGCGAGGAGAACCGACGGGGGCTGGAGGCGACCCTGCACGCGGCGTTGGCCGACGAGCAGGCGGCCCAGCAACTGCTGGCCGGGCGGCTGACCGGCCCGCTGCGGCGCAGCGGTTTCGGCGAAGAGGAGGCCGAGCTGATCGCCGGCGCCACTGGATCCGCCCGCCCGAAACTGCGATTGGTGGCGTCCGCCGGAATCGCCGCAGAACCCGCTACGGATCCCGCGGTCCGACGCAACGCGGCGGCGCTGGAACGGGCCGAAAGCAACCTCAACGAGGCGATGACCCACGCCGAGGCGGTGAGTGAGGATCTCGCCGCGGCCCGGGGCGCCTTCGCCGAGGCCCAGACGGCCGAGGAGACTGCGGCGGCCGAGGTGGAGCGCCTGCGTAACGAGCTGGAGGAGGCACTCGACGGGCAGCGATCGGCCGAACGAGAGGCCCGTCGGCGTCAGACTCAGCTGCAGCGTCACGAGCTCGCCACCCGGCAGGCGAAGCGCGCGCTCGAGAAGGCGGTGCAGGCTCGAGAGGAACTCGTCGAAGGTGAAGAAAACTAGGCGGGTTAGCTGAATTTCGCCGGTTGTGTTTAGAGCCCATCCGGGACGGGAAGAGTACCGGCGTGGCAAACCAGACGTTGTCTCAATCGCACCGCAGCCTCGTGCCGGCTCGACTCGATCGTCTGCCCTGGAGCCGGTTCCACTGGCTGGTGATCGTCGGCCTGGGCGTCGCCTGGATTCTCGACGGCCTGGAGATCCAGATCGTGTCGCAGGCCGGCTACCAGGATTCCCTCGGTCTGAGCAACGGGCAGGTCGGGGCCGTCGGCTCCGTCTACCTTGCCGGTGAGGTGATCGGAGCCCTCGTCTTCGGGCGCATCACCGACCGCCTGGGTCGTCGACGGCTGTTCATCATCACCCTCGGGGTCTACCTCATCGCCAGCGGCCTGGCCGGATTCAGCTGGGATCTATGGTCATTGCTCCTCTTCCGCTTCGTCGCCGGCCTCGGCATCGGTGGCGAATACACCGCCATCAACTCGGCCATCGACGAGCTCATCCCGTCGCACTACCGGGGCCGGGTCGACATCGCGATCAACGGAACCTACTGGGGCGGCGCTGCGCTCGGCGCCATGGCCAACCTCTATCTGCTGTCGGACAATGTGCCGGAAAATATTGGCTGGCGTCTCGGATTCTTCATCGGACCGCTCATCGGCTTGGCGGTGATCGGGCTGCGGCGCCACATTCCGGAGAGCCCGCGCTGGCTGATGACCCACGGGCGCGAGGAGGAGGCCGAACGCACCGTCGACGACATCGAGGCGCGGGTCGAGGCCGAGGGGAAGAAGCTGGAGCCGGTGCCCGACAGCAAGGCACTCGACGTCACCCCGGTGCCGAACGTCGGGTACATCCAGATGGGAAAGATCTTCTTCGGCCAGTACCCGTCCCGGTCCTTCCTCGGCTTCAGCATGATGGTGACGCAGGCGTTCCTCTACAACGCCATCTTCTTCACCTACGCGCTTGTTCTGGAGAATTTCTATGGGGTGTCAAAGGCGCATACCAGCTACTACTTCTTCCCCTTCGCCCTCGGCAATCTCCTCGGTCCGCTGCTTCTCGGGCACCTCTTCGACACGGTCGGCCGGCGCCGGATGATCTGCTTCACCTACACCCTCTCCGGCCTGCTGCTGCTGGTTTCGGCCTACTTCTTCCACGCCGGGCTGCTCAACGCCACCACCCAGACGATCTTCTGGTGCGTCATCTTCTTCTTCGCCTCGGCCGGAGCCTCCTCGGCGTACCTGACCGTGAGTGAGATCTTCCCGTTGGAGCTTCGCGGTCAGGCGATCTCGTTCTTCTTCGCCCTGTCGCAGGGTGCGGGCGGAGTGGTGGCACCGTTCCTCTTCGGCCATCTCATCGGCGGGGCCAACAACCCCAATCCGGATCGGACGCCGCTGTCCTGGGGTTACGTGATCGGCGGGGTGATCATGATCCTGGGCGGCGTCGTGGCCTGGTACTTCGGCGTCGATGCCGAGCGGAAATCCCTGGAAGATATAGCCAATCCGCTGTCGGTGAGCCGCAGCAGCACCCCGCCCGCTGCGGCCGGCGCCGCGGCCGCACCAGCCTGAGCCACGTAGCATCGTGGGGTGAGCGAAGCCTCAACGGGAACGTCGGACGATACCAGCGCCGCACCGCCGAGTGGCGGCGAGAGCCGGCTGACGGTGCTCCTTGCGCTGGCCGCCAACATCGGAGTCGCGCTAGCCAAACTCGCGGCCGGGCTCTTCACCGGATCGAGCGCTCTCCTCTCAGAGGCCGCGCACTCCTTCGGCGACAGCTCGACCGAGGTCTTGCTCCTCACCGCCCTGAGCAAATCGAAGCGGCGAGCCGATCGCGTTCACCCCTTCGGATACGGCAAGGAGCGTTACTTCTGGTCGCTCTTCGCCGCGATCGGCATCTTCGCCTCCGGCGCCGCCTTCTCGATCTATGAAGGCCTGCACACGATGCTCGGGCACTACGAACGAGCCAGTGAGAGCCTCTGGATCAACTATCCGGTGCTGATCATCGCCGGGGTGCTGGAGGGGCTATCGCTGCGCCAGGGGGTGCGGCAGGCCCGGGGGGCGGCCCGTCGTCACGGCCGCAGCCTCGTCGGTTACCTGCACGATCCCGATGACCCGACGGTGAAGAGTGTCGTCCTCGAGGACACCACCGCCATCATCGGTCTGGTCATCGCCGCAACCGGGGTGGCGCTGCACCAGATCACCGGGTCGGCCTTCTGGGACGGCGCCGCGTCACTGCTGATCGGCCTGCTCCTCGTCATCGTCGCCTTCCTGCTGGCCCGCACCTGCGAAATCCTGCTCATCGGGCAGCAGGCCGACGTCAGACTCATCCAGGCCGTCGACGATCGACTGGCTCAGCAGCCCGAGATCGATTCAGTCGTCGACGTCCTCACCATGATGGTCGGCACCGACCAGGTGCTGCTCTGCGTCCGGGCCGACTTCGTCGACACCTTCACCGCCGGGGAGCTAGAGGATGCCTGCGTCCGCATCGACCGCACGCTGCGCGAGGAGTTCAGCGAGCTCGACGAGATCTTCATCCAGCCCACCGCCCGCTCGGACGCCGCGGTCCGGGCCCGGGTGGTGGCCCGCTACGGGCGAAGCCTGGCCGACGAGCGAGAGTTGCGCGACCCCGCCTAGCCGGCACGTAGGCTGATCGGGTGTCCGTCTTCCTCCGAGCCCTCGCCGCGGGGACTGCGGCCGGGGTGGCGACCGCCGCCTATGGTTCGCTGATCGAGCGGAACGCCTTCACGCTGCGTGAGTTCGAGGTGCCGGTCCTGACGCCGGGTAGCCGCCCGATCCGGCTGCTGCATCTCTCCGATCTGCACATGATGCCGAATCAACGGCGCAAGCAGGCCTGGATCCGCGACCTGGCCCGTCTCAAACCTGACCTGGTGATCAACACCGGCGATCACCTCTCCTCGGTGCGGGCGGTTCCGGCGTTGATGCGCTCGCTGGAGCCGTTGATGGAGTACCCCGGCGCGTTCGTGCCGGGGAACAACGACTACTACGCCCCCAAGCCCAAGAGCCCGACCCGATACTTCGAGCCGCAGAAGGAGTTCACCCACGGCGAGCGGCTGCCCTGGCCGGCGATCGCGGCGACGATCAGTGACGCTGGGTGGCACGATCTCACGCACGTCCGGACGACGGTGAAGGTCGGGGCGCAGGGGGCGCAAGTGGCGCTGGCCGGTACCGACGACCCGCACCTGAAGCGTGCTCGCTACTCGCTCATCGAGGGCCCGGCCGAGCCGGACGCGGTGGTGCGGATCGGCGTGCTGCATTCTCCGGAGCCCGCGCTGCTAAACCGATTCGCCGCTGACGGCTACGACCTGGTGCTGGCCGGACACACACATGGCGGGCAGGTGCGGGTGCCTTTCGGCCCGGCGCTGGTCACCAACTGCGGAATCGACGTGCACCGGGCCCGCTGGCTGCACAAATGGGACGAGAAGATGTGGTTTCACGTCTGCGCCGGTCTGGGCACCAGTCCGTACATGCCGATCCGGATCGCCTGCCGCCCGGAGGCGTCACTACTGACTCTCGTGGATCGAACAGATTAGTGGATCGAACAGATTAGTGGATCGAAGCTAGCCGAGCTCACTTCTCGGCGGCGGCCTTGATGGCGGCCAGCGTCTCGGGGATCCCTTCGTGAGCGGCTCTGGTCCTCTCCTCGATCTGGGCTTGGGCCTGGTCGCCGTACCGCTCCTGGAAGAACGCGAACGCCGACCCGGGGAAGTCCCACCGCTCGGTCAGCTCGGTGCCGGCGTCCGGCCCGTCGCCCAGGGCGCGGAAGGTGTAGCCCCAGCGCACCCGCGACGTCGTTACCTCGAAGGCGAACTCCCGGCCCCGCTCGGCCGCGACGACCTCCGACCGCGTCTCCCAGGTGCGCTCCGGGGTGACGTTGCGTCCCCGGAAGAAGGCCCCGACGGCGGGGCCGCCGGGCTCCTCTTCCCACCAGCAGGCCTTGCAGATCGGGCTCCAGTCGCCCATGTTGGTCACGTCGGCGACGAGGTCGTAGAGGTCATCGGCACTGCGGGCCACCGTGATCGAGGCTGAGAAGGTGAGATCGTCCATAGGCCCAGTATGCGGTCAGACGGGAACGCGAGGGCTGGGCGCGGCGGGTGTGACGGTGCCTCCGCACGGCTGGGCCAGGGCTCATTTCGCGACTCGCTTTTGGACAGGCTATGCTGGAGCGGTTGTGCTGATCGTGGCCACTGGCTGTGATCAGACAGAGCGGGGTGTGGCGCAGCTTGGTAGCGCGCTTCGTTCGGGACGAAGAGGTCGCAAGTTCAAATCTTGTCACCCCGACAGAACAACTTCCCGACACAGGGCCCGTGTTTCCTCGGAGACACGGGCCTTCGTGCATCTCCGGGCCCTCAAATTGGTCCACCGTTAAGTTCGCCTGCGGCGTCACTGTAGGGGTTCGCTTTCGCTCACCGATGCCCGACACCTTCCGTGATAGCTGGGAGCTGATAGGTGCCGTCGAGGACGGGGTCTCCGGGGATGTAGAGCCGCAGGACGAGACGGAAGGGGCCGCTGGGGGTCGGCAGCCAGTTGGCGCGGCTGGTTGGGTCGGTGGGTTCGGTATGGCTGAACGTGATGGTGAGGCTGCCGTCAGCGTCGTACCGGATCCCGGGTGTGCGGTCGCCGATGGAGTAGCGGTCGATGGCGTTTTCAACCAGGTAGTACTGAGGGATGTTGTACAGGGTGATCGACCAGAACGCGCCCACTGGTGGCGGTTCGTCAAACGTCGCGGCGTAGGTCTTCTCACCGACGAGCGGCGCGCCGCTGATGTCGGTGAAGGCTTGGGCGTACACGGCTTCGTAACCGTGATTGCCCCACAGACCGAGGCGATCGGCCACGGCACGCTCGACGATGCGACGCGCCGGGTCGCCGATCTTCCATTCCACCTCGTCGCGGGTGCCGAGCCCGAGGTTGTAGACGCTGTAGTCGAACATATGCATGCCGACGGTCCAGCCGTTGTTCACCGGCGAACTGCCGTGATGGGTGAGGTACTCCAGCTTCTCGATTCCGCTGCGATAGCCGGCACTCATCGCGTCGGTGAACTCGCCGGGTTCGAGATAGGGCGACTCCCCTTCCACGATCCCGAGAGGGCGGTATTTGTCGGTGAACTCGTCGTCGCCAGCCGGTGCGGGGAATGTCTGGGACCAGACCCTGGCCTGCTCCCAGAACCGCAGCTCATGAGACAACCCATCCCCGACCGATGGAATGCCGATGTACGACGCGGCCTCTACCAAGGGGCGCAGCACCAATGCGTCCTGTGCGGCGTTGGCCGCTTTGACGTCGTCGGGACCAGCGCAGGCGAACCGCCCCACGATGGACACGATGTTCGTCGAGGCGGTGACCGCGGTGTACCCGTCGGGCAAGCCGTCGGCACCACGCGGGGGGACGACCACGAACCGACCAGTGCCTGACCCGGTCGACCTGGTCCCGATGTAGGCAATGTTGTTCGACCACGCGTCGACGAACTGCAGCACGTAGTACCGGTCACCGGTGTCGGGAACCTCGACGAGCACGGGACCGCCCGAGAGATCCAGCTGGGCGATCGAATACAGCGTGTCGTTGTTGATCGTGACAAATGTGTCTTGCGGCCCGGCCAATTTACGGGCGTGGGAGAACGTGTTGAAGTCCCGTGGTGGGTTCGACCCAACTCCCGTGGTCACATACCGCACGACTTGACGAAGGTTCTCCACCAGCGGGTAGTAGTACAGGTAGGCCTCGGCAGCCAGCTCATCGGTATCGGTCATACCGGAAGCCTCAACTACGCCGCTGACGAGCGTCTCACCCTCCCGGCACGAAACCGAGAACGGCCGCAGTTGGCCGGCACCGGTCAAACGAACGCCGGCGCGGCCCGATTGGCCAACGTCCCCGCTCCGGACCTGGCGGCGCGCACGCCCCGGCCGGTCCTCGAAAGCGCACGGACCCGTAGGTCCAAGGGGATTTGCCGAGTCGATCTCGATACGGTCTGCAGTGCTGGCTTGCGTATAGCGCGCACCCTCCACATATCTGGGGCCGGCCGGGACCGACCTCCGACAAAGAGTCAGTTGTCGTAGACCCATTCTCCGTATTGGCATCCGGCGATCGCTTCCGCGCGGTCGAACCGGGTGGGTGGATTGACCGGAGTAGCCATAGCGTCCCGGCAGACCGCTGCAATGTCTGCACTTTCAAGCGGCGAGCCATAGACGCTCTCACATCCTTGGGCTGAGTCCGCTCTGAGTGAGAAGCGAGCTGACGCTTCGCCGATACCGGTGTCGGTGCGTCTGGGCCTGTCGTTTGCCCGGCCAATCGCGCCGAGGTGTATCAAATCGGTGGTCGATGGCTCAAGATGGATACTGCCCGCAACACGGCCAATACTGACCCGTGCCCGGGCGCTGCCTAGCCTTGGGGATGACGCTCATGAGCTCCGATGCCCTCGCGATAACGGTCACGGCGCAGACCGACCGGTATGACGAGAACGATGATCGCTGGCTCGCTCAGGTCGCAGAGTTTCGCCACGAACTACGAGTCGAGACCGGCTGCGTCCAGGTAGCAGCAGTGCCGACGCCGGGCATGAAGGGTGGCCTGGACCAGATCATCCTCTCCCTCGGGTCGGCCGGCGCGTTCACCACCACCATCGAGATGCTGCGGATCTGGCTGGCCCGGGACCGAACTCGCTCCGTACATGCGGTCTGGACCGACGACCAGGGCGCGAGTCGCGAAGTCACGCTGTCGGCCGAGAACGCCGATTCGACGACGCTGGCCCCGCTGGTCGAAGCCCTGGCTCGCAAGATCGAGGCGACGTCATGACCTATCGCGCCCTGCTGATAGGCAACAGCACGTTCGAGGCGGACGCCGGCCTCAACCCGCTGAACGCACCCACCAAGGACGTCGCAAGATTGCATCGCGCCCTCGTCGACTCCGAGACGGGCCTGTTCAGCGACGAGAACGTCCGCCTGGTCACCGAGCGAAAGCACGACGAGATCCTCGACGAACTCGACGAGTTCTTCGCCTCCGGTGGGCGCGAGGACCTGATGCTCCTCTACTACAGCGGGCACGGACTCCTGGACGACCACAGCCATCTCTACCTCTGCGGGCGGGACACCCGCTCCGATCGGCTACCGCGTACCGGCATCAGCGACGAGACGATCAACGACTTCATCCGCGGCGCGTCGTCGATGCGCACCATCCTCGTGCTGGATTGCTGTAGCAGCGGCATGTTCAAAGGTGGGGCCATCGACACCCAGCTCGGCGGACCGGGCCGCTACGTGGTGTCGAGTGCCCGCGGTAAGACGCTCGCCAACGATTCCCAATCACCGACCGGCACCAGCCTCTTCACCGAACACCTCGTGGAGGGTCTGCTCGGTGGGGCGGTCGACTCGAACGGTGACGGGCTGATCGATCTTCACGAGATCTACGACTACGTCAAGAAGCGACTGGCTGAGACCAGTAAGCAGATCCCGCACAGCCGATTCGACGGTGACGGTGACATATCGCTGGCCCGGATCAAGCAGCCGTCCCCGCCGATCGCGATCGCCGCCGAACCGACCAGGTCACGGCACACGCCAGAGGCGCCATTCGGCCTGTCGGAGAGCGTGATCACCCTTCGCGACGTCGACCACGACGAGAAGCTTCGTCCGGAGATTGTGGAGATCCTCCGGTTCAGCGACGATGACATCTCGATCACGGCTGAGACCTTCGACGACTGGCTGAACGTCGCGCTCATCGGCGACAAGTTGGTCGTGACGCTCTCCCCCGTGCCGGGCAATAACCGGGGAAAGGTCCTGGTTCGCGATCGACTCACGGGCAGCGTGCAGATCCTGCGGGTGGAGGCCTTCGTGCGACCGGCTCCACCGAAGGCGGTCCCACCGGCAGCTGAACCGCCGCCGGACGCCGCCGCAACGGCCGCCCGCGGCGAGGCGCGCCGACCGGAGCCGACCACGGAACCGCCGCCACCCCCGCCACCTCCCCCATCGGAGGCCTACCGGGCACCACCACCGCAGCCCCCGAATGCGCCGGCCTGGAACCAGAGTCCACCTCCGTACACCAACCAGCCGTACAGCAGCCAGCCGCCGTACGGTAACCAACCGCCCTACAACCCGACCTACAGTGCGCCGCCGCCGTATCACCCACAGCCCGCGCAGCCCCCGCAGCGCCCGCAGCCCCCGCCGGTCTACCGGGCACCGCTCACTTCCGGCACGAAGACCGGAACCAATGGAATGGCTGTCGCTTCGTTAGTGCTGAGCTTGTTCTGGATCTACGGCATCGGCAGCGTCCTGGCCATCGTCTTCGCCCGCAAGGCAAAGCGGCAGATCGCGCAGACCGGCCAGAGCGGTAGTGGCCTGGCCACCGCCGGCCGGATCATCGGATGGATCGGTATCGTCGGCCTTATCCTGCTGATCATCGTCGGCATCGCCGCGCAGGGCTCCGGGAGCGGATCCTGAGACAGAGTCGGAGGACACCATGGAGGGCTTCGGCTTAATTGTTCGGCACATCGTGAAGGCTGGTCACGAACCGGAGTTCGATCGCCTAGCGGCGACGGCAGCAGCTCGCATCCGTGAGCTGGAGCCGGGGACGCTGGTCTATCTGTCGCATGCGGTCGCCGGTGAACCGAGGATTCGGGTCTTCTACGAGCTATATCGCGACGAGCAGGCCTTCGCCGAGCATGAGCGCCAGCCGCACGTACGGGACTTCCTCACCGCCCGCGAGCAGCATCTCGATGGCATCGAGGTGGAGTTCCTGAACGTCGTCGAAGGGAAACCTCCGGCGTGACCGAGGCGCGCCCTTCGAAGGGTCTTATGACTCTCGACCATGTCGTACCCCCGGCCTAGGGTTGTTTCTGTTCGCGCCTTGCCTATCGCCCTACGCTCAGGAGCAACTGACATGACCACCAGAGACACACCCTTCGCACCCGGAACACCCTGCTGGGTCGACCTGCTCAGTTCAGATGTCGAGAAGGCCAAGGCCTTCTACGGTGGCATCTTGGGCTGGACCAACGTCGACGGTGGCCCCGATTTCGGCGGCTACGTGAACTTCTTCTCCGACGGCCACGGCGTGGCCGGCATGATGGAGAACGCCAATCCGTCTGAGATGGGTCCAGACCGCTGGAACACCTATATCTCCACCGACAACATCGACGCCACGACGGCCTCCGCGAGCGCGGCGGGCGCGCAGGTCATCTCGCCGCCGATGGAGGTCATGGACCTTGGCTCGATGGCTATCTTGCAAGACCCGGCCGGCGGCATGTTCGGGCTCTGGCAGCCTGGCAAACACACCGGGTTCCAGAAGTACAACGAACCCGGTTCAGTCACGTGGGACGAGTTCCACAGCAAGAACTACGCCGCCTCGACATCGTTCTACACGACCGTTTTCGGTTGGAAGCTCGATGTCATGTCCGACGCCGACGACTTCCGTTACTCCACCGGCACGGTGAACGGCGAGGCCGTCGCCGGGATGATGGATTCAAGCGGATTCCTGCCGGCCGAGGTGCCGTCGCACTGGGCCGTCTACTTCGCCGTCGCCAACACCGACGCGGCGGTGGCCCAAGCGGTCGAACTCGGCGGCACGGTGGTTCGCGCGGCTGAAGACACTCCGTTCGGACGGGTCGCCGACATGGTCGATCCGACCGGCGCCGCGTTCAGACTCCTACAGGCCCCGGCCGAGGCGGGTTAGCCGCTGGCGTACTGAGTCCGCACCGATGTGTGGTGCCCGTTAGCGCGGCCGTTGATACCCTGCCAGTGAGCGGGCGCGCTGCCTAAGGGCGCGCGCCGGAGAATCGGTCTCAGTGAGTCGGGAGAGTGAATGGCACGCTGGCGCAGGGAGCGGGGCGGCGAGACGTCGCTCTTCCCTGGCTTCGTCGACGTGTCGGAGATCGGCATCGGCAGCCTGGCGACGGTCTTCCGCGCCAAGGAGAGCAGCACCGGGCGCGCGGTCGCCCTGAAACTGTTGAACGTGCGCGACGTCTCGCCTCGGGCGCTGGAGTCGTTTCACCGTGAGTCGATCGCGCTCGGGGCGCTGAGCTCGCACCCCAACATCGTCACGCTCTATCGAACCTTTCAGACCCCCGACGGGCGGCCCGTGCTCGTATTGGAGCTCTGTGTCGGTTCGGTCTCCGACCGGATTCGCGGCGGCGAGGGGATGCCAGCAGACGAGGCCGTGTCGATCGCGATCAAGGTCTCGGGGGCACTGGAGACGGCCCACCGTTCACAGATACTGCACCGCGACGTCAAGCCGCAGAACATCCTGATCACCGAGTTCGGAGAGCCGGCCCTGGCCGATTTCGGGGTTGCGATGCTGCAGTCGGCCAGCGAGACGACGGCCGGCCTCTTCGACTTCACCACGCTGCACGCCGCACCGGAGTTGCTGGAGGGGAAGCAGACCTCCGCCGCGACAGACGTCTATGAGTTGGCCTCGACCCTCTACCAGTTGGTCTCCGGACAGTCCGCTTTTCGTGCTTACGAGGGTGAGTCGCCAGCGTCGGTGATCCTACGGATTCTGCGAGACCCGGTGCGCCCGGTGCTGGCCCAAGGCGTGCCCGTCCAGCTCTCCGATCTGCTCATCGCGGCGATGTCGAAGGACAAGGATCACCGTCCGGAGACGGCTGCCGAGTTCGCGGCCGAACTTGCGCAGGTCGAGCAGGCGCAGGGGTGGCCGCAGACCCAGTTCCTGGTTCGCGGGGCCGGGGGTACGGCGACGATAGGGAGCCAGCCGTCGATCAGCCGGCTGCCGGGACCGGTCAAGCACCGCGAGGTGATCGCCGTGCCCGAGCCGATCCCGGCAATCGAGCCGGTCGCCATGGTCGAGCCCGAGCCCGTATTCATTCCGCCCGCTCCGGAGGCCACGCCTGCGCCCGCGGTCGACAGGTTCGAATCCAGCTTCATCGAAACCCGGCCCCCTCACGAAGAACCGGTCGTTGCCGACGACCCAGTAGTTGCTGAAGTCCCAGTCGTCGCCGACGAACCAGTAGTTGCTGAAGTCCCGGTCGCCGCCGATGCCCCGGTCGCCGCCGAAAAACCCGCCGTCGCGGAGGCCGCGATAGCAACCGAGCCGCTGATCGCTTCGACGGTATTCGCTACCGCGGCCCCCACGCCGTCGGTCGCCGCACCCCCGACACCGATTCCCTTCGTGCGGATGCTCGTCGTGAATCCCGGAACAACCGAGTTTGTGGACCCGCTGGCCGCCTCCCGAGAGGAGTTTCAGGCCGCGGAAGCGATCGACGTTGGTGCTCCGGCCAAGCCGGAAGCCCCGACCGATGCGGAGGCAGCGGCCGAACCGGCGGCGGCACCGGCAGAACCAGAGCTCGAAACCGAACCAGAGCCCGAACCAGAACCAGACCCAGAACCAGAGCCAGAGCCAGAGCCGGAACCGCTCCGCGCGGCCCACACTGCGCCCCCCGCGCCGGTGCTGGCGGCGGCGAGCAGTTCCTGGTCCGAACCTGTGATCGTGCAGTACCCGATTCCGCCCATCGGGATACCGCCCATCGGGATACCGCCCACCCAGGCCGCCGGCCAGCACCGTGGGCCCGACCTCTTCGATGGCATGGACGAGTTGGAGGTCGAGTCGGCCCACCCCCGGCCGGCTCAACCGGGTACCTACGACCTCACCCCCGAGCCCGGGCTTACCGATGAGCCCGCGCGTGCGCACTCCGGGTTGGACATGGTTGCGCACCCGTCCGAGCAGGTCCCGGAGCAGCCCAACGAGACGGTCAGCGAGCCGGCAGTCGACGCGACCGACGACGAAGCCGAGGCGACCACCCATCCAGCGCTGATTCCGACGGCCTCGACTCCGCTGGCACCTCCGGCCTTCAACCAGGCTGCCCCGGCCGTGCGCACGGAAGCGATCTCCGCCCGACCGGCTGACTCCACCGAGCCAGTCGACGTCAAGTCACTGCCTCCGCACCTGCTACTGAAGTCCTGGTCACACACGGCGGCCGACAATCCCGGGGTCTTCTGGGTCGGCGGAATCCTGTGGGGTGCCGTCCTCATCTCGCTCTTCCTCTACGCGATCGCCAGCCTCGGCGGCTCCACCTCCCACACCGGCCTGGTCCTGCTGGTGGTCGTCGCACTTGCGCTCGTCACCAGCCTGGTGTGCGTCAAAGCCCGCCGCACGCTGACGGTCGATGACGTCGGGATACGGACGCGCGACGGCTTCCGCAGCGTCACCCTCGACTGGAGCGACGTGCGGAGCATTCAACTCCGGCCGCTGCCCGACAGCCGCACCGAGAGCGACCGCAGCCTCCTGGTCGCCCACGCCACCGACGACGAGACGCTGCTCTGGCCGACGGCCGGAGCGACGACAGCGACCAATCGACTATTGGCGATCGTCGAGGGCTATCAGGAGCGGTATCGGATCGGCGAGTCCCTCGCGCCGCGAAAGTCGGACCGCGCCACCCACTAGCGCAGATCGCCCTCCCGCCCGGAGTCGACTCTGGTGCCTCAGACGGTCCGGGACCGTTGGCGATGTCAGTGACGACGGCCGAAGAACCCGAAGAGTCGCCCTAACCGCCCAGATCGAGACCCCGCCCCGCCTTCCAGCAGCGGGCGATCCCACGAGGCTGGGCCCTCCGGCCCTGCCGCGGGCCTGGAGACCGTCGAGTGTCGGAGCATGGCGAGAAGCTGCTCCCGCCGACCGAGCTGTTCGTGTACCGACCGGGCGAGCGCGAGTTGCGTCTGCCAGGCATCGTCGGCCGCGTCCTCACCGATCGTGCTCCGCGGGCTGTACAGGGCGCGGTCGGCCGAGCGGGCCAGTGTTGCTATCTGCCCGCCCGACTCATCACCGAAGTGCAGCGCCGTCTGCGTCGCTATCTCAGCGCCGGTGAGGTGTGTGATGTCACTGAGGCCGGACTCGGCCAGCAGGTCGAGGCTCTCGGCCCAGGCGCCGATGAGTCGCTGCCGTGGATCGGCCAGCTGCGAGCGCCGCCGCCGGCGACGGCGTTTGCGCAGTAGCAGCAGCGTGACGACGAGCGCCGCCAACAGCAGCGCCAGTGCCACCACCAGCAGGGTCGTCAGTAGCACGGAGGAGCCGCCGCTGCCCGGCACTGCGCTCTTGCCGGCGACCGCGTGACCGCCGTTGTTCGTGTCGATCAGCGCATTCTGGCTGGGGGGCGCCGTCGCGGCCGGGGTGGGGACCGCGGCACCAATACCGCGGCTCTGCTGCTGGTTGAGGTAGGAGGCGGGGACGGTGTCGACGGGAACCCAACCGACGCCCTGCACCGGAACCTCGACCCAGGTCGTCGCCTGGGTCGCCGTCACCGAATAGGTACCGGCGGGCACATCGCTGCCCCTGGGCTGCACTCGGAATCCGGTCACCACCCGGGCCGGGACCCCGAGCTGCCGCGCGACCAGGGCGAAGATGGTGGCGAACTGCTCCGGGGTGCCGGCCCGCTGCGGCCCGATGATCGAGGCCACCACGTCGGAGAAGTTGGTGCCGCCGGTGTGCGTCCCCGACTCGGGGACGGCGTCTGACGCCGGCGAGGACGACGCCGTCGACGGACCGCCGGAGAGCCCATAGTTGTTCCGCAGGTCGGCCGCCAGGGCCTGCAGGAACTCGACCGAGGAGGTGGCTGACTTGCCGGTCTCGTTGGAGAAGGAGTCGACCACCTTCAGCATCGTGGCGCGGATGGACGCCGGCAGCTGGGTGTTGATCGGGGCACCCCCCACCTCGAGCTGCGAGGTCGTCGGCAGCCCGGCGAGAGTGCGCGCATCAGCCAGCGAGGAGACCTGGTAGCTGGCTTCGGCCCGCACTGCCTCAGCGGGGACGATCATGCCGCTCATCGAGTCGACGTTGATGCCGAGGTCGGTGACGCTCATCGGCCGGTTGAGGTAGAGCATCCAGGGTGAATTGACCAGCGTCGGCGAGGCGACCCGGTAAACCTGCGATATCTCCTGCACATCCGGGGTCAGGGTCGGGTCGACGTCGGCCGGTACGACACCTCCCGAGGGGCGGAATGTCCGGTTGAACGACCAACTGTCGCCGTCGTAGAGATCCACGCTGGCCAGCGCGAAGTATCCGTTCGACGCCCGATCGGTGGAGACGGTGAACAGCGCCGGGCCAACCGGGGCACCGGCCGCCGGCCGAAGCGACGAGACGAAGGCCAACGGCGTCACCGGCGCCGCCTGGTTCACCGCCGGCACCCGCTCCGGCGCCTTCGGCACTCCCCCGAAGAGATCGGCCTGCACGAGGAATCCCGCCAGCACCGCAACCACCACGGTTGAGACGACCCCGACCAGCAGCGGCCGTAACGGGAGCTCGCCATCCCCCTCGGTCGCGTCCCGCCCGACTGAGTCCCGGGTCCATACCTGCACGAGGCGCAGCAGCGCCATCGTGGCCAGTAGTCCTCCGGCGAGTTCCGCCTCGATGATCCGCGCGGCGCCCAGGTCGATGCCGGTGGCCCGCTCGGTCGCGGCGTAGGAGATACCAAATGCGATCAGCCAGCCCGCGTACGGCACCAGCGAACTCGGGCGGCGGCTCAGCACCTCGCCCCCGATCGCCCCGGCCAGCCAGCAGATCGCCACCGGCGTGACCATCAGGGTCGGCGGGCTCACCAGCGGCAGGGCGAAGGTGAGCAGCTGCGAAGGCCCGTGCACCAGCCCGTCCACGAGGTCACCGAACCCGAGCGGCTCGCCGAGGACGACGACCAGTGAATAGAGGACGAACGCGGCGATGTCGACGATGACCCCACGCAGCAGCGACGCACCCAGCCGGGCCGTCACCAGCGGGAGGAGGACGCTGATCAGCGCCGCGCCGAAGAGCGGCAGGGCCAGTGTGGCGGCCGGGAACGCGCGCAGCCACGGCGAACTGGCGAAGCCGTTGGCAATCACCGCGAGCGGAAAGATGCACATGGGCATCAGGCGACGAATCATCTAGCGCCCCTGCACATTCCAGAGCGCGCACGCCTCGTCGGCGTCCTCGGCGACGATCACCCGGACACCGGCAAAGGAGATCGGCGTTTTCTGCTGCGAGGTGATGGAGATGACGACGAGCCGCTCGAAGCGACGCCGCAGCGCCGCCACGGCGGGGAGGTCGGCGGGGTCCAGTACTCCGGTGACGACCACCAGCGACGTGCCGCCATGCGCTCGCCGCAGGGCAAGGAGCTGAGCCTCCAACGGCGCGGCGTCGGACGCCTTGATACCGGTCAGATAGTCGATAAGCGATGTCACGTCCCGCAGCCGCGGGCCACCGAGAATCGTCCCGTCGGTGCTGCGCAGTTCGGCCGGAGCCTTGTTGCTGGAGACGGCGGTGAGCACCGAGGCGCAGACGTCGACCGCCGACTCGAAGGTCGCAGGCGTGTAGACCGACGAAGATTGATCGAGCAGCACCACGCTGTAGGGCTGCGAGGTGTCGACGTTGTGTTTCACGACCAGCCGGCCGGTGCGGGCCGAGGATCGCCAATGAACCAAACGTAGATCGTCACCGACGTTGTAGTCGCGGAGTCGATGGAAGGTGATGTTGCCCTGCGGCGCGGTGTCCGAGGAGGGGCCCTCGAGGTGGCGGATCTGACCCGACGGAAGCGGACGGAAGGGGAGCAGCCGCGGATAGACCCAGATCCGCTCCACCTCGGCGTAGCGGCGGGATACGCGGAAGAGTTCGAACGGGTCGGCCCGATTCACCTCGACCGGCCCGACGTCGAAGATGCCGCGGTGTGTGGTCGGCAGGCGATAGGTGCGCATCCCCCGTTCGCCGCGACGCAGCCGGGGGATCACGGTGCGGACGTTGATCGAGCCGAACGGCTGCCGGGCAACCGTCACCCCGACGCTACTGCGACCGCGGTTGGCGAAGGTGAGGAAGGCGATCGCCGGAGAACCCTTCGGCACCCGGGGCGGCTGGATCTGCCGATCAATGGTCAGCTGCGAGGGACGGGCGACACTGATTCCACCGAGAATGAGCAACAGAAATAAGCTGATTCCGATCGCCGAGAAGGCAACCCAATTCAGCCAGAGCCCCGTTGTCAGCATTCCCAACGCGGCGATCAGCGCGATGATCCCGGTCCGAGTCATGGACTATCCGACGGGCGCCGTACGCGGCACCGGAACGCTCTGCAGCGCGCGGGTGATGATCTCGGCGGCGGTGCGTCCCTGCAACTCGGCCTCCGGCTGCAGGATCAACCGATGGGCGAGCACGACCGGCGCCATCTCCTTGACATCCTCCGGTGTGACGTAGGAACGGCCGGCCACCCCGGCGGCGGCGCGGGCGGCCCGGAGCAGGGCCAGGCTGCCTCGCGGCGAGACCCCGAGACGTAGCTCGGAGTAGGTGCGGGTGGCCGCGGCGATCGCGACGATGTAGTCCTCGATCACCGGTGAGACATCGACATTCAGCTTGATCTCATTGATGATTCGTTCGATGTCGTTGGCGGTGAGGACCGGCCTCAGCCGGATGACCGTGGCTTCCATCTTCTGGGTGCGCAGCACCGCCGCCTCGGCCGACGCCGACGGGTAGCCAACCGTAAGCTTCATCAGGAACCGGTCGAGCTGAGCCTCGGGCAGGACGTAGGTGCCCTCCATGTCGATCGGGTTCTGGGTCGCGACGACCATGAACGGACGATCCATCGGGTAGACGGTGGCGTCGGTGCTCAGGGTCGCCTCCTCCATCACCTCCAGCAGCGCCGACTGCGTCTTGGGGGAGGCGCGGTTGATCTCGTCGGCCAGCACGATGTTGGCGAAGATGGGGCCGGGACGGAACTCGAACTCCGACGTGCCCTGGTTGAAGATCGCCACCCCGGTGACGTCGGAGGGAAGGAGATCGGGGGTGAACTGGATGCGGTTCCAGGTGACCGAGATCGAGGATGCCAGCGCCCGGGCCAGCGAGGTCTTGCCGGTGCCCGGGACGTCCTCGATCAGCAGGTGTCCCTCAGCCAGCAGGCAGATGACCGCATTGCGGATCACTTCGGGCTTGCCCTGGATGACCTGGCCGATGTTGGTGCAGAGCCGATCGACGGCGCGGGCGATGTTGGTGGCCGCGGTGTCCGGATTCGTCATGTCTCTCCTGCTTGCTGGGTTACTCATCTGCTGGCGTGATTAGGGAGTCGGTTCGGGGGTGGGCTCAGGGGTTGGCGTCACCGGGATGAAGGAGGGTGGTGACCCGGTGACCGGGGCGCTCGCACTCTTCGCCGCGGTGAGGAAGGTGTACTTGACGCTCGCCGACCAGGTGCCCGCATCTCCCGGGCTGTCACGGCAGTCATCGGTGTCGGTGAGGGCAACGGTGTAGGTGCCGCTCGGCGTCGAGCTGGGGTAACTGGCGGTGCCGCAGGGCGTGCCGTTACGGCTGACCGACACGACGAAGCCCTGGTAAAGACTCGCCGCCGGATCATGGCCGACGTACTTGACCAGAACGTTGGTCGCCGTCGCATCGAAGCTGGCGGTGAAGTCGTTCGGGCCGCCGGCATAAGGTGGCTGACCGAGATCCACCCCGTCGTCGGCGAAGGAAGGCGACGTGGTTCCGCCGAAGTAGGAACCAGTCCCGGCCTCCGTGAGCGTGAGTCCGGCCACCGTGCATGAGCCTCGATAGAGCAGCCGGTTGATGTTGTTGAAGACCAGTGGGGTTGACGGGTCAAACGACCCGTCCTGGGGGAGATTCATGCTCGTGTTCCCGCAGGTGAGCGTTCCGCTGCCGAGGTGGTACCGCTCGCTCCCGGCCGCGCCGTCGCCGAGGCCGCCGATCGCGACCGACAGCGTTCCGGTGGTCGCATCATCATCGCTCTGGAAGGTCGAGGTGGCGGTGAGGGCAGGCCAGGCCGAAGCAGCCGGGGTCATCGCGATCGGGCCGACGACGACGCCACTGGCCGGCGAATGCGGCGGCGGGACGACGAGCACCTCGGCCTGGTACTCCTTCCCGGCTATCAGCCCGGAGAAGACGACCGAGGTCTTGGAGGTCGGACCCTGACTGTTCACGGTGTTGCCGTCGGAGAGCAGCTTGTAGTTGTACTGAACCCCGGCGCCGCCCCCGACGACCACCGGATCACCGGTGATCGACAGGGTGAACGTGGAGGTCGAGGTCTCCCCGAAGCCGGTCGTCGGTGGTTGGCTAGCCCGCAGCGAGTAAGCCGAAGCGACCAGCGGAGACCAGCTGTAGACGCACGAACTGTCGGCCGTCGTCGCGCCGGCGTCGCCCTGCGGGCCGATGCCCTGCACGGCGAAGCTCACCCCGCGACCGAGGGTGGAGGCCGTGCCCGGGTAGGTAGCGGTGACCTTGGAGAGCGTCGGATCGGCGGTGATCACCAACGGCGACAGCGGCGACGACAGCCCTGCGCCGTCACAGAACGTCGGGGTGATCGACCAGTTGGCCGCCTGCACACAGCCGCTGAGGGTCGAGTTGCAGGCGTTCCAGGTGACGGTCCAATCTCCGCTGCTGTCGGCCGACGTCTGCACCGCCGTCGGCGCGGCCGGCCCCTCGCGTCCGGTCGTGAACGTCGTCGGAGTCGAGGAGGTGCCCCGGCCGTTGATGAAGGCCGTCACCACCACCTGGTAGCGGGAGTTCGGATAGAGGCCGGTGAAGTTGGCCCCGCTCTGTCCCTGCACGGTAAGGGCGCCCGGCGGCTTCGGGGCCGACCCGCCGACGAGGGTCACCGCAACGGTGTACGTCGACGGTATGCAGTCCTGGCTGTCGAGCAGCGGGTAGCTCCAGAGCAGGTTCACCGAGCGGGCGGCCGGCGTAACCGTGGTGATCTTCGGGATGTGCGGAATCTGGGTCGTCGTAGTGCACTGGGCGGTGTTGTTCACCTGCTGGGCCGGGGCCGCGATCGCCGGCGTCGGCTGCCCCGGGGCCGGGGCCGGATGCTGCCGGCGCTGCTCGGCCGTCCGGGTGTCAGCCACCGCCGCCGCGCCGCCGGCCGCGTTCAGGTCGACCGCGGTGCTCTTGTCGATCGAGAGCGGCTTGGCTTTTCCGTCGGTGAAGAGGATGACCGCGAGGCGGTGATTCGGCGAGTTCACCACGATGCGGCTGCCACGGGCGAAGATGTAGGTGTCGACGAAGTCGGCCGATTCCAGCGCCTTTCCGGTCGCGTCGGCCACCACCGGGTACTTCGCCATCCCGGCGACCCCGCTGCTCCGCCCGCTGCCGAGGTCGACGGCCAGCAGCGTGCCGTTCGTCCGGTCAAGTGTGTACAGCGTGCCGTTGCTGATCGCCGGCGCCACCAGGTCGGCGTCGCCCGCGACTCCGGTCAGACGGGTCAGCTCGGCCGACTGCCCCGAGGACGGGGTAGTGACCAGAGACCAGCCCTGCGGGCCGTGGAACAGGAATCGCTGCGCCCCGACCCCGCCGGTGGCCGGCAGGATCCGGTCGGTGCCCGGCAGGCCGGAGATCGTGAAACGGCTGGCGTGGTAACCAGTGCCATCCTGTGCATCCTGGGTGTAGCGGGTCAGTGTGGTCGCCGTCGCCAGGGCGATGGAATCACCGCTGCCGAGGCTGCCGGGATTGCTGGTGCCGGTCGTGGAGCCCGTCGCCTCACTGGAGCTGACCGCCAGTGCCCCCAGCTGCGGGGCGGATCCCCGGATGACCGTCGTCAGCTCCACGCCGTCGGTGGAGTTGGCCGGGAGGCTCAGCTGGCGCAGCGTCCGGTCGCCGGTGGCTGACCCGGAGAGGATCCAGAGGTCGCCATTCGCGCTGACGGCCGACCCAGCGGCGCCGGCGGTGGACTCGGCGATCTTCACCGAGGCCCGTGGTCGGACCTGGGCCGAGGCCGTGCGGGCGGCTTCGACCGTCGTCTGACCGACGAGGTAGACGGCCGTGTTCTGGGCGCCGGACTGGATGACGTAGGCCGAGTCGCCGGCCGGGACGGCCTGGGTTCCGCTCTGCCCGGCTACCTTGGGCAGCGCCACGCCACCGTCGGTGGTCTTGACGACGAATCCCGCCGTGTCGACCACATTGAACTCACCGGTCGCCTTGTTCACCAGCAGCGTGCCCGAGTTGAGCGGCACGACGTCGATCCCGGTCTCGCTCTCGGCGCTGACCTGGGCGTAGGCGTTAAGCAGCCGGACGGTGGGCTTTCCGTTGGTCAGATCGACGGCGACCGGAGCTCGGTCATCGCCGAGGAAGATCGAGCCGTGGAAGAGGTCGAAGGCACGGGCCTTGCTCGGCTTGACGAGGGACGAGGCGGCCACCACCGCCCCGACGAGCAGCAGCAGGGCGCAGAGCAGCGCCCCGGCTTGCCTTCGGCTCAGCCCTGGGGTGCTCCGGCGACCGGAGTCGCTACGGACGGATCCGGAGCCGGACGCCGACGCCGACGCCGACGCCGGGACCGGGTCGGCCGGACGGGCCGCCTTCGACCGGTTCGCCGGGATGGCAGCATGACGACTCAAGCTCTACCAACCTTCCGACGTCACGGGCGTGCGGGGACCTCATTCCTCACGCGATTTCATACGCATGTTCAACCAATGCGCAGACTTTACCGTGATCGACCACCCAGGCAGCCACAAAACGCAGTCCTTACACGGATGCTCAGTAACCCCGCAGCGGACTGGAACGCGCCAACCGCCCTAGGACCCTGCACGGTATGCGAGGGGATGCCGCATATGCCCTGAATGCACAACAACCCCCGACCGAGTGGGTCGGGGGTTGTTGTGGCGATCTAAGTCTTAGATCAGACCGGGCGGACGTTCTCCGCCTGCGGGCCCTTCTTGCCCTGCGTGGTGTCGAACTCCACGCGCTGGTTGTCGTCGAGGCTACGGTAGCCGTCAGACGCGATTGCCGAGTAGTGAACGAAGACGTCCGGTCCTCCGCCGTCGGGTGAGATGAAGCCGAAGCCCTTCTCCGAGTTGAACCACTTAACGGTTCCCTGGGTCATGCTGTTTTTCTCCCTTGAGGGGGCCTTTGTGAGGCAGGTGGGGCGATGATCGCGGCGCTGCACCGTGCAGAACCACGGGTTGCCGCGTGATCGCTTATCCCAACATGGAGCGCGCCTTTGATACTTCCGCGGCTTGCGCCGTGGCCGTACGTGAAACAAGGCCCCAAAACTAAGAACAAGAAACTCGCTGCCTTTAACCCCGATGACCTTCGACCTTGCGGTCAGCCAATCACCGGGATGCCTTGCAGGCAACCGCTTACAACGGTAGCACGGTGATCGCCCTGCAACGGAACGTTGACGAGAAAACCCTGGACAAACTCTGGGTTACGTGCAATTTTGCAGGTTTGCCTCGTCCGGGCGTCCCGTCTAGGCGGTGAACAGCCGTCCGACCAGCCGTCCGACCAGCCTCCAGACCAGCCGTCCGACCAGCCTCCAGAGCACGCGTCGGAGAGCGACCGGCGGCGCCGCTAGACTCGGCAGCCGTGTCTGGAACCGCACGCAAGGTCAGAGTTGTCGGCGATCCGGTACTGCACGCCGTCACCCGGCCGGTAACCGAGTTCGACGCCGAACTCAGCGATCTCATCGACGACATGTTCGCGAGTATGTACGTGGCCGAGGGGGTCGGGCTGGCCGCTACCCAGATCGGGGTGGACCGGGCCGTCTTCGTCTACGACTGCATCGACTCCGACCACCACCGGCACGTGGGGCACGTCGTGAACCCGGTCGTGGTGGCGACCGCGGGGCCGATCGACGACGGCGAGGAGGGGTGCCTGTCTGTGCCGGGGCCTTTTGAGGAGCTGGATCGGCCGTCGTCGGTGACCGTGCGCGGGGTGGACAAGACCGGGGCGCCGTTGGAGGTGACCGGGACCGGCTTCTTCGCTCGCTGCCTGATCCACGAGACCGAGCATCTGTCCGGGATCCTCTACATCGACCACCTGCCGCGAAACCGGCGTCGCAAGGTACTGCGGGCAATGGAACCCTTCGCCTGGAACGCCTAGCCCGCTTTTGGCACACCTGCAGGGACTATCCCTGCGCCTGTGCCAAAAGCGCGACGATGGTGGCCACAACTCGGCTGCTGTCATCGAACAGGTCGGCCCAGGTGAACCGAAGCAACGTCCAGCCATCCGCCACCAGTGCGTTGCCCTTCCGCCGGTCAGCGCGGAATCGGTCTACGTCGGAGTGGAAGGCCCACCCGTCGACCTCGATCGCGATCCGCGCGGCGACGAAGGCGAAATCGAGAACGAACCGCGACCCAGCCACAGTTACCGCGACGTTGACGCCCCATCCCGTCAGTCCCGCCGCACGCAGGATTCGGATCATTCGACGTTCGGACTCGGCGTGCGCGCCATCACCAGACTGCCGCAGAAGGGTGCTCAGTGGGCGGTTGCCCCACCGTCCGGGCTGCTCCTCCAGCCGCTGCTCTACGTCGCGAGCGGTCAACCAACGCTGCTGCATCGACCGATCGAGCAGCGTGCTTCCCTCGCGCAGGGGCAACCACCCGACGCAGTCCAGCAGGGTCTCGGTTCGGGTGGTGATCGGCATACCGAATCGTTCCGTCACCGCTGACGCGGCCAACTGCACGCGATGCACCCGCACACCCGAAGGCATTCTGGTTCGCCGACGGTCCGGAGCCGTGACGTGCACGCGCCCGTCGCTGCCCACCGGCAGCGCCCACCATTGAGCAGCCGAGACGTAGCTGAGGACCGACGCGGTATCGAGCACGACGGCCCACTGAACCGCCTCCGGTGTCATCGGCGCCCCCGCCGCGAGATAGACCGCACTCCACCGAGTCGCGCCCAACCGACCGCGGCGTATCAGCTCATCGATCCGGACCCGGCCGACGCCCGCTGCGAGCAGCTGGCTCCTGGAGAGCACGCCGGCTTGGCGTCGGGAGATGTCGGCCCAGTGCACAGCTGCCGATTGTGGCTAATTTTGCGCAACCGTGGATTCGGTTGTCCACAGGGGCACCGTCCGCAAAACTTTTGGCACACCTGCAGGGACTATCCCTGCAGGTGTGCCAAAAGCGGGAGGGGTTTAGAGGAAGAGTTCGGCGATCTGGACGGCGTTCAGCGCGGCACCCTTGCGCAGGTTGTCATTGCTGACGAACAACGCCAGACCGCGACCATCCGGCACGCCCGGATCCTGCCGCACCCGACCAACCAGGCTCGGGTCTGCCCCGGCCGCCTGCAGCGGGGTGGGCACGTCGACGACCTGCACCCCCGGCGCCGAGCCCAGCAGCTCCAGCGCCCGGCTCACCGACAGCGGCGACGCGAACTCGACGTTCAGCGAGAGCGAATGCCCTGTGAAGACGGGCACCCGCACGCAGGTACCCGACACGAGCAACTCCGGGATACCGAGAATCTTGCGGCTCTCGTTGCGAAGCTTCTGCTCCTCGTCCGTCTCGAAACTACCGTCGTCGACGATCGAGCCGGCCATCGGCAGCACGTTGAAGGCGATCGGCGCGACATACTTCACCGGCGCCGGAAAGTGCACCGCCCGGCCGTCGAACGTCAGACCAGCTGCACCGTCAACCACGGCCCTGGCCTGGGTATCGAGTTCCTCGACCCCCGACAGCCCCGACCCGGAGACGGCCTGGAAGGTCGAGGCGATCATGCGGATCAGCCCGGCCTCGTCATGCAGCGGCTTCAGCACCGGCATGGCCGCCATCGTGGTGCAGTTGGGGTTGGCGATGATCCCCTTGCGGGCGTCGTGGATCGCCTCCGGGTTCACCTCGCTGACGACCAGCGGCACGTCCGGGTCCATCCGCCAAGCCGAGGAGTTGTCGATGACCTTCACCCCGGCCGCGGCGAACTTGGGTGCGAGCACCTTCGAGGTTGCGCCGCCGGCCGAGAAGATCGCGATGTCGAGGCCGCTCGGATCGGCCAGGGAGGCATCCTCGACGATGATCTCCTCGCCCTGCCACGGGAGCTTGGTGCCGGCGGAACGGGCCGAGGAGAAGTAACGGATCTCCGACACCGGGAACCCGCGCTCGGCCAGCATGCTGCGGACGACGCCGCCGACCTGGCCGGTGGCCCCGACAACGCCAATACGCAGCCCGCTGCTCGAAGCGCTCATCGTCCGGTACCCCCGTAAACCACGGCCTGCTCGTCTTCGCTGCCGAGCTCGAAGGCGTCGTGCACCGCACGCACCGCGTTGTCCAGGTCGGTGTCGCGGCAGACCACCGAGATCCGGATCTCCGAGGTGGAGATCATCTCCACGTTGATGCCGGCCCCGGCCAGCGCCGCGAAGAACTTCGCCGAGACACCGGGGTGCGAGCGCATCCCAGCCCCGATCAGCGACAGCTTGCCGATGTGGTCGTCATAGAGCACGTCGGCGAAGCCGACCGACTCCTTGACCCGGTTCAGGGCCTGCAGCGCGGTCGCGCCGTCGGAGGAGGGCAGCGTGAAAGAGACGTCGGTGCGCCCGGTGCCGCCGGTGGAGATGTTCTGCACGATCATGTCGAGGTTGATCTCGGCCTCGGCCAGCACCCGGAAGAGCGCCGCCGCCTCGCCCGGACGGTCGGGAACCCCGACCACGGTGATCTTGGCTTCGCTGCGGTCGTGCGCAACTCCTGAGATGATCGCGTCTTCCACTGCGAGGTCCTCCATTGATCCGGTGACCGTGGTGCCGGTCTTGTTCGAAAATGACGAGCGGACGTGAATCGGAACGCCGTACCGGCGGCCGTACTCGACGCTGCGCAGGTGCAGGATCTTCGCCCCGCAGGCCGCGAGTTCGAGCATCTCCTCGTAGGTCACGGTGTCCAGCCGGCGGGCGTTCGGCACGATGCGCGGGTCGGCCGAGTAGACGCCGTCGACATCGGTGTAGATCTCGCAGACGTCGGCCTTCAGGGCCGCGGCCAGGGCAACGGCGGTGGTGTCCGAGCCGCCGCGTCCGAGCGTGGTGATGTCCTTGGTGTCGGGGCTCACGCCCTGGAAGCCGGCGACGATCGCGACGTTCCCCTCCCGATAGGAGGATTCGACGCGCCCCGGGGTGATGTCAACGATGCGGGCCCGACCATGCGCTGAAGTGGTGAGGACGCCGGCCTGCGAGCCGGTGAAGGACTGCGCGGTGTAGCCGAGGGAGTTGATCGCCATCGCCAGCAGTGCCATCGAGATCCGCTCGCCCGCGGTGAGCAGCATGTCGAACTCGCGTCCACCGGGAACCGGGACGACCTGCTCGGCGAGATCGATCAGCTCGTCGGTGGTGTCGCCCATGGCCGACACGACGACGACAACGTCATCACCGGCCCGACGCCGGGCAACGATGCGTTCAGCGACGCGCTTGATGCGCTCCGCATCGGCGACTGATGAGCCGCCGTACTTCTGCACGACGAGCCCCACCGGGTGTCCTCTCGAGCGGATGACGATTTCCAACGCCTGAGTTTACCCGCCGCGGCCAATCGAAATGTTCACCGAGGAGTTCAGTCGCTGACCATGACCACGAGCAGGAAGTCGGAGGGACCCGAGCAGGGGGCCGCCCCGCAGTCCCGAGTCGCCGAGATGCCGGCGACGCCGGGCTGCAGTGCGGTGAAGCTACGAGTGACCGACCCGCAGTCGTCGGCCGGCGAGCAGCCGGGGCCGGTACTCGAGTCGACGTTCTGCGGATTGCTATCCAGCACCGACCCGGGCGTCCCCTTGCGGATCCGCCAGTCCGCCCCGCCCGGCTGACCGTCACCGAGGCTCACCACGAGTCGCTGCCCGACGACCAGCGAGATGGTGCCGCCGGCGTCACCGATGCCGGCCGAAACCGACCCGGCCGGCGCCCGCGTCGGCTTCGGAGTCGCCACCCTGGGCCGAGGAGTCGGGGTGGGTCGCGAGGTCGGCGTTGGCTTCGCCGTGGCCTTCGGAGACGGCGACGGTCGACGCGTCGGGCTCGGCTTCGGCGTCGGCTTGGGCGACGGACGCAACAGCGGAGTCGGTGTAGGGGTGATCGCGAACGGCACAACGGCCACCGGAACGGGGGTCGGGGTGGCCGAGAACGCCAGGGTCTGGGCCGTGGGGTGGCGGTGGCTGCGAGCGCCGACAACCGTCACGGTGACGGCGATGGCGACGACGATGACGGCCGCAAAAGACAGCGCAATCCAACTCGCCACCCGGTGCCCGTCCGGCTCGTCGTCGATCGGAAAGATCATCTCCGGCGGCATCGAACCGGCCGGCACCTGTCGCTGCGCGAAAGCGTTTAGGCCGCCGCTGATCCACTGGTCGAGCGGGTCACGATCCGCACCGGACGGGCCCCAACCGCCGCTCATGCGCTGCCTCGCTGAACCGGTGGCACCGGTACGGGGGGCACGGGCTCGGGGGGCATTGGTTCGCGGGGCATTGGGGTCGGCGGCGCGATCCCCAGGGCCGCCGCTATCGACGCCCGCGCCTCGCGGTTGAGCCGCTCGACCTCCTCGAGCGGAACCTCGAGCAGTTCCGCTGAGTCGGCCTGGCCGAGCCCGGCCCAGTGCCCAAGCACCATCGCTTCGCGCTGCTCACCCGGCAGCGCCCGCAGCGCGTCGATCAAGGGATCACCGACCGGAGGCGGGTGCTTCTCGTGCCGTCGCTGGATTCGGGCCTTCTCGATCACCTTCCGCTGCAGGTACCCCAGCGCATCAGCCAGATCGCCGAACTCGCTCAGATGCAGATCCAGGGCGACGAATGCGGCTTGAGTGACCTGGGCGGCGTGCGCCCGGTCGTCGGTGAGCAGCACCGACAGGCGAGCGATGGCCAGCGAATGGATGCGGTACGCCTCGGCGAAATCGACACCGACGGGTCCAGCCGGATATGACGGGTCATACGGCGAGTTCGCGGTTGCGGTGCCCGGCTCCGAATCGGCGCCAAAGAGCCACCGCGGTTCCTCGTCCGGCGGCGGTCGGGTCGGACCGGAGCCGAACCCCCCGCTCGTCATGGCCACCGGAGTTCTCCCCTCACCCCAGCTAGCGTACTTAGCCGCCGGGCAGATCCCTACTCTCCGGCGCCCAACCGGCTAGCTTTCGGCCGCGAAGACGGCGTCCAAAATGTCCAGGCCCTCGCTCAGCAGCTCGTCGCCGATCACCAGCGGCGGCAGGAAACGCAGCACGTTTCCGAATGTGCCGGCAGTGAGCGCGATCAGTCCCTGCCGGTGGCAGGCCGACGCGACGGCCGCGGTCAGCGCCGGGTCGGGCGTCTTGCTCCCCGGCTGGACGAGCTCGACGGCCAGCATCGCACCGCGCCCCCGGACGTCCCCGATCGCCTCGAACTTCTCGGCCAGCAGCTGAAGCCGGGGCCGCATCACCGACTCGATGCGCCTCGCCGCCCCACAGAGGTCCTCGGCCTGCATCGTCTCGATCGAGCCGAGGGCGGCCGCACAGGCGACCGGGTTGCCGCCATAGGTTCCGCCGAGGCCCCCGGCGTGCACCGCATCCATGATCTCGGCCCGGCCGGTGACACCGGCCAGCGGCAGCCCACCGGCTATGCCCTTGGCCGTGGTGACCAGGTCGGGCACCACCCCTTCGTGGTCACAGGCGAACCAGTCACCGGTTCGGCAGAAGCCGCTCTGGATCTCATCGGCGATGAATACGATGCCGTGCTGGGCGCACCAGTCAGCCAGCCGGGGCAGAAATCCCTCCGGCGGCACGATGAACCCGCCCTCACCCTGGATCGGTTCGATGATGACGGCGGCCGTGTTCTGCTCTCCGACCTGGGCGTGAACCTGCGAGACGAAGAGTTCGAAGGCCTCCTCGGCGCAGTGCTCCGGCCCGGTCGGCCAGCGGTACGGGTAGGCCATCGGGGTGCGGTAGACCTCACCGGCGAAGGGGCCGAAGCCTTGTTTGTACGGCATGTTCTTCGCCGTCAGCGACATGGTCAGGTTGGTTCGTCCGTGATAGGCGTGGTCGAAGGCGACCACCGCGCTCCGTCCGGTCGCGACCCGGGCGATCTTGATCGCGTTCTCCACCGCCTCGGCACCGGAGTTGAAGAGGGCGGTGCGTTTCTCGTGAGTGCCGGGGGTCAGTTCGTTGAGTTTCTCGGCCACCGCGACGTACCCCTCGTAGGGCGTCACCATGAAGCAGGTGTGGGTGAAGTCGGCGACCTGCTCCTGCACCCGGGCGACGACTCGCGGCGCGGCGTTGCCAACCGAGGTCACCGCGATCCCCGAGCCGAAGTCGATCAGTTGATTGCCATCGACGTCCACCACGATTCCACCCCCGGCGGCGGTGACGTAGACCGGAAGGGTGGTGCCCACGCCGGTCGCCACGGCCGCCAGCTTGCGGGCCTGCAACTCGGCGGAGAGCGGCCCCGGGATCGCGGTCTTGAGGATTCGTTGCTGGCTGACGCTCATCTGGACTCCCTAGCTCGCTGCTTCGATTACGGCGATCACGTCACCCTCGGTGACCTGGCTACCGACCTCGACGGCCAGCGCCGAGACCACCCCCGGCACCTCGGCCAGCACCGGGATCTCCATCTTCATCGACTCGATGATGACCAGGGTGTCTGTGGCCAGCACCGTGTCCCCCACCTGCACGGAGACCTGCCCGATACTGCCGACCAGCTCCGCGGAGACGGTATGTGCCATCGATTTTCCCTATCTTTCGCCGGGGGATTAGCTTGCGGAGGTGAAGCGGTGGAGGTGTCAGAAGTCGATGTTGTGCATGACGTGCTTGATGCGGGTGTAGTCCTCGAGCCCGTACATCGACAGGTCCTTGCCGTAGCCGGAGTGCTTGAAGCCACCATGCGGCATCTCGGCCACGATCGGGATGTGGGTGTTGACCCAGACGCAGCCGAAGTCCAGCCGGCGGGTCACCCGCATCGCCCGACCGTGGTCGCGGGTCCAGACCGAGGAGGCCAGGCCGTACTCGACGTCGTTGGCCCAGCGCACCGCCTCGTCCTCGTCGCTGAAGGACTGCACGGTGATGACGGGGCCGAAGATCTCGGTGCGGATCTGCTCATCCTCCTGCTTGATGCCTGAGAGCACCGTCGGCTCGTAGAAGTAGCCGCTCTCACCCTGACGATGCCCACCGGCCAGCAGCGACGCGTGATCCGGGAGGCGATCGACCAGCCCGGAGACGTGGGCCAGCTGGTTGGCGTTGTTCAGCGGACCGTAGAGGACGTCCTCGTCCGGCCGGCCGGTGCGGGTGTTGCGGGCCTGCTCGGCCAGCGCCGCCGCGAACTCGTCGGCGAAGCCCTCGCGGGCCAGTACCCGGGTGGCCGCGGTGCAGTCCTGACCGGCGTTGAAGTATCCGGCGACGGCGATCGCCTCGGCCGCCGCCTCGATGTCGACGTCGTCGAAGACCACGACCGGCGCCTTGCCACCGAGCTCGAGGTGAACGCGCTTGATGTCCTCGGCGGCCGAGCGGGCCACCTCGATGCCGGCGCGGGTCGAGCCGGTGATCGAGACCATCGCCGGGATCTTGTGAGAGACCAGGGCCCGGCCGGTGTCCCGGTCACCGCAGACCACGTTGAAGACGCCTGGCGGGAAGAACTCCGACGCGATCTCGGCCAACAGCACCGAGGAGGCCGGGGTGGTGTCCGACGGCTTCAGCACGATGGTGTTCCCCGCGGCCAGGGCCGGGGCGAACTTCCAGACCGCCATCATCATCGGGTAGTTCCAGGGGGCGACCTGGCCACAGACGCCCACCGGTTCGCGACGGACGTAGGACGTGTGTCCGGCCATGTACTCACCGGCCGAGCGCCCCTCCAGCAGCCGGGCGGCGCCGGCGAAGAAGCGGATCTGGTCGACCATCGGGGGGATCTCTTCGGTGCGGGTCATCTCCAGCGGCTTGCCGGTGTTCTCACACTCGACCGCGATGATCTCCTCGGCCCGCGACTCGATGGCGTCGGCGAACTTCAGCAGCGCCTGCTGCCGCTCGCTCGGGGTGGTGTCCCGCCAGGACTCGAAGGCGGTGGCGGCGACCTTGTAGGCCAGGTCGATGTCCTGCTCGTCGGAGACCGGGGCCGAGCCGAGGGCCAGCCCGGTGGCCGGGTTGATCACATCGGCGCGGGCTCCGCTGAGCGCGTCCCGGGACTCGCCCCCGATGAAGTTCTGGATGGTCTTCGACATCGGGCGGCTCCTGTGAGGTCGGCGGTAACTCGCTTCTCGCAACGCTACACCGCAACAATTCGCTGATCTACGACGAATCTCGTTGACTTGATGAACTCTGAGAGCCGATTTCCGTCGAAAGCGGCTCTCGCTCGACGGGTCAGCGCCGACCAAGAACTTTGCCGTAGACGCGACGTCGTAGCGAGCCGTTCGGCAGTAACCGCTCCAAGCCTCGACGGTAGCCTCGGGCGGCCCGCAGCCACCGCGACGCCTGCAGCTGAGCGAGCTCGTCCGCGGCACCGGCGAGACTGGCCCGGGCCGCGTCGCGCTCAGCCAGGACTGACCGCTGCGCCGTCGTCAGGTCGCTGAGGTTGGTCTGAAGCGCGGCCCGATCAGCGGCGAGCGCACTGCGCTCTGCGCTCAACTCAGCCTGCTCGATGGTCAGCTGCTCGACCTCGGCCCGGGCATCGTCCAGACGCTTATCCAGTTCGGCCAACTGACCGCGCATCAACTCGGACTCGGCGCTCATGACTGCATTCGACTGCTCGACATCGGCCTGCACTTCGAAGTCTCGGGTACCGAGGGTCATCTCGGTGAGTGATCGCTCGCCCCAGCTGCGCAGGCGGGCCGCCAGACTGGCCCGCCACGCGTCCTCACCCTGACCAGCAGGCGGGTAGCCGAATCTAGCTTGAATCTCGACCTCCTCTACGTAGAAGGTCTCTAACCAGGAACCATCCGCAGCGAGGCCAACGAGGGATCCGAGCCAACTGGCCAGATCACGAATCGACTGTGCGCCGGGCCACCGGTCGGCAGCAGTCTCGTTGGCCAGCCGATTCGCCAGCCAGTAGACGCCACGGGCGAGCACCTGCTGCGCCGTGACCGGAATTGACTCAAACACTATGTCAATGACGTGCAGTGCGCCGTCGAGGCCGCGAATCAAGTTGTGCGGCACGATATCCATGGAGAGTTCGCCGCGCCCTGCGTAGTTGTCCACAATGGCGCCCCACTCCTGCATCAGGGCGGCGCGCTCACTGTCGGGCGAGGCGAGGAAAGCATCCACAAAATCCTCGCCGGGCACGAATCGGGCGCTGGTCAGCTCGCCGTCCGGCGGTAGCAGTTGCCGACGGTTGAACCACGCGGCTTCCCCGTCAGCATCGACGTCGACGGTGGTCTGCTCAGCGACGGATGCCCGACGCCCGACCGAGAAGTAGCAGACGGCCCGATTAGCCGGCCACAACGTCAGCGCCTCGGCCCCGGATTTGCGAGCGACCACGACGAAGGAGTTCCCGTGCTCGGCCGCGAGTCCGGCCTCGACCGAGGTACGCCAGAGCGCGCGCTCGTCGGCGAGTCTGGGGCGGGGGCGGGACCAATCCGGACTCGGAAAGGTGGGAATCCGGTAGAGAAGGCTGTTGAGATGGGGCGGCATCTGCGGGTCCATCACCGCCCGCGTCAGCTTGTAGTCCGGGAACGCGAGGTAGACGGTCGGGTCGAGTTCAGCGTCGCGCATGAGCGACACCAGTTGCTGACGGGAGAAGGTCCGCGCCGGCGTCTGTGCGTGCGGGTACCCCTCGACGGAGTCGAAGACCCGCACGCTGTGATCCTCGGGAGCACCGGCGTAATACTTGATTCCCAGCCGGTTCTCGATGGCCAGGATGAGGGTTCCGCCGTCGATCAAGCGCCGCCGAATGGCGGTTAGGAAATCCTGGTAGTACGTCAGGTTAGCACTACCTGAGCCGACGTATTCGAGCACGCCGACGACGACGATAACGTCGTAGGTCGGACTATCCGGAATATCCGAAAGATCCCCGACGAAGACCTCGACGCCCGCGAGGTCCCGTGTGCGCTCGCGCGCGATGGCCGCCCGCTCGGCGACCGGCTCCAAAGCGTCAACGACGGCGCAGACCTCGCCCAGATAGCGGGTCACGGCCCCACAGCCGGCACCGATCTCGAGCACTCGGGCCTGCGCCGGCAGGTCGAAAGCCCGGATCACATTTGCCCGGGCGGTGTCGAGGTGAGCCTGCTCAGGCCAGTTCTGAGCCGATGAACTCAGCTCGTCACTCAACGACGAGATGTCGGAGGCGGCCCGTATTCGATCCAGCAAAACCGACTCGGCACCATCTCGATAGGCGTAGCCGACATCGTTGAGCAGGATGTAACCGAGAGCATGTCGTACACCCTCCCGGCGCAGGGGCGTGGCACTGGCAAGATCCTGCTTGTCCTGCATGACGTCTGCGGTCTCCGTCGTTCTGTTCGCCGAACTTCGGCCAATGCGAAGACTACTGCGCGAGCGGGCTTGGTCGAGGATTGCCGATCTGCGGCGGGTCCCCCCGAAGCGGCAGGTGCGCGTGGTTACACTAATGTCCCTGGAGGGCACGGATTGCACACTATTCGGAAGGCATATCGCCCCCTCTCTTGACGGAGGTGATAGGTGGCCAAAACGCCCAGAACGCCCAGAACGCCAAGGACGCCACGAACATCCAGCCGCCCCCGGCGCCTCTCTCCGGTCAACGACACGCATCAGGCAACCGGGCGAGTACTGGTACTCGGCGCCGGTTTCATCGGCGCGCGGGTTATTCGCGCACTTGTCGATCGCGGGTACGACGTCGACGTGGTAACCCGGACAGCACCATCACCAGAAGTGGCTCCGCTACTGGCCGGCGCCTCGGTGGTGCTCGGTGACGTGACCCAGATGAGCACCATCGCCGGCTCGTTGGCCGATGTGGACCATCTGATCTACGCCGTCGGATCCTCATCTCCCACGGAGTCCGACCTCGACCCGGCCAGCGATGTGTCGGTGGTGATCCCGCCGCTGGTGCGACTGCTCGAACTGCTGCGCTTGCGACCCCAGGTGCGCTTGACCTACTTGTCCTCCGGCGGCGCGGTGTACGGCAACGTCGAACAGGTACCGACCGATGAGTCGACCACCCCGGAGCCGATCAGCTCGTACGGCATTCTCAAGCTGACGGCCGAACGGTACATCTCGATGTACGCCAACCTGTACGGTCTGCCGATTCGAATTCTGCGAATCGCCAACGCCTACGGTCCCGGCCAATCATGGGCCGGAGGGCAGGGCATTGTCGCCCGGCTTATGCGCTGCGCGATCAATCACGAGACGCTTCCGGTCTACGGACCGGGTGACTACACCCGCGACTACATCTACGTCGACGACATCGCCTTCGCGGTTGCCGAACTACTTGAGCGCGACGATGCCCCCCGCATCTTGAACGTCGGTTCGGGTGCCGGCCACAGCATCGTGGAATTGGTCCAGATCGTGCGCGAAATCACCGGTCACCGGATAAAGCTCAGATTTCACGATGCCCGCTCCTACGACGTTCGCCACAGCGTGCTCGACAGTCGTTCGCTGCAGAGCTTGATCAGCTATCAACCCACCGATATTCGCGCCGGATTGGCGCGAACCTGGCACGACGTCTCCCGCCTCGCCGCCGAGGACCTCCCGCTGCCCAGGCTTCCGAGGATTCCCGGTGTGGTCAACAATTGATAGGCCCACCCGATGGCGCCACGCGAGCGTTCGTCGCCGGAGCCAGGTAGCTACATGACCGCACAGGGCAGCGCCCGTCGTCTCCTGGGCAAGGGTCGCAACCGGCTATCAGCCAAGCTCCGAGAAGATTCCCTCGACGGTTACTGGGACTTCCCAGTGACCGACGGCATCTATCCCGAGGGCGATGTCCTCTTCGCCGGGTGGTCGGCGACCAGCCACGAAGCCGGCCCGAGCCGCGTTCAGATCATCCGTGATGCGAGCGTCATCGCCAGCTTCGAGACGCCCGCCGATGGCGCCGGCTCGGCTGAATTCACCAATGAAGATCGGGTCGGAGGGCGTTGGTCGACGATCCTGACGCTGACCGCGGCCGACCGCGGCGCCACGATCGAAGTCGTGACCTCCGACCGAAACGGACGCAGGGTATTGGGAACGCGCAGGGTGCAGGGCCGCCCCCAGCCAACCCTCCCCCTGCTTCGGACCGAGGGTGCTCTCGACTACCCGATGGATGGCAGCACCTTCAGCGCGGGCGGGGTCATTCACGTCTCCGGATGGATACTGATTGCCGGTCGACCAGCCGACCGGATCGAACTCTTCCTCGGTGACGAACCCCCCCTCCTGGTCCGTCGCGGGGAGGGTCGGGCCGACCTGGCTGAAGCGATCGGCGAGACCGAGCCGTACGCCATCGGCGCTGGTTTCGCCGAACTGGTCGCGATTCCCCGACACTGGGCTGGGACCGAGGTGACCGCACAGGTCAGGGCCACCTCCGCCACCGGAAGCACCTGGATCTCTCCCCCGGCATCCCTTCGAATCATCGAAGCCCCTCCGGCGATAGGCCGGCTCCAGCCGTCACCGCTGCTGTCGTCTCTGCCCGCTCGGCCGGACGTACCGCGCGAGACGGGCACTCCCATCAAGGTGTGCGTCTTCACCCACTCGCTGAATCTGGGCGGCGGGGAGCTGTACCTTCAGGAGTTGCTCCTGCGGATGGCGGAGGCTCCGGACGTCGAGCTGCTCGTCGTGTCGCCGAACGATGGACCGCTGCGGCAGGAACTCGAAGATGCCGGAATCACCGTCCACCTGGCCTTCCAGCAGGGGCCGAGCCCGGCTCACTACCTTGGGCGAGTCACCGAACTCGTCTACCTGCTGCGTGCCTGGAACACCGAGGTGGTTATCGCCAACACTCTCGGCGTTTTCCAGATGGTGGAGGCGGCGCTGCTGGCCGGACTTCCGGTTTTCTGGGCCATCCATGAGTCGTTCACGCTCGAAGTCTTCAGTTACCTGAACTTCGGTGAGCATGGGATTCACCCCGCGATCACCGAGCACTGGCATCGCAGTCTCACCCAGGCGAAGACGATCTTCGAGGCCGAGGCCACCTTGAAGATGTACGCCGAGCAGGTGCCCGATCTCGACGGGCGGTGTGTGCGCTACGGCATCGACCTTCAGCGGATCGCCGACTACCGGGGCGCCAATGATCGTGACGAGATCCGCACCTCGCTGGGATTCGAGCGCAAGCATCGTGTACTTCTCTGCATGGGGGTCTTTCAGGAGCGCAAGTCCCAACTGGCGCTGGTGATGGCTTATGCCGAAATCGCACAGGTGTTCCCCGACGCAAGACTCGTCCTGGTCGGCGACCATCCAACAGAATATGCGGCCTGCGTGAGGCAGATTGTCGCCGCCCTAGGGCTTGACGAGTTCATCAGGATCATTCCGATCCAGCCTGAAACTTACCCCTGGTATCAGGCGGCTGACATTCTGGTTAGCGCCTCCGATGTCGAGTCGCTGCCACGATCGGTGCTCGAGAGCATGGCGTTTGGGCTACCCACGCTCGCGGTCGATGTCTTCGGTCTCAATGAGGTCATACGCGACGGCGAGAACGGCTGGCTGTGTCAACCACGCAGCGGGACGTCTCTATTGGCCGGTCTTCGTCGAGCGCTGGGCGTCTCCCCTCAAAAACTAGCTGCGATCCGTGCGCAGTGCGAGCACGATGCGAAGTCCTTTGACGGCCAGGGTTACGCCGACGAATACCTGAGAATGATCCGCAGTTGCCGCAAGCCGGTCGAGTTCGTTTGAACCCCGAAAATATGGAGCGTTTAGTTATGCAGGACCCTAAAGCCATGGCGCTGGAAGCCACCGGTGAACGATTCATCCCGGAGGCGATGGGTGGCGATCTCATCGAGGCCGAACACCAGCTTCGCTACAGATTCGCGCTGCCCTACGTGCGGGGCAAGGCCGTGCTGGACGCCGGATGTGGGGTCGGATGGGGGTCGCAGCTTCTGCTCGACGCCGGCGCGCTGAAGGTGACCGGTCTCGACATCTCCGAAGAAGCCATCACCAACGCAGTAGCCCGCGTACCGGATGCCTCGTTTGAGGTTGGCGATCTGATGGACCTGCCTTTCGAAGACGGACAATTCGATGTCGTCGTTTGTTTCGAAGCGCTCGAGCACACGTCGGACACCGGTAAAACCTTAGACGAATTGGCGCGCGTGCTGCGAGCGGATGGCGTACTTTTCGTATCGTCGCCAAATCCGCGGGTGTATCCGGCTGGAAATCCGTTCCATCTTCACGAGATGGTTCCGGAGGAACTTGAAGCAGATGTAGCCGCTCGGTTCGCCCATGTCGAACTGTTCCGTCAGCACCTGCACCTGTCATCGCTTCTTTTCCCCGACACAGCCGGCGATGCAGCAGACCAAGTCGACCCCCAGCAGCTGAACTGCGAAACCTATTCCATTGGCGCGATAACGCCGGGACATGATCCTTACTCCGTCGCGGTAGCGAGCAACGCTACGCTGCCTGAGCTTCGAAGCCAGCAGACCGTCGCGCCATCCGGTCAACTTGATAACCTCGGCGCACTCGCGGCGGCGCTCACCGAAGAACGCGAATCGATTCACGCCGACCATCGGCGCATCCTGGAGGAGCGAGTCCGGCTGCTCGAGCAGCTGAGTGCGGCAGACACGTCCATGCGTGACCTGATGTCCGAGAATGCGGCACTGGTAGCGCAAGCTGAGAAATTCAGCAAACAGGTGGCCGGATTGTCAGCGGTCGAGGACGAGAGAAACCACCTCGCAGCGACGCTCATATCGGAGAAGCAGGAGCTCGGGAAGGTCGCACAGCGGTTGTCGGAGTGTGTGAACGACAGGGACCACTTCGCCGCTGCTCTCGTATCGTGCGAGCAGGCGCTCGCGAAAGTCACTCCGCTTCTCACTGAGAGCACGCCAGCATCGACTCTGCCCGATCCCGCATTCGCCGAGTTGCGCGACAGGCTCAACTCCGCGATCGAGCGAAACGCCCATCTGGAGGCGGAACTGGACGCTCATGTTCGTACGATCAGCTGGAGGATAACGAAACCACTGCGGCGCGTTCGCGTGATGGGTCGGCATGGCAGGATCAGCTGACACCGTGCGCGGTACGTCCGTCCGCATCGCGTTCGTCTCGGCTCCCGGGTCTAGCATATTCATGGAGGAGTTGCTGGCCGGAGTAGCGGCCGCAGTGTCCGCCACCGGCGTCGCGGTCACGAGTCACCGGGGCGCCATAACCGACGTTGCAGATTCGGACACGGTATTCGTCGTCGTCCCGCACGAATACTTTGCCGTGACCGCAGCCGAGCATCCGGCGCTGTACGCCCGCACCATTGGATTTGGGGTCGAGCATCCCGGCACGGAAACCTTCGAATCGTCAGTGCGCGCTGCCGCGCCCTTGGGTGCGGACATGCAAATTAGCGTGGACTCCGTGCAGGAGATGCGTCGGCGTGGCCGCGACTCGACTCTGTATTCGCTTGGCTATTCATCCGGGTGGGATCGGTGGCACCAGAGTAACGCGCCGCGAGACATTGATGTCGCGTATCTCGGGACGTCGGACGCTCGCCGACTCGGCCTGCTGGCGGGTTTCGCCGACGAGTTCAGGGGTCTGCGAACTGAACTCCTCATTCCTCCGCACGAGCCTATGACTGCCAATCGTCCCGACTTTCTTACCGGCGAAGCCAAATGGCAGTTGTTGGCTCGCACAAAACTTCTGATCAATCTTCATCGCGACGGCAAGACTGCGTTCGAGTGGGTTCGAGCCTTGGAGGCGATGGGCAACGGTTGCGTCGTCGTCACCGAACCCAGTACCGATATCGGCCGTCTCGTACCAGGTGAGCACCTGCTCGTCGCCCGTGAAGAACGGTTGGGCGCTGTGGTCCGAGCTGCGCTGGGAGACCCCGTTCGAATTGCTCAGATCGCACGAAATGCTTACACGTTTGCGCGCGAAACTCTTTCGATGACGCTCTCTGCCGAGCGACTGGTCGAGCTTGCGCTGCCGCTAAGATCGCTGCCGTATCCAAGCGGTTCCCTTCCGCCGCCGCCCAATATGACGTTGAGTCAGCCGCCGATGGCTGTCTGGTTGCCGGGCGACTACACGCTCAGTGGAGCCACGCATGCGGCCGATATCGAGACAACAGAGCTCCGGCGATCTCTGATCCAGTTGAAATCGGAGCGGTCGTTCACTCGCATCGAGACTCTCGCTCAGGGACCCGGCACGAAGGTCGACATTATCTGTGTCCGTCAGCAGGGCGATGGTCCTCTTTCGCTGACCACGGAGAGTCTCTCCGGTCCGTTGGACTCGAGCTATGCGTTGCACGTCGCCTCGAACGGCATCGGAGCGATCAGCGAGACCGACCCGCGCTGGGCGACCCATCTGAGTTGTGATCTGCCGATCGGCCGAGGTCGAGCGCGGAACATGCTGGTCAGCAATTCGTCGGCTGATCTGATCTTCATCGTCAATGGCGGCGACGAGCTGATCGGTGCCAGCTTGGCGCAGCTCGTCGATGTGATGAGCACGGACTCTGACATTGACATTGCTTTCGCGATGGCGGCGGACGGTCGGTCCGCGATGGCCAATGTCCTCATTCCAGAGTTGCGAAGGTTACGATCCCGCGCCTACCTGACCCGCGGCTACCTCGTGCGGCGACGCTGGCTGGAATCGCTCGGCGGGTTCGCTGAGGACCCATACCTCGAGCAGTACGTCGATCATGACTTCTGGTGGCGAAGTGCCGAGCGCGCGGCCACGACGAGCCTTAGCCGGGCTATCGGTCTGCGCCTATGGACAGCGACGCCTGACGTGGGCCTGCATGAGCTCGATCCCGAACGAACAAGGTCCGTCCTGGCCGAACGCGCTAACGATGCGCAAGACGCGTACAGCGCACAAGCGTCGCCCGGTCAGGCGAGGTGACCTCAAACACCGGTTGTTCGCGTGCGGCCTACGAGCGCCGCGGACGAGTCACCGTACCGCCGTCGAATACCGGCGTCCAGCTAGGCTAACTGGAGCAAGTTCAATTACTGAAAAGGAGTGCCATGCCAGCCGCTCTGTCAGACAACGTCGCCGGTCACCGGGCGAAGTACGAGCATCTAGTCAACTCGCTCCCAGCCGATGAGGTCGGCCGTACTTATGTGGGCGACGGCGACCCGCTCGAGGTCGGGCACAAGGAGCTTGAACTGATCGAGACCTTCTCGGAGCTAGATCGTCTCTCGGTCGTGGACGTGGGGTGCGGCATCGGTCGATTGACCCAATATCTCGTGCACGAACCCATCGGCCACTACCTCGGGCTCGATATCATCCCGGAGATCCTCGAGCAGGCGGTCGCGACGGCTGGCGATGACCGACGGTTCCGATTCGAGATATCTGTCGAGTGCCAAATCCCCGAGCCTGGCGAATCGGTCGACATGGTGGTCGGTTTCTCCCTCATTACGCATCTGATGGATGAGGAAGTGTTCGAATGCATCCAGGAGGCGTACCGCGTCTTACACCCGGGGGGAATCGCGATCTTCTCCTTCATGGACTTCAACCTACCGGTGCACCAGGCCTCATTCTTCAGCCACAGCCGCTACCACCGTCAGGGCCACGGCGACATCCTCAAGTTCACAACCAAAGATGTGCTCACACTCTTCGGTACTCAGGTCGGATTCGATGATGTGAGCTTCATCGACGGTTCGGCTGACCTTCCACGCTCAGGCAAGCCGTCCCCCATCTTCGACATCAGTGGGCTACCGCCGACCTACCAGTTCGGACAATCGGTCTGTGTGCTCCGCAAACCGAAGACATCGACGCAAGCCGGACCCTCGGCCGCTGCCGGAACACGCTGACCAATCGCGGTTGGCAGCGAACCTGGCCCAACCAGCCACCAAAGAATTTTCATGACTCGACACTGCTCCGGGCCTGCGGATGCGGAATGGGCCTGCCGTCGTCACGCAGGCCTGGGCGTTGATGGCCGGCAAACGCGGCCGTAACGCCGGCCATCGCAACGCCCGAGCCGTTAAGACGACTGGAGAAGAGCGGAGTCCTAAGATTGAAAAGAGCTAAGCGTTGAGCAGCTCGATATCGTGATCGACCATTCGTCCGACAATCTCGGCAAACGTCGTTGCAGGTCTCCACCCGAGGCGTTCACGAGCCTTCGTAGCATCTCCAACGAGCTCAGGAGCGTCGCCGGAGCGGGTGAATTGACTATCTGAACTGACAAGCGATTCCCAGTCGGCTATGCCGGCGTGGGAGAACGCGGCGGCGACGAAGTCACGAACTGAGTGGGCCACACCGGTTGCAACGACAAAGTCATCGGCAATCTCAGCGCTAATGGTGCCGTAGATCGCATCCACATAATCTGGTGCCCACCCCCAGTCACGCCGAGCCTCTAGATTGCCCAGCGTCAGGTGATCCTGCTTTCCCGCCGCGATGCGAGCGACCGAGCTGGTGATCTTTCGGGTGACGAAGGTTTCAGGTCGCCGAGGCGATTCGTGGTTGTACAGGATCACGCTACTGGCAAACAGTCCCCGCCCGCGATATACGCTCACCAGGTGGTGGGCCAGCGACTTCGCTGCACCGTACGGTGTGGAAGGTCTGATCGGCGTCAGCTCGGTCTGTGGCGACTCGCACGGACTTCCGAATATCTCGGCACTCGACGCTTGCAAGACACGCACCTGACGGCCGGAGCGCTCCTGAAGCTGCCACGCCGCCTCAAGGACCGCGGCGGCGCCAAGGCCAGTAACCTCAACCGTCATCAAGGGCTGTTGCCATGACAGCGCGACTGAGCTAATGCCACCTAGATTGAAGATGTTGTCAGGTTGGACCGCGTCTACGATCTCCTGGACGCGATACGAGTTCGAGAGATCACCGAAATGAAGACTCTCTTTCGGGACGCTCTCCGGGAGATGTCTGATCTCCGTGTCACCTTCGCGTACTACACCGTGAACATCCCATCCGAGTTCGAGAAGCTTTTCGGTGAGATACCTACCGTCCTGGCCGGTGATCCCGGTGATCAGGGCACGCGGCACGTCAGTCGTCCAGAGTGGACTGCTCAAGTGCTAAGTCTGCGTCCACCATCATCGTGACAAGTTCATCAAAACTGACCTGCGGTTTCCACCCAAGCTGCTCATGCGCCTTTATTGGATCACCGACGAGCAGGTCCACCTCGGCAGGCCGGAAAAATCGCGGATCCTGGATCACGTACGTGTCCCAGGCGTCAATTCCGACATGGCGGAACGCGACATCGAGAAACTCACGAATCGAGTGGGTCTCCCCCGTCGCGATCACGTAGTCATCGGCAACGTCCTGCTGCAACATGCGCCACATGGCATCGACGTAGTCCCCGGCGAAGCCCCAGTCTCGCTTGGCTTCGAGGTTTCCGAGTGCGACGTTCTCCTGCAGGCCCAACGATATCCGCGCGACTGCCTTGCTGATCTTGCGCGTAACGAATTCTGGCCCTCGGCGCGGGGACTCATGATTGAACAGCATGCCCGAAGACGCATGCATGCCGTAGGACTCGCGATAGTTGATCGTCATGTAGTGGCCGAAAACCTTCGCCACACCGTAGGGGGACCGCGGCCACAGCAAAGTCGTCTCGCGCTGAGGAACCTCACGCACCTTGCCGAACATCTCCGAGCTAGATGCTTGGTAGAAGCGAATCTCTGCCGCGTCGGGACCTGCGTGCAGGCGAATGGCCTCGAGAATGTTGAGAACCCCCATGCCGGTCACCTCCGAGGTGATCCGAGCGTTCTCCCATGAATACGGCACGAAGGAAATCGCGCCGAGGTTGTAGACCTCCGACGGCTGCGAATCCTTCAACGCGCGCATCAGGCTGGACATGTCGTTGAGGTCGCCGGTGATGATCTTGACGTCAGGCAGCACGCTCTCGATGATCGTTCGCTTCGGGTTGTTCTGCCCGCGAACCAGGCCGAACACCTCGTACCCCTTCGAGAGCAGCAACTCTGCGAGATACATTCCGTCCTGGCCTGTGATTCCAGTGATGAGCGCGCGTGCCAAGGAAAACTCTCTTCGTCGTGTCATGGACCGATCCGGGTGCAGCTCCCTGCGCCGCTCGGTGGACGCGTGATGTGTACCGCAGACAATCCGCTTCAACTGCTCCGTCCGGAGCCCCACGGCGAGCGTAGCCGTCAGCCCGGCCCAACCAAAATCCGTGGCAGCCTGGGGGCGGCGTTGGTCTACCCGCGTCGCAAGCTCAACTCAACCCGACCCTAACGAATTGCGTTGGGCAGCGAGCCCTTGAAGAGCCAGCCGTCGAAGAACTCGTCGAGCGAGAGACTGCTCCAAGCCTGTGCGTGCGAAATGAAGTCGGCCGTCCGCACACAGCCATGGGCATTCTCGGCGGTCCAGGAGAGGAGCAGTTCAAAGAAGGCCGCATCTCCGAGACGGCGCCGCAGCGCGTGCAGAGTGAGCGCACCGCGCTTGTAGAGGCGGTCGTCGAACATCAGCTGCGGTCCCGGATCGGCGATGATCAGGTTCTGCGGCAGACCACGCAACCGCTCGAAGTATTTCGCCGCCAACTGCTGGGCCGTCGGGCCACCGGAGAACTCGGAGAAGAGCCACTCCGCGTAGCAGGCGAATCCCTCGTTGAGCCAGATGTCACGCCAGCCGGCCACCGTCAGGCTGTTGCCGAACCACTGGTGGGCCAACTCGTGGGCCACCAGCCGCTCGTAGCTGCGCCGCCCGTCGACGAAGTTGGAGCCGAATACCGACATCCCCTGCGCCTCGAGCGGGATCTCCAGCGCGTCGTCGGTGATCACCACCGTGTACCGCGCGTACGGGTAGCGCCCGAAGAGACGGGTGAAGATCTCCATCATCAGCGGCTGGCGCCCGAAGTCGACGTCGAACCGAGGCCGGACCCGCGGTGGGAGGGCGGCCAGCTGTGGCACCGGCGCGCTGGCGATGGAGAGCAGCTCATACTGCCCGACCTGCACGCTGGCCAGGTAGGTCGCCATCGGTTCCGGCTGGTCGAAGATCCAGGTCGTCTGCCCGGCGCCGGCCCGTTGCGAGAGCAGGGTTCCGTTGGAGACCACCCGGTAGGGCGAATCTGTGCTGAAGGTGATCCGGTAGCTCGCCTTGTTGCTCGGACGGTCATTGCAGGGGAACCAGGATGCGGCGCCGTTGGGCTGGCTGGCGACGATGACCCCGTCATCGAGCTCCTCCCAACCGATGCTTCCCCAGGCCCCGCGTAACGGCTTCGGGTTACCGGAGTAGTGCACCTCGACGACGAAGCCCGCACCGGCCGGGATCGTTCGGGCCAACCACACCTGGAGCTTGCGGCGGCCGTGCACGAAACGCTTCACCCGGGCGCCGTCGACGGTCACCTTCTTCACCTGCATGCCCGCCAGGTCCAGGCTGAACATCGAGATACCGCTGTTGGCTCGGGCCGAGATGATCGCCCGGCCGGCCAATCGATTGCTGGAGAGGCGATAGCTCAGCTCAAGGTCGTAACGGTGGACGTCGAAGCTGAGGTCGCCGCTATCCGGAACGTAGGGATCGGCGACGCCCCGAGCGCTGCTCAAAGCCCCAACTCGCTGCGGGCCGGCCGGATCGGTTGCTCGGGCTGGGCAGCCTGTGACGACTGCTCGGGCTGCTGGAGGCGGTGGCTCAACTCGGCCGGCTGGCCCTGATCGGATACCCCGTCCGCCGGCTCGTTGAGCGGCTCGCTCCAGGGGGAGATCGGGTTGCCGATCCAGCGCGTCCCGGCCGGCACCAGCTCGCCGCGCATCACCAGCGACGCCGGTCCGACGGTGGCCCCGGGCCCGATCGCCGCGGCCGGCAGGATGACACCGTGCGGCCCGAGCGTTGCGCCCGCAGCCAACTCGACGGTGTCCATACGCATAATCCGATCATGGAACAGGTGGGTCTGCAGGACGCACCCCCGGTTCACCGTCACCGCGTCGCCCAGTTGCACCAGATCGGCCTCCGGTAGCCAGTACGTCTCGCACCAGACGCCCCGACCGATCCTGGCCCCCAGCGTCCGCAGCCAGAGGTTGAGGACCGGGGTGCCGGTCGCCGCCCGGGCGAACCATGGGGCGGCCACCATCTCGACGAAGGTGTCGACGACTTCGTTGCGCCAGACGAAGGAACTCCACAGCGGGTGCTCGACGACCCGCAGCCGCCCGACGAGCAGCCACTTGGCCGCGGTGGTGATCGCACCGGCCACCGCACCGGCGGCCAGCAGGACGAGCCCGCCGCAGAGAGCGGCCAGCCAGTAGCCACGCTGCACGGCCAGCCATTGCAGGGCGAGCAGCACCCCGGCGCCGACGGCGAAGGTGACGATGAGCGGGATGGCCCGGCAGAGCTCGACCAGGGAGCGGGCCAGCCGGACCCGCCGGCTCGGGGCGAAGGTGCGGGCCCGGTCCGCCTCGTCGGCCGAGCGACGCAGCTGCACCGGCGGACTCCCCAGCCAGGAGGAGCCCTTCTTCGCCTTCTCCGGTGAGACGGAGAGGACGGCGATGAGGCCGTTCTTCGGCACCGAGCGTCCGGGCGCGGCCATGGCGGAGTTCCCGAGGAACGCCCTCTTCCCGACCTTGGCCGGCGCGATCCGCAGCCAGCCGCGACCGAGCTCATAGGAGGCGATCATGGTGTCATCGGCCAGGAAGGCGCCGTCGTTCACCTGGGTCATCTTGGGCAGCAGCAGCACCGTGGACGCCTCGACCCCGCGACCGATCTGCGCCCCGAGCGCCCGCAGCCAGATCGGGGTGAAGAGGCTCGAGTAGATCGGGAAGAGCAGCGAGCGGGCCGAGTCCATCAGCCGCTCGGTGGCCCACACCTGCCAACCGATCCGGCTGCGGACCGGGAACTCGCCGGCCCGCACGCCGATGCCGAGGGCCCGCACGATGAGCAGGGTCAGGAGCGCATAGCCGACCAGCCAGCTCAATGCCACCGCGGGCACGGCGATCGCCACCGCCCGCGTCGCCGCCGCCAGCGTGTCGGCCTCGTGCACCAGGCGGGCGACCAGGGCGAGGCCGGGCAGCAGCGCCAGCACCGGCAGCAGCGCGAAGACCGCCGACGCCAGGGCGTAGGCGATCACCCAGCGCCGTCGCCGTGGCACCTGATGCGGCCAGTCGTCCTTGGCCAGCCCTTCGTACGCGGCCGGCGCTCCGGCCCACTTCTCGCCATCGCCGACCTGCCCGGTCACCCAGGAGCCGGCCTCGACCTGGGCGTCCCGGCCGACCCGGGCCCCGGGGGCCAGGGTGCTGCGGGAGCCGACGGTGGCGTTGACCCCGACGTGCACCCGTCCCAGACGCAGCACGTCCCCGTCGATCCAGTACCCGGAGAGGTCGACCTCGGGTTCGATCGCTGCGCCGCGGCCCAGGGTCAGCATCCCGGTGATCGGTGGCAGCGAATGCAGGTGCACGTCGCGCCCGACCTTGGCCCCCAATGCCCTTGCGTAGTAGGCGATCCACGGCGCGCCGGCCAGGTTGGCCGCACCGACCGCATCGGCCAGCCGTTCGGCCGTCCAGACCCGGATGTGCACCGAGCCACCCCGCGGATGCTCCCCCGGTTGCACGCCCCACAGCAGGGCCCGGGCTCCGAGGACGGCCAGTCCCATCCGCCCCGGCGGGCTGACCAGAACGATGAGCGCGCCCAGCAACCACCACCAGGAGACGGTCGGTGCCCACTCGTAGCCGGACGGGCGGCCGTAGCGGTTCAACAGGTTGTTGAGCAACCCGAGCACGGTGAGCCAGCGCAGTCCGGTGACGGTCTGCAGCGCCAGGGTGAGCAGCACCTGGACGAGCTGGGTCGCTCGCGGTACCGGGCGCATGGACCGCACCACGGCTTCCTTCGCCGGTGCCGACACGTCCAGCAGGTCGGCCAGGTCTCCCAGTCGCGGGTTCTGGTAGATGTCGGCCACCGTCACGCTGGTGAAGCGCTCCCGCAGCATCGAGATGAGACGCGCCGCCGACAGGCTCCCCCCGCCGTGGGCGAAGAAGTCATCGTCGGCACCCAGCACCTGACTGCCGAGCACCCCCGACCAGCGTTCGGCCAGCCACGCGGCGGTGCCGGTGAGATTGTGGTTCGCCTCGGCCGGAGCGCCGCCGGTGAGCGGCCACGGCAGCGCGTTGCGGTCGACCTTGCCGGAGGTCCGGGTGGGGAGGTCATCCACCACGGCCAGCACCGGCACCAGCGCGGCCGGCAGCTGTTCGCGCAGCCGGGCGAGCGCCTCAGACGGCACGAACTCCTGCTCCGGGCTGATGACGACGTAGCCGACCAGGATCTGGTTGCCGGCCGGCGTGCTCTTCACCGCGGCGGCGGCGGCCACCACGTCGGGCAGTGCCTGCAGCGCCGCGTCCACCTCGCCGAGCTCGATGCGCCGCCCGCCGAGCTTCACCTGTTCGTCGGCTCGTCCCTGAAAAACAAGGCCATCCGTCTCGTAGCGGACCAGGTCGCCCGAGCGGTAGGCCCGCGGCCAGCCCAAGGTCGGGAACGGCGCGAACTTCTCGGCGTCCTTCTGCGGGTCCAGGTAGCGGGCCAGCCCGACCCCGCCGATGATCAGCTCGCCGACCGCACCCACCTCGACCGGCTGACCCTGCCCGTCCACCACGGCCAACTCCCAGCCGTCCAGCGGAAGCCCGATCCGGACCGGCTCATCCTCCCGTAGCAGGGCGCCGCAGGCCACCACCGTCGCCTCGGTCGGGCCGTAGGTGTTCCAGACTTCGCGCCCCTCCTCGACCAGCCGGTCGACCAGCTCCGGCGGGCAGGCCTCGCCGCCGAAGATGAGCAGCCGCACCCCGTCCAGGCAGTCCGGCGGCCAGAGCGCGGCCAGTGTCGGGACGGTCGAGACGATGGTGATCCGCTGCCGGATGAGCCAGGGGCCGAGGTCGATACCGCTGCGCACCAGGGAGCGGGGCGCCGGCACCAGGCAGGCCCCGTAGCGCCAGGCCAGCCACATCTCCTCGCAGGAGGCGTCGAAGGCCACGGAGAGACCGGCAAGCACCCGGTCTCCGGGGACGATCGGCTGATTCGGCAGGAACATTCTCGCCTCGGCGTCGACGAAGGCGGCCGCGCTGCGGTGGCTCACCGCGACGCCCTTCGGCGTTCCCGTCGAGCCCGAGGTGAAGATGATCCAGGCGTCATCCGCGGGGGTCGGCTGCTCCGGTGCGGGTCGGCTCTGGTCCGCGGTCGGACGGGACGGCCCGGACTCAGACCCGGACTCGGTCCCGGATCTGGCCCAGAATTCGGTGTCGACGACCAAGCGCACCGCCGCCTCGGAGAAGACCAGTTCCGCCCGCTCCGGCGGGTCGTCGGCATCCACCGGGACGTAGGCCGCGCCGGCGCTGAGAATAGCCAGGATGGCGATGTACAGATCGTGGGTTCCCGACGGGAGCCGGACTCCGACCCGGTCACCGCGCCGCACCCCGGCCTCGACCAGGTTCTCGGCAAAGCTCGTCACGGCCCGCTGCAGCTCGCCGTAGCTGACGGTGCTCGTGCCGTCGTCCAGCGCCGGCGCCGCCGGGAACGCGGCGACGGTGGCGGCGAAGACGTCGATGAGGGTGCGCACCGCCGGGGCAGCGGCGACGTCGCCAAGCACATGGCCGTTTACATCGCCGTGCACATGGCCGTGCACATCGCCGGTCGGGGCCGGAGTCGCCGACAGGGCGGGCGGTGCGGGCTCTTCGGTCACGGTCCTGTCTTCACCAACTCGGCCAATGGGGCAGGTGCCCTCATAGTCTCAGGTTCAGGTGAACGGCGTTCGACAGGCCGGTCAGTGGCGGTCGCCCGGCAGGAGCGCGGCCACCCAGGCGTCATGGCGGACGCCGCGGGCGACACAGCGCGAGCGCGCGATCCCCTCGTACTGGAAGCCGACCCGTTCGGCGGTGCGCCGCGATCCCCAGTTGCCGACGAAGGCCAACCACTCGATGCGCTGCAGCGCCAATGCGTCGAAGCCCCAGTCGCAGATGGTGCGCAGCGCGGAGCTGGCGACCCCGTTGCAGCGGGCCCAGGGCGCGACGGCGAACCCCACCTCGGCGCCACCCTCGCCGTCGAGGCGCAGATCGATACTGCCGGCGTATGGGTGCTCGTCGGTCGAGATCGCGAAGATCGGGTTACGACCGTTGGCGTACCCGGAGGCGGCAAGGGCAATGAATTCCTGCCCATCCTGCTCGGTGTACGGGATCGGGATGGTGGTGAAGCGCTGCGTCTGCCCGTCCTGGCAGGCGACTACGATCGCCGGCACGTCGGCATCGGTGAGCGGGCGCAGGCGCACCGCGGCCCACCCGGGGGAGGGGACGGAGGCGAGTTCGACCGGCGCGATGGCCGAGGACGTTTGCGTGCTGAGGCCCATAACCCCATCGAACACCACGACGCGGCGACGAGCACCGCAATTAGCGCGACGCCCTGTCAGTTCGCGATGGCCCGCACGCCGATGTTGGCCAGCATGGCCGGCGGGATCTCCGGGCTGATGTCGATCAGCGCGGCGATGAGCTCCTGCGGCCAGTCGAGCATCATCGAGTTCGGAACCGTCTTCAGCTGGTAGCCGAACTGCTCGGTGACACTGAACCCGGCGGCGTTCAGGTCCCGCCCGAGCATGTCGAAGTCGAAGACCCGCAGGTGGCCGACCAGACGGTCACGGTCGCTGAGCACGTCCAGGCGATCCATGAAGCCCATCCGGACGGCGAGGCGGCGGTGCAGCGACTCGGCATTGGGGACCATGACGATCAGCGCCCCACCGGGACGCAGCCAGGTGCGGATCTGGCTGAAGAGAGCGACCGGGTCGTCGACGTGTTCGGCGATGTGCAGCGCGAGTACGGCGTCGTAGGGTTCGGCCGGGGTGAACTCCTCGAACATCGCGGTGTGCACGACCAGGCCGGTGCCGGCGTGCTTCTCCAGCGCGGCCTGGGCCAGCCGGGGGGAGCCCTCGACGACCTCGATGTTCACGCCGCGGGCCAGCAGTTCGCCGGTGACAAGACCGGTGCCGAAGCCCATCTCCAGCACCCGCTCGGCGCCGTGCAGGGCGGCCAGGGTGCGGTCCAGCGAACGCTCCTGCCCCATCTCCTCGATGTCGACGTCGGCCACCGCCGCGTTGAGGTAGTACTCGTCGGCGAAGGCGTCGAGCTTCTCCGGCGTCAATTCGTTGGAGACCGGCTGGGTCTCGGTGGTCAGTGTCATCGGCTCAGCGCCTCCGCTGCTCGTAGTCCCTGGACGATCTGTTCGCCGAGGGCGTCGGCGCCGAACTGCAGGCCGGCGCCGACGATCTCGGCATTGAGGTTGGCGTGGTCAACCGCGGTCGCGGCCTGACCGAAACGCAGCGAGTTCGCGTGCGTCGGCAGCGGGAAGGAGTTGACTGCGCCGCTGCGCAGTTCGACCATCTCGGCCCCGGCGCGCAGGATCGCGGCGCGCTCCACTGATTTGCGGGCGGCGGCGACGATCTCCACCTCCGGCGTGTCATGACGCAGCTCCACCGTGAGCACACTGTGCCCCGGCGAGCCGACGCCGCCGGAGGAGATCCGGATCGCCGGCACGTCGGAATCCACGATGTTCAGCAGCGACGGCAGCTGCAGCAGGTCGTCGTCGGCGACTTCGAGCCAGCTGATGACGGTGCGTGCCGAGTCAGGGGTGTACTCGGCCCCGACGGCGGCGAAGAGCTGCCCGGCCGGCGCGCCGATGACCGGGTAGTCGGCGTCCAGGGTGAGCCCGTCGGCGAAGCCGATCCGGGTCGCCCCGTTCGGCAGCGACTCCAGCGCCGTGAGGGCGCCGACCTGCTCCGGACGCACCCCGTGAGTCGCCAGCCGGGCCAGCAGCTCGGCCACCACCTCGCCGGCACCACCACCGGCGACGCTGTGAAACGGCCGGTCGACGGCGAACTGAATCTTCTCGTCCCCGGCGGCCTGGGCCAGCGTCTGCGGCCAGAAGAGCGGCAGCCAGATCTTGCGGCGCAGCGCCGCGATCACATCAGTGCAGCCACCGGCGACGAACTTCTCCGCCATCGGCTCCATGAACAGACGGTGGAAGGTCTCACCGTGGTTGACGAACGACGCGTCGCCGAGAGTCATCTGGTCCAGCCGGCGCACGGTGTCGGCGGCCAGCAGACCGGCCGGGTCACCCATGCCCCGCCAGCAGGCCATCGCCTCGCAGCGAATCGCCGCGCGCTCGGTGTCGCTGAGCGCCTCGCGCAGGGCGGCGGCATCGGTCGTGAAATACAGGTCGTCGACGACGCGGCCGTTGAAGAGCATCTGCGGACGCGCCACCTGCACCAGCCGATCACCGACGAGGTCGCTGAGGTACGTGCTGATCGTCGACACGTAGTGCCGGTGACCGGCCGGACCCGGCACGTAGGAGCTCAACGGGGGCGTCGACGTGCTCTGCTCGTAGCTCAGTTCAAGCAGCCGGACGCCGAGCTCCAGGACGCGCCCGTCCAGGCGCATGGAGCCGAAGCCACCTCCGGGTGGGCGCCGGTCGACCAGCAGCCGCACCGGCTCACCGGCGGCGGCCAGGCGGTCAGCGGCGACCAGGGAGGCGATGCTCGACCCGACGACGATCCGTTCAGTCATCGGTGCAGACCAGGCTGTCGGTGAGGGCCGAATCGAGCTGGCTGTCGTTCGTCAGCACCAGGTAGGTCATGGCCGCGACGTCGGGCAGGTGGACGGCACCGCGGATGAACCCCTCGATGACCTCCTCGGGCAGCTGGCTCATCAGGCTGTTCGGCAGCGGCTTGAGCATGATGCCCTCGCGCGCGGCGACCGAGAGCCCGGCCCGCTCGGCCAGCGCCTGCAGTTCGTCGGCGCCCCAGAGCCCACGGGTGCCCCACTGGCTGCCGCGCTCGGAGATCTCGTCGAGGGATGAGATGAGTCCCATCTCCAGCGCGCAGAGGCGATGAATGGAGTGCGGATTCTGCAGCGTTATGTGGATCATTCCGCCCGGCACCAGCAGCTGCGAGCAGCGGCGCAGGAACTCGACCGGGTCGGCCAGCTCGTGGAGCACGTTGGTGGCGAGGAGATGCTCGTAACGCTTGACCCCCACCTGCAGATCGTCGAGGTCACCTACCTCGAAGCGCGCACCGAGCAGACCGCGCTGCCGGGCCCGATCCAGGAAGACCTCCGAGCGATCGACGCCGACCCAGCAACTGGGCGCGCTGAGAGCCAACGTTTTGCTGGACATCAAGCCGGTCGCACAGCCGAGCTCGAGCACCCGATCGCCGACGGTGATCCGCTCCGCGATGCGACGCGAGGTCGCGATCGTGTAGTACCGGTCGAAGTCGGTATCCGGGTCATAGGTGTCTGCGTAGTCGATTCCGGTCATCGGAGGTCCTTTACCAGGGTGAGTCGCGGCTCGATCTTGGCAAGCACGCTGCGCTTGAACTGCACGAGCCCGGAGTTCGGAACCAGTCCGGAGCCCCCCTCGTTCAGTCGTGGCTCGGGTTCGTTGGAGATGCCCAGGTCGATGACCCCGACGCCGTCGGTGATCGCCCGCTCCACCAGCCGGTAGGCCAGCAGCATCATCGGGGAGCGCTTCAGCTCGTGCTCGGCGTCGCCCCAGGCGACGACAAGGTCCCGTCCGGGTGCGACCCGGTAGACCAGTGCGGCCGCGACCAGCCCGCCACCGTGGCGCAGCGCGAACATCCGCACGTGTGGGTTGAGCTGAGTGCGGGCGCGGGTGAGGTAGTCGGCCGAGAGGGCGAAGCGACGCCCCTTGCGCAGCCGGTTCTCGGCCAGCAGCGTGTACGCCTGCGCCCAGAGGGCGTCGTCGCTGACCTCGCTGAAGGTCAACTCCTCGGTGAGCAGGTAGCGCAGCGTCTTCTGGGCCGCCGGGCGTAGGGCGTGCACGTACTCCAGCGGAGTGCGCCAGTTGCTCACCGGGATGTGCTGGTTCAGCTCGCAGCGTTCGACGGTGAAGCCGGCGTTGAGGAGGGTGAACTGGACGACCGGTTCGTTGTCGGAGTAGCAGGCTGGGGGCAGCTTCAGCCGCAGCGAGCGAACACCGGCCGCCTCGATGTTGCGCACCGACCCGAGCACCACGTCAGCGATGTTGTCGTTGGTCTCGCGGTCGTCGACCAGGTCGACTCCGCCGAACGGCGCGCTGTAGCCGGAGATGAAGGTGTCCCCGTCGCGGACCCCGCTGAGGCCGCCGAGCATGCGGCCGGCGTCGTCATGCACCTCGGTGAAGAGGACGTCCTGCTCGCTGAGGCCAGTCTGCGGCGTGGACTGACCGGCGCCGGGAGCGGCGCCCAGGTTGAGCTCATGGAAGGACGCCCAGTTGAAGAGGCGTCGCCACCGGGCATTCTGACTTCCGGGCGCGGCAAAGCGCAGGGTGTCGAGCTCCGTCACGAGGGTCACATAAGAGCTATCGGCCCCCGGCGCAGATACCTGAGTCACGGTAGGTAAATGCGTTGATCTCGCTCACATTCCCCGGCGGCGGGCCGATGAGGGGTTCAGCCGGTACTTCACGGGCGCCGAGTTGAGTAGGAGAAATCGCGTGTCAGCCACCCCCCTGACGGATCTGACCCAATTCCCGAGCACCACGCTGCGCACCCGCCCGGCCAACCCGTTGACCCGCTCCTTGGTCGTCGATCTCCCGATTGTCGGGGACCCGCGCGGCAACCTCACCTTCGTCGAGGCCGGTAGGCACATCCCGTTCGCCATCGAGCGGGTGTACTACCTCTATGACGTCCCCGGCGGCGCCAGTCGCGGCGGCCATGCGCACAAGGGGCTGCACCAGCTCATCATCGCCATGTCGGGCAGCTTCGACATCGTCCTCGACGACGGCGTCGAGCGCCGCATCCACAGCCTGAACCGCTCCTACAAGGGGCTCTACGTGCCGCCGATGGTCTGGCGCGAGATCGACAACTTCTCCTCGGGCTCCGTCTGCATGGTGCTGGCCTCAGCCCACTACGACGAGGACGACTACTACCGCGAATACGAAGAGTTCGCCGTCGACGCCGGGAACCGGCTCGGCTGGGACTCATGAACGACGGCGCCACCACAGAGAAGTCAACCGGAGAGAAGTCAACCGGAGAGAAGACAACCGGAGAGAAGTCAAGCGGAATCTCGGCTTCGGCGGCTGACCGCTCGCTGGCCGCCAATCGGGCTTGCTATGACGCCCTCGTCGACGTCGCGGCCGGACATCTGCTCGCCGCGGACCCCGAGAACGTCCTGCTGGCGGCGACGATCGCCGCGAACTTCGCCTGGAACGCCGCGATCGGCATCCTCAACGACCCGAGGCTGGAGTCGATGATCACCGACTCGGTCCGGGCTCCCGGTACGGCCGCCCCGCAGGTCGACCGGTCGCGCAGCAACGGGCGAGTGTTGCACGTCCTCACCCACTGCGGAGACATCGGCGGGCACTCGCGCCTCGCCTGGCGCTGGATCCAGCGTGACACCCGGAGGGCCGACGTCGCCCTCACCCACCAGACCTCAGCGGTGCCGGCCGAGATGCTCTCCGCGGTGGCCCGCTCCGGCGGCGGCGTGCACGACCTCACCGCGGCCTACGGAAGCCTGCTGGAGCAGGCCTATGAGCTACGACGGCTGATGGAGCGGGCCGACATCGTCGTCATGCATACCCACCCGTTCGACGCCGTAGCGATCGCCGCGGCCAACCTGCCCGGTGTCCGCCCGCCGATCATCTTCGAAAACCACGCCGACCACACCTACTGGCTCGGGCTGTCGATGGCGGATGTGGTCACCGACAACCGGCCCATCGGCGGCCGTCTCTGCGCGGAGGTTCGCGGGATACCGGCGCAACGTCTGAGCCTGCTCCCGCTCTCGGTCGACGCCCAGCCGGCTTCGGCCGGGAGCAGCCGGGGCGAACTCCGGGCCCGGCTCGGCATCCCCGCCGACAGTGTGATCGCCGTCTGCGTCGCCGGGGCGGGGAAGCTGCGCCCGGTCTTCGGGACCGGCTTCGCCGAGATCGCCGCCGAGCTGCTGGAGCGGGTTCCGGCGCTGACCCTGCTACTGGTCGGACCGCCGGCCCAGGGCGAGTGGCGCGACCTGATGGATCGGTTCCCGAATCGTTTCTTCGCCCTCGGGCTGCTCAGTGACGCGGCGTCCCTCTACCCGGTCTGCGACATCTACCTCGACGCCTACCCGATCTCGTCCGGCACGGCGCTGCTCGAGGCGGCGGTCGCCGGCCTACCGACGCTGAGCCTGCAGGAGCCGGAGAAGTACAGCGACGTATGGACGGCCGAGTCCCCCGGTCTCACCGACCCGCTGCACCGGGCCGGTTCACGCGGTGAGTATCTCGAACGCATCGCCGCGCTGGCCGCGTCGGCCAAGCTGCGCCGTCAGCATGGCGAGGCGGCTCGACGGACTGTACTGGCCGCGCACACCGGCTCGGGCTGGTCGCAGCGCCTCGAGGCCGTCTACGCCCAGGCTCGCCGGGTGCCGTCGGCGGACTTGGCGGCGGTCAGCCAGGTCGAGCCGACCCCGGCCCAGGCTCAGTACAACCGGGAGCTGCTGCGTTTCATGCGCGGCAGTGACGAGCCGACGCCCTTCGAGCGGATCAACCTGCCGCTGGCCCAGGTGGTTGGGACCCGGCTGCATGCCGAGCTCTTCGCGGCCACCATCGGGGCCCGCCGTAGCCGATCACCGCTGACGCTGCGCGTCGGGCCGCAGTGGCCGCAGCACCGGGCCTGGATGCTGCGCGCGCTGCGTCTCTGCTCGACCAACCCGGGGATCGCGTTGAGCCTGCCGGTGCTGGAGGGCGCCGAGGATGAGGCCCTACTGGCGATCGTCCTTGAATTGCTGGGCGAACTGGGCCTGGACGGCGACTCCTGTGGCAACGTCTCGATCGAGGCTGACGAGCTGGTCGACGCGCTGGCGCTGCGCCTGCAGTTCACCGCCAACGGGCTCGACTTCTTCGCTGCCCTCAGCAACCAGCTGCTGCGGCGGCAGCCCGTCGGCGATCCAGCGCCGACGCTGCTCGCCGATTCGGTGGCGGTTGCGTGAGCTCGAACCGCCAGGATCGGTTATAGTCGATTCACTATGCGCGCGCTGCTACTTCTTGCCAGCCGCGGCGAGGCCTGAGAAACACACTCAGTCGGCCCCTCGTCGCGGGCCGCAGTGCTGCCGACGTCGTCCTGCGTTTCACAACTCGCCTGAGCGAGTTCGTACCCCTCCGCCACCAGGTCGGGCCGGCTTTCACGCCGCCGAGGCTGGTCGGCAGACCCCACGACTTGGCACACTGAAGCTGTGCCCCATCAGGAGATATCTCAGATGAAGAACCTGCAGCAACCGTCCGGCATGCCGTGCCACCGCTATCAGCCCTTTCCCCCGGTCGCTCTGCCCGACCGGCAGTGGCCCGACCGCACCATCACCGCAGCACCGCGCTGGCTCTCGACCGACCTGCGCGACGGAAACCAGGCGCTGATCGACCCGATGAGCGCCTCCCGCAAGCGGGCCATGTTCGACCTGCTGGTCCGCATCGGTTACAAGGAGATCGAGGTCGGCTTCCCGGCCGCGAGCCAGACCGACTTCGACTTCGTCCGGGAACTGATCGAGTCCGACCGAATCCCCGACGACGTCACCATCTCCGTCCTCACTCAGGCCCGTGACGAACTCATCGAGCGCACCGTCCAGTCTCTGGTCGGCGCCCAGCGAGCGACGGTGCACATGTACAACGCGGCGGCACCGGTCTTCCGCAGCGTCGTCTTCGGCTGGCCGGGTGACGGACGTGAGCAGTGCCGCGACGTGGCGACCTCGGGCACCCGTTCGGTGATGAAGTACGCCGAGAACTATCTGAGCGGCACAACCTTCGGCTATGAGTATTCGCCGGAGATCTTCATGGACACCGAGGCCGAGTTCGCGCTGGACATCTGCGAGGCGGTGATGGACGTATGGCAGCCCGACGCCGAGCGCGAGATCGTGCTGAACCTGCCCTGCACCGTCGAGCGGAGCACCCCGAACGTCTACGCCGACCAGATCGAGTGGATGAGCCGCAACCTCTCCCGCCGCGAGCACATCGCACTGAGCGTGCACACCCACAACGACCGCGGCACCGCCACCGCCGACGCCGAACTGGCCATGCTGGCCGGGGCCGACCGCGTCGAGGGGTGCCTGCTGGGCAACGGCGAACGCTCGGGCAACGTCGACCTGATGATCCTCGGGCTGAACCTCTTCAGCCAGGGCATCGACCCGCAGATCGACTTCAGCGACATCGATGAGATCCGCCGCACCGTCGAGTACTGCAACCGGATCGGCGTCCACGAGCGTCACCCGTACGTCGGCGACCTGGTCTACACCTCGTTCTCGGGCTCGCACCAGGACGCGATCAAGAAGGGCTTCGACGCCCTCGACCGGGCCGCCGCCGAGGCTGGGAAGCCGGTCGCCGACATGCCGTGGCAGATCCCGTACCTGCCGATCGATCCGAAGGACGTGGGGCGTTCCTACGAAGCGGTGATCCGGGTCAACTCGCAGTCCGGCAAGGGCGGCGTGGCCTACATCATGAAGACCGATCATCATCTCGATCTGCCCCGGCGTCTGCAGATCGAGTTCAGCCAGGTGATCCAGCGCCACACCGACGGTGAGGGCGGCGAGGTGGACTCCGCCCAGATGTGGCAGATCTTCAGCGACGAGTACCTCTCCAAGGACGGCCCGTTCGAGCTGCAGAGCTTCAGCTCCCGCAGCGCCGACGAGATCGAGAACATCGCGACAACGGTGCGCGCCTTCGGCCACAGCTACGAGCTCAACGGCGTCGGCAATGGCCCGATCGCCGCGTTCTGCGACGCGCTGTCGGGGATCGACATGGGGCTGGGCGGCGTGAACGTGCGCGTCCTGGACTACGCCGAGCACGCCCTCACCGCGGGCCGGGACGCCGAGGCGGCCGCCTACCTGGAGATCGAGATCGGCGAGCGGGTGCTGTGGGGGGTCGGCGTCAGCGAGTCGATCGTCGGGGCATCCCTGCGGGCGGTCGTCAGTGCGGTCAACCGGGCCGCCCGGATGGACGCGGCGAACGCCTGACACCACACGCGGAACTGGCCCGCAGCTGGTCGGTGGTGGCTAATCAGGAGTGAAAGTGGGCGGGCTGGCTGAGATGTCTACCGACCCGTAGATAGTGCTGTTGTCGGTGTCGCTGTGGGTCGTGACCTTCCCCTCGAAGTCTTTGGACTGGTAGGTCACGCCCCACTTCACATCTGCGGTGACGTCGACTTTGGTCGGATCGTCGTCGTTGACTGAATACTTCAGCGACGACGTGACATCGCTGGTGATCTTCCAGGTGGCCGTACCCTCCACAGCTTCGAAGTCGTAGACCCGCTGCGGGCAGTTCTGCGGCTCCAGTGTCTTCACCGCCGCGCATTGCTGCAGGTACGCGTCGACGGCGGTCACGATCTTCTGCTGACCGCTATCGCTGAGGTCGTAGTCGAGCGTGAACGAGTTCCACGTCGTCGACTCCGGGCTGACGGCGAACTTCTCCGCGTCCTTGTCGGTCACGGTGTAGTCCGGGTTGCTGGTGCCCCACTGCAGTGGACCGGGGAAGACGAAGACCTTCCCGAGCCCCTTCACTTCGGTTCCGAAGAGGGTGAGCCCCGGGATGTCATCGACGGTCGAGACATCGATCGGCAGCGTCGCGGTGGCGATCCGCCACTCACCGCCGACTTTCGAGACCGCGTACGTCTCCTCAGCGTTCTGGGTGCCGAAGGTGTAGGTGGCATGCACCATTGCCTGCGTCGACGAGCCCGAAACCTTGGTCACTTTGATGTTCGAGATCTTGGCGATCGACTGCTGCTTGGTCAGCACCTCGTTGGTGACGAAGGTGGTCGACGAAGGCTGCAGCGCCGACGCATTGAGCGCGCCCTTGGCGTCGTTGGTGGAGAGCGCGGTCAGATAGTCCTTGACGGCGCTCTCGGCCGACCCGGAGTTCTTGCTGACCAGGACGGCGAGCGTGACGCCGCCACCGACGATCAGCAGGGCAACGACGATCAACGTAATCCAGAGCGGCTTGCGCGACTTCTTGGTCGCGACTGCCGGCGCGAAGCCGTACTGATTGGGATCCTGGCCTGGTTGTCCGAGCGGTCCGGGCTGGCCGGGTTGTCCGTAACCGCCGTACGGTGCGGCGTAGCCCGGATAGGCCGGCGGTGCTGGGGGTGGCTGGTTCGGGTCGTACCCCGGCGGCGGCGCGGCGTAGGGCTGATTCGGGTCGTACCCCGGCGGCGGCGCGGCGTAGGGCTGATTCGGGTCGTACCCCGACCACTCGGCTGGGGTGGGCTCCCCCGGCGTTCCAGAGCCGACTGGATCCGTCGGACCGGTCATAAGAATCCTCCCGCTTGCGACGCAGCGGCCCCCAAGGCGGGTTCACCAAACTCCGACCCGGGCACCCCCGCGGTTGTCGCGGGCGGGTTAGACACTACTCAACCGCTGTGACACCCCATCGACTATCCACAGCTTGGGTCGGGGACTGAGCCGAACCTCACCGGCCGACGCTCAGTCCTGTCCTTCGTCCTCAGCCGAGATGACTTCCTGCCACTGCGCCGCGTCTTCGTCCTCCACGGTTGGCATGACTGGCCGGTTAATCGGTCGGCCAGGTTGCAGTGGCGGTGGCGTTGGGGCCGGCGTTGGGATTAGCGCTGGCGCCGGCGTTGATACCGGAGCTGCGGACTGAGCCGGCGCGGGAGGTGCGGCCGGCGATGCGGGAGCCACCGGCTGGGGTTGCGGCTGGGCCGCCTGCGCCGGAGGGGCGAGCGCGACCGGTGGCTGGTCGAAGCGCCCGTCCGAGGAGTTCGGGAGGATGTACCCACTCGTCGGCGGACCGTCGAAGTGGCCGCCACCGATGGTGACGCCATAGACCTGGGCGGTCGTCTGCGCGAACGCGGCACGCCGCCGTCTGGCCCGTAGCCCGCCCAGCGTGAGCAGTATCAGCACCACCAGCCCGACGAGGGCAACCAGCAGCGCGGCAACGACGGCCGAAGACCAGGGTGACGGGGCCGGTCCGATGATGACGCCACCCGGCACATGGGTGTTGGTCGTCGCCGGCGGCGATTTCAGCACAGTGTCGGCGTCTGCGGCGACAAGCTGGGATACATACGGATCGACGCTGTCGTAGACCGGGTTCCGCGCGTTCGGGTTGCCGGACTTGATCGCCGTCGCCGGATTGATGATGCCGAATCCAAGCCCCGGGTCGCGCACCAGCGAACGCTTGTCGAGGCCGGACAGCGCCTTCGACACGATCTGCCGTCCGGAGAGCGTCGGGAACTTCGACCAGATGAGGGCCAACGCGGCGGAGACGATTGCGGTGGACTGGCTAGTCCCCTCGCCGCTGTACACCTTCCCCGGAATGCGGCCCAGCGTCGGGATATTCACACCCGGCGCGCTGGTGGTCAAGTAGGGGTGGCGCGAGGAGAAGGAGGCGACGTTGTTCGACTGGTCTACCGCGCCGACCGACACCACACCGAGGCAGACTCCGGGATCCTCTACGGGGCTGCCATCCTCCCCGCCGTTGCCGGAGGCGGCAACCACGATGAGGCCCTTGCTGATCGCGTAGGTGATTGCGGCCTGCTCGTCGCTGGGACACGGGACGCTGTCCTGCGACGGGTCTCGCTCGCCGCCGAGCGACATGCTGATGATCTTGCCGCCATTGTCGGCGGCCCAGCGGATGGCGTCCGGTAGGTGGTCGGCTCCGGAGCCGGCGGCGTCGTCGGTGCCGTCGATCGGTAGCGCGATCGGCATGACCTTGGCGCCCGGAGCAAGCCCGACGACACCCAGCGAACTGGGGCGGGCGACCATCAGCGAGGCCATTGCGGTTCCGTGGCCGAAGGCCTTCACCTCATGGTCGACGAAGCCGACGCCGCCCGGGACGCCGAAGTCGAAGCCGGGGACCAGACTGGCCCGGATCTGCGGGACCTGGGCGTTGACGCCGGTATCGATCTCGGCGATGGTGATGCCCGCGCCACGGGCCCCGCTGGCCCACAGCGCCGGGACGCCCCAGCTGTCGAACCACCACTGCGGGGCGCCGTCCGGGCCGGGTGCGGCCACAGCCGTACCCGTCTGGGCCACGATCACCACCGCGCAGCTGAGCAGCACGACCAGGATGCGGGCCCTGCGCCCGAACCGCCGCGTCACGGGTTGTCCCAGACGACACGAGCCGGTGCGCCGGCCAGCGCCTGCGCGGTGAGGACCATACTTCCGGTGAACTGCTTGAGGTGCGGCAGGTTGTTGAAGTCGAGTTGGCTATAGGTGCCGGTCACCGGGACGGTCGCGTTCTCCTGCACGACCCCGTCCACGCTCTCGTTGACCGAGAGGTTCGCGTTCGCCGAAGCGGGCTTGCTCGCCACCCCCTTGAAGGTTCCCGGAACGGCACGCGTGTCACTCGGTGCCGGGCAGACCGCGGGGGTTGGCGCGCTACCGCCGATGCAGGCGTTGAAGGCCTTGTCCAGACTGGCTTCGACCGCCCGTTTCCCGACGCCGCTGAGCTGGACGTCCAGGGGCGAAGGCATCTCGGCGAAGCGGATCACGGCCGACTGGGGGGCCAGCTCCAGATTCTTCGTGTCGAAGGCGAAGGGGGCCGCCCCGGGGAACATCAGCTGGCGACCCATCGGGGCCATCGCGCCGGCGACGGTGATCCGGTTGGCCGCCCCGGAGAACGCCACCTGCACTGGAACAGCCGTCGATTTCAGCCGCCAGGTGCGGCCGCTGGGGACCATGGCGATGGTGTCGGTGACGGTCATCGGCCCCTCCGATGCCGTGAGTGTGTACTGCACGTCGACGTCCGTCTCACTGCCGACCGCTGACTCGGCCAGCACGGCCACGTTGCCTATGTGTCCGCGGGCCAGCTGGGCCTTGAGCACGGGTTCGGTGAGCATCGTGCGGGAACCGGCCGGCACCTGACCGAAGCCCAGCGCCGCCGCCGCGTCACCGCTGGAGAGCGCCGAGAAGTAGCGCTGCACCACTCCGCCCGCCTTCCCCTCGTCGAGGTAGGTGATGACGGCGGTGACCAGCCCGGCCACCAGCACGGCGACCGAGCCGAGGACGGCGACCCAGAACAAGCCGCGCAGCCGTCGCCGGGGGCGCACGGTCGAGGCCGGAGTCGCATCCACGATGGGCAGTGGTGCCGAGAACGAGGTGCCGGGGTAGCCGTACTCCGCCGTCGGAACCACGGTGGGTGTCGCGGACGGCGACTGAGTCTGGGTGGCGACCGAGGGGTCGTCGGGGTGGCTCATCTACTCCACCCGCCTTCGCCCGGAGAACGCGCGGCCGAGCGTCACCTCGTCGGCGTACTCCAGGTCGCCGCCGACCGGCAGACCGCTGGCCAGCCGCGACACGGTCACTCCCATCGGAATGACGAGCCGGGCCAGGTAGGTTGCCGTCGCCTCGCCCTCCAGGTTCGGGTCGGTGGCGAGAATCAGTTCGGTGACGCTGCCGTCGGCCAACCGGACCATCAGCTCACGGATGCGCAGATCGTCCGGTCCGACGCCGTCGATCGGGCTGATAGCGCCGCCGAGGACGTGATAGCGCCCGCGGAACTCCCGGGTGCGCTCCACGACGACCACATCCTTGGGCTCCTCGACCACGCAGATGATCGAGGGGTCCCGCCGCTCGTCGCGGCAGATGCGGCACTCTTCCTGCTCGGTGACGTTGCCGCAGATGCGGCAGAATCGCACCTTCTCCTTCACCCGGCGCAGCGCGCTGCCGAGCCGGTCGACGTCGGCGGCCTCGGCGGCCAGCAGATGAAACGCGATTCGCTGCGCGCTCTTCGGTCCGACGCCGGGGAGGCGACCCAACTCGTCGATGAGGTCCTGGACGGCGCCCTCGTACATCGCGGACAACTAGTTCTCCGTACTGCGATCAGTAAGCAGGGTCACAGGCCGGGGATGCCGAGATTGGCGCCACCGAGCGGCGCCATCTTCTCTTCTGCGAGCTCACTGGCGACTCGATTCGCGTCACGGATCGCGGCCACGACCAGATCCTGGAGCGTGTCGACGTCATCCGGGTCGACCACGCTGGGCGAGATCACGATGGACTTGAGTTCACCGGAACCGGTGACGGTGGCCGAGACCAGACCACCACCGGCTGAACCGGTGACTTCAGTCTCAGCAAGCTCAGCCTGCGCGACGGCAAGTTGCTGCTGCATCTTCTGCGCCTGCTTCATAAGCTGCTGCATGTTCGGCGCGCCTCCGCCGAAACTGCCGCCACTGCGTGAACTCACAACAATCCAACCTCTCTCGTTTCAATTAGGGTAGCGGCAACGCCTGACAAAATCCCTAGAAGACGACGGTGCGCCAGCATAAACATGCCATGAGTAACGGCCAAGGGCTCATCGGGTCGCCGGCCCCGACGTGTCAGAGTGTGCAAGTGCCACCATCCGCGACCTCTCACCCCGCTCATCGCCCATTCACCGCCGCCGCACTCTTCGGCGTGGTGATCGTGGTCGCCGGCGCGCTCGGCGGCTGCAGCGCAGGGCATAAGTCCGCTCAGCCGGCCGCGCTGAGCCAGCTCCCCTCGCCCAGCGCCACTCCAGCGTCGACACCGGTTCCAACTCCGATCCCGACCCCGATCGCCACAATGACCCCGGCGCCCACCGCGAAGCCAACTCCAAAGCCGACCGCGACGCCGCGGGCCGCCACGCCGAGGCCGGTCGTAGCCACGTCTCCCCCGGTGGGTGGGGCGGTACCGCTGCCGAATGTCGCAGGCTCACCGCTGGTCGTGCTCAACCCGGGACACAACGGTGGGGACGCGGCCAACCTGGCCGCCCTGCGGCGTCAGGTACCGGCTGGGTTCGGTGAGATGAAGGACTGCGAGACGACCGGGACGAACACCAACGCCGGCTACCCCGAGCATGCCTTCAACTGGGATGTCTCGACCCGGGTGGCCGCGCTGCTGCGCTCGCACGGGGTGCGGGTGACGATGACCCGGCCGAACGACGACTCATTCGGCCCCTGCGTGGATCAGCGCGCCGCGATCGGCAATCAGCCTGGGGTGGCGGCGGTCATCTCCATCCACGCCGACGGGGCACCGGTCTCCGGGCACGGCTTCCACGTCTGCCAGGACAGCCGGCAGCCGGCCGGAGCGGCGGTCGCCGCCCAGTCGAGCGCGCTGACCAAGGCCCTGCACGACTCACTGCTGGCCGGGTCGGGGATGACCGTCTCGAGCTACCTCGGTAAGAATGGGTACTACCCCCGCGACGACCTGGCCGGGCTGAACCTGGCCCTGAAGCCGGCCACGTTCCTGGAGATCGGCAATATGCGCAACGCCGGTGACGCGGCGATCCAGACCTCCGCGGCCGGTCGCCAGCGGATCGCGGTGGCCGTGGCGTCCGGGATTCTGGCCTACCTGAGCCGCTGAGCTGTTCGCCGAACCCTCCTGCCAATTAGGCGCGCCAGCCTACAAGTAGCAGGAGCGTTCAGGGGTCAGCGGCCGCTGGCGTCGAGCGGCTTGGCGTCCAGAGTGCTGCGAAGTAGCTGGATGGCCGATGCCTCCGGATCCAGCCGGGCCGCGACCTCGCCCGTGGCCACCGGCTCGCTGCTGTCACGCGGGTCGGCGTCACCGGCGCTGTCTTGAGCCGCCTGCGCGTCGGCGACCTCGCGAGCCGCCGCCGCCCGGGCCGCAGTGGCCTTGGCCGCTGCCGCCGCCTGGGCACTGGCTGCGCTCTCCTGCTCCGGGCTGGGCTCGGTCTCGGGCACCACTTGACGCTGGGGCACGTCATCACTCTCGACCTGCACCTCGACCGTCCACTTGCCGCCGATCTCGGCGGTCAGCGCGGCCCGTAGGACGGAGGTGTTGCTGTCGTCGCTGATCATCTTGGCCAGCGTTGCGCTCGGAGCGGTGAGGACGACAACATCGCCCTTCACGTCGCCGACCTGAGCGTTGTCCAGCAGCGCCCGGGTGCGCCGCGATGACTGCTTGACGACGTCCAGCAACTGCGGCCAGAGACGTCGGATCGCGGTGGCGTCCAGTGCCCCCGGCGCTACGGCGGTGGCCGCATCCGCTGTTGGGGTCGCTGACGGAGCTGGGTCGGCCGCAACCATCGGCGCCGCTGCAGCCGGCACCTCAGGAGCGGGAGCGACCGGAGCCGAAACAGCCGGAGCTGGAGCGGCCACGGCGGGAGCGGGCGCAGCTGGAGTGGCCGTAACGGGAGCCGGTGCGACTGCCTCCCGAGTCGGTTGGGCGGGCGCCGGAGTCGCCGTTGCGGCGGCGGGCGCAGCGTCGAAGCGGCGCTCGATGCGCTCCAGACGCTGCAGCAGTGCGGCCGAGTCGGCGCTGGCGTCGGGGAGCAGCATCCGCGCGCAGAGCAACTCCAGGACCAATCGGGCCGACGTGGTTCCGCGCATCTCGATCAGCGCGTTGTGCACGATCTCGGCGTAGCGGGCGAGGGAAGCGGCGCCGATCCGCTCGGCCTGCTTGCCCATCAGGTCGGCGTCGTCGCCGGAGGACTCGATGAGCCCACGGCTCACCGCGTCGGGGACGGCGGCGAGCAGGAGCAGATCGCGGAATCGGTCGAGCAGGTCGGCGGCAAAGCGCCGCGGATCATGCCCGGCCTCGACGACGGAGTTGACCGTTCCGTAGACCGAGGCGGCATCGCCGGCGGCCAGCGCGTCAACCATCGCGTCCAGCAGAGCGTTGTCGGTGACGCCGAGCAGGGCGACCGCGCGGACGTAGGTGACGCCCTCCGCACCGGCACCGGCCAGCAGCTGGTCCAGCAGCGACAGCGAGTCACGGGCTGAGCCGCCGCCGGCCCGGACGACCAGCGGCAACACCGCCGGTTCGACGGTGATCCCCTCGGCTGCGCAGATCCCCTCCAGGTGGGCGCGCATGGCCGCCGGCGGGATTAGCCGGAACGGGTAGTGATGAGTGCGCGAGCGGATCGTCTGTAGGACCTTGTCGGGTTCGGTGGTCGCGAAGACGAAGACCAGGAACTCCGGCGGCTCCTCAACCAGCTTGAGCAGGGCGTTGAAACCCTGCGTCGAGACCATGTGCGCCTCGTCGATGATGTAAACCTTGAAACGGTCGCGCACCGGGGAGTAGAAGGCCCGCTCACGCAGGTCACGGGCATCGTCCACACCGCCGTGGCTGGCGGCGTCGATCTCGATCACGTCGATGGAGCCGGGGCCGTTGGGGGCCAGCTCGATGCAGGACGGGCAGACCCCGCAGGGGGTGGCCGTTGGGCCCTCGGCGCAGTTCAGCGAGCGGGCCAGGATGCGGGCGCTGGAGGTCTTGCCGCAGCCGCGCGGGCCGGAGAAGAGGTACGCGTGGTTGATGCGGCCAGCCGTCAGGGCCTGCATTAGGGGCGCGGTGACGTGCTCTTGGCCGATGACGTCGGCGAAGGTGGCCGACCGGTATTTGCGATACAACGCCAAGTGTGAAGCCACGTACCGACCTTAATTGACACCACCGACAGGTGGACGACTCGCCGGGAAGATGTGAAGGACCCCTCGCGCACCCGCCAGAGCCTTCTTATCCTTGCTGCCTTCCGGCCCTGGGGAGGTTCGTAGGATGGGCGCCGCACGAGGGGCCGGGCCTGAACTCTACGCGGTGCCCCCGGGGCGTTGCCAAATCGTGTGAGCGGCCTCGCAGGGACGGCCGAAGTCGTCGATTGGGCCACCATTGCAGTAGTCTCACCGACGGAGGATTCGCCTAGTGGCCTATGGCGCTCGCTTGGAATGCGAGTTGGGAGCAATCCCTCGGGGGTTCAAATCCCCCATCCTCCGCCAATCGTCTGGCCCGACCGATCCTCCTGCGTCTGGGGCGTGATAGCCCCGGAAACGCAGGAGGATTCGTCGTTTTCAGGCGGCCGGAGACGGGTTCGGCGGGAAGTTGCCGGCGCGGGTGAGGCTGCCAGCCACCGGCACGTCGAGCAGATCGGTCACCCAACGGGCCGTCTCGATGGTCTGGTCGACATCGACTTCGATCGAGTAGCCCATGCGGCCAAGGGTGTAAGCCACGTCTTCGGTGGCGACGTTTCCAGTCGCCGCGGGGGCAAAGGGGCAACCACCGAGTCCGCCGACACTGGTATCCAGCCGCAGCACGCCGGCCCGCACCGCGGCCACGACGTTGGCGATTCCGGTGTTGCGGGTGTCGTGAAAGTGCGCACGGAGTTGGGTCTGGGGAGCGGCCGCTCCAAGGATGCCGAAGCGATGCTCGACCTCGGATGGCACGGCCACCCCGATGGTGTCGGCCAGCAAGATCTCGTCCGGAGCCAGGTCGGCCACCTGCGCCACGACCGAGGTGAACCGACTCTCAGGTACCTCACCCTCGAACGGGCAGCCGAAGGCGGCCGCAATAGTCACGGCCATAGTGACGGCGTCGGCGCGAGCACGGGCACGAATCCGGGCGAGCGACGCGAGCATCTCGCGAGTGGCCACACCCTGGTTGCGCCGACTGAAAGTGTCGGTGGAGATGACAACGGTGTTGATCTCGGTGACGCCAGCCGCGATGGCTCGCTCATAGCCTCGCTCGTTCAGCACAAGCGCCGTGTAGGTCACGCCGGTGAGTTCGGGGAGTCCGGCAACCACCGCTTCAGCGTCGGCGAGCTGCGGAACCCGACTCGGATTCACAAACGAAGTCACTTCGATCCGGCGCGATCCCGCGTCGGCGGCCCGCCGGATCAGCTCCAGCTTGTGGTCGGTGCTCAGGCTGCGTTTTTCATTCTGCAGACCGTCGCGAGCGGCGACTTCGACAAGTTCTACGGCTGGCAGTGACGTCATGCGGGAAGGCTCCTCATGGTCGGCCGACAGACCCGGGATCGGTCACCGTCGGCGCAACTAGCATCGCAGGTGCGGGAGATGGGCTCGCTGGCCACCGAGACTGCAGTGACCAGCGAGCCCGCGGCATCAGCTGACGCCCCACACCTTCATGTAAGCGGCCTTGAAGTCGACCGGGGGAACCCAACCGCCGCTGGCTGGCAGGTTGTGATCCTTGTCGATGATCTGCATACCCAGACCCTCGTCCACCGGAGCACTCCCCGGCTTGGCGAACTGCCGGTTGACCTCGTCGACGACGGCCCAGCCGTGCCAGTCCTGGGGCAGAACGGCGCAAGCGTCTTCAGGGCCACCGGAGCGGATCTCATCAACGTTGCCAGGCAGGCATTCGCCGCCCATCGTCAGCAGCTTGGTGGCGCCGGCCGCGTGGAACGATGCGTTCTCGAACTGGGTGAAGCCGGCGTCGTTGTAGGACAGGAAGGAGTTCGCGTCCGGGTGCTGCTGCAGCGCGTTGGTGACCTTGGCTCCGGCGGTGCCGGCGACGATGTCCCCGACGGGGAGCGAGACGGTCGTCGCAACCTTGCATCCGGAGCAGGTGGCCATCTCAGCCTTGAAGCCCTTCTCAGCCTCGACCAGCCCGCGGTAGCTGGGGACTGTCGTATCGATGACGTTGGCCTTGCCCTTGGTCTGATCGATGATCCAAGCCGCCCGGGCCGCTCCCCACGCCTGGTAGACCTGCGCGAGGTCGTCGTAGCCGCTCCACTTCGGCCAGGTCGAGAAGACGGGGTCCTTGTCACAGTCGAAGGCGTAGAGACCGGCGATCACGATGCCGGCCTTCTTCGCCTGTTCGAACGGGCCCGGGGCCGCGGCGCAGTCGATGGAGTTGACGAGAATGCCGTCAGCGCCCGCGGCGATCGCCTGGCTGATGCCTTGCGAGTACTTCGCCGGATTGAGCTGCCCGTCGAATACGGTGACATTCCAGCCGATGGCCTGTGCGGCGGTCTTCATGGCGGCGACGGGCTCGGAGCAACTGGGTGCCGCCTGGCCGCAGGAGATGATCCAAACCTTCTTGCCGGTGACGGCCGCGGGCCCGTCGGCCGGTGGCGCGGTGACCGTGCCCTTGTAGTACTTCGCGACCAGGGCCGCGGCATCGCCGGCGCTCTGCGTCGCCGACCCGCCACCGCTCGAGGTACCGGCCGCGCCGGTCGCATCGGACTTGCCCTGACTCGTGCAACCGGCCATCAGGGCGACGATCGCCGTACCGCCGACCACGACCTGCAGCAATCGGCTGCTGCCCGTCCAACGCCGTGCCTTTGACTTCGTGTGCTCTTGGATCACGTCATGTACTCCTGTTCCAGAGTCGGTCGAGTACCGACCGATCAGTACAGTATGGCGTAAGTCTCTTCTCGTCAAGCGAAAGTTGAGGTGGATCTGCGGGGCGGATCTACCCCTGCACACAGACGCCTGTTGTGGTCCGGGCAGGGCAGACTGGCACCCGACACGCGGGGCGACGGTCGTCAGCGGGTGAGACTCACCCGCAAAATTAAGGTCATTCGCCGCAGTGGGTACCCAACTGGCTGGGGAACGACCGCAGGTCAGGCGACGCGGCGGATGCCGTCCAGGAACGTGTTGCAGAAGATGTCAGCGATCTCGTGGGGCTTCTGCGGCCCGCTCTTGTCCAACCAGACGTAGGAGTAGTTGAACATCCCGAGAATGCCCTTCAGAGCAACGGCTTCCTGGATCGGTTCGAAGTCGCCGGCCGTGATGCCGTCCATGAGGGCTCGCCACCAGATCTGCTCGTAGTCCCTGCGCATCTCCAGCACGGACTGCAGACGCTCGCCGGTCAGGGCGTTGAAGTCGCGGTAGTGCACAGTCCACTCCAGGCGATGGTCGGCGACGTTGGCCATGATCGCGCGGGCCAGCTCGCGGATTCGCTCCTCCGGGTCCTTCACCCGAGCGGCGATCGCGGTCGCTATCTCGATCATCAGACGCAGCGGGGAACTGCTGATCTCATACAGCAGCGCCTCCTTACTACCGATGTGGTGGTACAGGGCCCCGCGCTGCAGCCCGACGGCCGCCTCCAGTTGCGCCATCCCGGTGCCGTGATACCCGTGCTCGGCGAAGAGTTCGGCCGCTGCAGAGAGAATGCGGGCCTTCTGGCGTGAGTCGCGAACCATGTACCTACCTAATCATCCGAGATAGAAAAGCCCAGTCTATGAGCCCGCAACCATGGGCCGGCTCTACTACTGAGGCGGGGCGCGATACTAAGCTCGCCCGTTGCGCCGGCGCAGAATCGTCGACAGGGCCACCGCACCGGCCAGCGCCAGTCCGTCGAAGACCTGCTGGATCCACGATGCCGCGCCGATGAACTGGAACCCGCTCACCGTGAATGCCACGAAATAGACGGCTAGCAGGGTGCCCCAGACGTTGAAGCGGCCCGGGGTGAAGGCACTGGCCCCGAGGAACGCTGCCGCGAGCGCCGGAAGCAGCATCGCGCCGAGCACCGACTGTGGGTCGGCCGATCCGGCCTGGCCGGTCTGCAGCACGCCGGCCAGCCCAGCCAGCGCCCCGGAGTACAGGAACGATGAGAGCACCATACCGTCGACGCGCAGACCGGCCAGCTTGGCCGCTCGGGCGTTGGAGCCGATCGCGGTCAGGTATCGACCCCACGGGGTATGACCGATCATGTACCAGGACAGCACGGCCGCGGGCAGTAGCCAGAGCAGGCCCTTCGGAATTCCGAGGGCATCGCCGCTGCCGGCGCTGATGAGCGACTTCGAAATTCCATCAGAGATCGTCTCTCCGTTGCTGTACCACTGCACGACACCCTGCAGCACGGTAGCCGACGCGAGGGTGACGATGAAGGAGCTCACTCCGACACGAGAGACCAGCAGTCCATTGACCAAGCCGATGAGCAAGCCGACCCCGACCGCGACGAGGATCGCCAGCGCCAGATTGCCGTGATAGCGCGACATTACCGCGGCCGTCACGATCGAAGTTGTTCCCATGATCGCGCCGACCGACAGGTCGAACTGCCCGGCGATCAGCGGCACGATGGAGGCCAGCGCCAGCAACCCCAGGACGGCCTGGGTGCCCAGAACGATCCTGATATTGCTGGAGGAATGGAACTGGCTGCTCTTCAGGCTGAAGACCAGCAGGACGACCAGCAGCAGGCCGAGGAGCCCGAAGCGCTCAAGTTGCAGGGTCAGCGATCGAGGACCGAATCGAGTCGTCGCCGACTCGGCGCCGGGAGCCGAGGACGTCTCCGTGACGGCGGGGACCGACGGCTCGTTGATTGTGGCTTGTTCTGTTGTCATGCCGTCTCCTCCATGGGCACATAGGCCAATCGTGTTACTTCTGCGGGATCTAGCTGATCGCCGTCAAGGACGTGGGCGATTCGCCCATCGACGAGCACCAGGATCCGGTCGCACAACTCGGCCAGTTCGGAAAAGTCCGAGCTCACCGCGATGATGGCCGCGCCCTCGGCGGCCGCTCGCTCCACCAACCGATGCAGTTCATACCGGGCACCGACGTCCACGCCTTGTGAGGGCTCGTCGAGCAGCAGCAGCCGCGGGCGGCGGCGCAGGCTGCGGGCGACCACGACCTTCTGCTGATTCCCGCCGGAGAGATACGCCATCGGCGCATCAATCGAGGGAAGCTTGATGCCGAAGTCGCGCACCGCATCGCGCGCGTCCGCCCGCTCGGCCGCGTCGTGCAGCCACCAGCGGCGCCAGTAACGACGCACGTCCGTGGCGGACAGGTTGCTGGCAACGCTGAGTTCGATGAACGCGCCTTCGCCCGGACGATCCTCGGGCACGTATCCGATGCCGGCGTTCATCGCCTCCGCCGCTCCGTGCACCGCTACCGGGTCTCCGTCGAGCATGATGCTTCCGGTTCGCTCGTGCAGGCCGAAGAGTGCGCGCAGCAGTCGGCTCCGCCCCGAGCCGAGGAGGCCCGCGATTCCGACGATTTCCCCGGCGCGAACATCGAAGGATATGTCGTGCAGCGGACCGGAGCGCAGCGCTTTGACCTGCAGCAGCGGGGCGCCAGTCTGCGGGGGCGTCCGCGGGGCAGCCGGCGGCTGCTCGCGTCCGACGATCAGCCGGGACAAGCTCGCCGGACTCGCGGTGGCCGCTTCAACCGTCTCCACGTTGCGACCGTCACGAAGCACCGAGATCGAATCGCTGATCGCCAGGACCTCGTCGAGGCGATGGCTGACGAAGACGATCGATTGACCTCGCTCGGCGTAACGACGCAGCGCCGACAACAGCAACTGGACCTCCGATGCCGACAGCGCCGCGGTCGGTTCGTCGAGGATGAGCACGCCCGCGTGCGTGTCTTCCTGGTCTTGAAGGGCGCGGGCGACGGCGACCATCGTCTGCTGGGCCGGGCTGAGTGAGCTCATTGTCTGCTCGGGCTCGAAGTCGAGGTCGAAGCGCTCCAGCACGCGGCGAGTGCGTCGCGCGACCGCTGACCACCCGATTCGGCCGCCGACCCGGGTATCGAAGCCGCGGCCGATCGACAGATTCTCCGCCACTGACATGTCGGGGAAGACACCGAGTTCCTGGTGCACGATGTGCAGGCCGGCCTCGCGGGCCAACGCTGGGGTGAGCTGGTCGCAGCGGCGCTCGAGGCCACCCACGGTGACGACTCCGCCCGGGTCGGACTTGACGACCCCGGCCAGGATCTTGATCAGGGTGGACTTGCCGGAGCCGTTTCCGCCGATGAGCGAGTGCACGGTCGCTCGCCGCACCCGCAGAGACACATCGTCCAACGCCTTGGTTCCGCCGTAGGTCTTCGAGAGCCCAGATACTGAGAGCACCACGTCGTCGGCTTCGGAATGCATCAGCTAACACCCTTCGTTCGTTAGGCACCAGTCCGCGGTTCCGACCATGTGAATCGACTGGTCCGCCGGCCCGAGCGCAGGGTCGCGTCTCTTCCGACGTACCGACCGATCAGTACAGTAGTTGTGGCCCGGCTCATAGTCAAGGCGGGGCTCTGCCCGAAGTCAGCTCGGCCGGCTGCTGGGTGGTGCCGTCCAGTGCCGTCAGGACCGCCGGCGGTCAGCCCGGTTGCGAGCTGTAACGGGGATTGGCAACCAGGAGCTTCTCGAGAACGGCGGCGCGAATGGCCGCCACCGCCTCGCCCCCGAGTGGATCGATCGCTGCGGCCCGGATAGCTGTCGCAAACGCGGCATCGTCGGCGAACCCCAGCGAGTTGAGGCGGCGCCGATGCTCCTCGCCCTGCCCCTGCTGCAGCAGTAGTTCCCGCCGGGCGATCCGAATCGCGTTCGCCGCAACCCGGGCCAGGAAGCGCTGCGGCCCATCGGTATGAGTGGGGGAACCTTCGGAGAGGAAGCGCTGCACCACGGCCAGCAGGTGGTCGGCATCCGGGGCGTCGTGGGGAGTCGCGGCGCGAGTGAGCGTCGCCAGTTCCTCGACCCCGTCCAAGGGATCGACCTGGGCCACCGGCTCGGCCAGCCCGAGACTCAGCAGCAGATCGAACTCGGCCTCGCAGACGCGCCGGCCGATCACCGCATGTTCGAGAGAATCCCGTTTCCCGTGCAGGTGAATGGCTGCCTGCAGCCGGCACAGCAGCACCCAGTGCAGGTGGCCGTAGACCTCCCACCAGTGCAGCTGCGCTTCGGTCGGGCGCCAGCCGGCCACCGACGCGTAGCCGTCGAGCAACTGCTGCCGGCTACCGAACCCACCGACCGCCTCGGCAGATCCGAAGCGCCAGGCCTTGACGCAGAGCCAGCCCAGATCTTCGACCGGGTCACCGCGGTGCACCAGCTCCCAGTCCAGGACGCCACGGATGCCGTCTGGGCCAACCAGGATGTTGCCGTTGCGAAGGTCGCCGTGCACGACCGTATCGACGGTCGCGGGCGACCGGTTCGTCTGCAGCCAGTGCAGGGCCAACTCAACGGTGGGGCGAGGTTCGTCGTAGCGCTCGGAGAGTTGCCGCAGCATGGCCAGCGGATCGGGGCGCTGCAGGCTCGGCGCCTCGGCCAGCGACATGGTGTGAATTCGCGCGGCCAGCCGTCCCAGCTCGTGGGCCATGGTGGGACGGATGGCGGCGAAGGTCTCCTCGCGCAGCAACCGACGCGGGATCGACTCGCCCTCGACGTAGCCCATCACGATGAACGGCGTTCCGAGCAGATCGGCGCCGCTGTCGACGATCTCGGGGACCGGTACCCCGACCTTGGCCGCAGCGGCCATCGCCTCGGCCTCCCGGTTCATCTCGGCCGCCCCGGCCGCCCCGGCGAGATCCCGGCGCAGCACCAGTGCCCTTTCGCCGGTGCCGGTTCGGGCGACGAACCGGGTGGTCTGGCGGCTGGCGCCCCCGGCCAGTTCGGCCAGCCCGTCGATGCCCACCGCCGACCCCCAGCGCAGTTCGAGGCGCTGCTCCAGCGCACGCTGTAGCGCGGTCACCGAGGCCGGGTCAGGCATGGCCGTCGGACTGCAGCCAGGGCGCCGACGACGGGTCCTTCAGCAATCGACGGGCCACCACCATGCGATGCACCTCGTCCGGGCCGTCATAGATACGTGCATACCGCGCCTCCCGGTACATCTGCTCGAGCGGGGTGTCATCGGTGACGCCGAGCGCGCCGTGGACCTGGATGGCCCGATCGATCACGTCGTGCAGCATCTGCGCGGCCCAGAACTTCACGATGCTTATCTGCACGCGAGCCTGCCCGTCCAGGTCGTACTGCCGTGCGGCGTCGAGAATCATCAAACGGGCCGCGTGAATCTGGGCGGCCGACTCAGCGATGTAGCGCTGGATCTCGCCCTTCTCCGACAGCAACGAGCCGTGTGCGTAGCGGTGTTTGGCTCGCTCGCACATGAGCTCGAAGGCCCGCTGAGCCTGACCCAGCCAGCGCATGCAGTGAAAGATCCGGCCCGGACCCAGCCGCGTCTGCCCGACGCTGAAGCCCTCCCCACGCTCGCCGAGCAGGTTCTCGGCCGGAACCCGCACGCCGGTGAGCTGGATTTCGCAGTGCTCGCCGTCGGTCGAGCCCATCGTCTTCAGGACGCGGACGAGTTCCATGCCGGGGGTGCCGACCGGCACGATGATCGCCGACAGCGCCCGGTGGGCCTCGACATCCGCCGACTCGGTGCGGGCGAAGATGGTGGTGAAGGCCGCGCTCGCGCCGCCCGTGGTGAACCACTTGTGCGCGTCGATGACCCACTCGTCGCCGTCGAGACGGGCTGTCGCCTGGATCAGCGTCGGATCGGAGCCGGCCACTTCGGGCTCGGTCATCCCGGTGCTGGGCAGGATCTCGCCGGCGACCAGAGGTTCGAGCCATCGCTGCCGCTGCGACGAGCTGCCGAAACGGTGCAGCATGATCGAGTCCTGCATGCTGAGCGTTCCGGCCGCCAGTTGGCCGAAGCTGGAGCGCCCGATGATCTCGTTGACCAGCGCGAAGTCGTAGAAGCCCATCCCGCCGCCGCCGATCTCGGTCGGGTGCCCGAGCGCCCAGAGCCCCTGAGCCTTGGCGCTACGCTGCAGTCGCGCCAGCACCTGGGCCGAGTTATCGTCACGTGCCCGGAGCTCACGCTCGGCCGGGATCACCTCTTCGTCGATAAAGACGCGCATCGCGGCGCGAATCCCGCTGTCGGTACTCATCAAAGGCTCCGCATCTGTCATTTCGGGGGGAGGCGAACGCCGGCGTCGAGCCGGATCACCTCACCATTCAGATAGCCATTGCTGATCATCTCCCACGCCAGCCGCCCGAACTCCTCCGGTCGGCCGAGGCGCTTCGGGAAGACGACATCCTTGGCCAGCCCGCTCTTGAACGCCTCAGCTTCGGCACCACTGCCGTAGATCGGGGTCTCGATGAGCCCCGGGGCGATGGTGTTGACCCGGACGCCGACCACCGCGAGGTCACGCGCCAGCGGCAGGGTCAGGCCCACGATGCCACCTTTCGACGCGCTATAGGCGACCTGACCGACCTGCCCCTCGAAGGCGGCGACCGACGTCGTGTTGATGACGACGCCCCGCTCCCCGTCCGCATTCGGCTCGTTGTGCGACATCGCGGTCGCGGCCAGGCGCACCACGTTGAAGGTGCCGATCAGGTTGATCTCGACGACTCGACGGAAGGCGTCGAGGTCATGGGCGGAGGCGTAGTTGCCGTCCCGGCCGACGGTACGGGCCAGGCTGGGGACACCGGCGCAGTTCACCACGACGCGCAGCGGGGCCCGCTCGACGGCCGCGTCGACGGCGTCGATCACCTGCTCGGGGCTGGTGACGTCGGCGGCGACGAACTGGCCGCCGATCTCGCCGGCGACGCGGGTGCCCCCCTTGACGTCCAGGTCGAGGACGGTCACCTGGAGGCCGTTGCCGGCCAGGATCCGACAGGTGGCTTCACCGAGGCCCGAACCGCCCCCGGTGACTATCGCTGAACTACCGGCCAACTGCATTGCAATCTCCTTCTGAACTGAACTTCGCGTCTGGGGTCGAGCTGACGTCGGACTTCCGGCGGAAGGCCGAGATCGAGGCCTGCGCCTCGGGTGAGTTGATGACCGTCACCTGGTTCGTGATCTCCGCCTCCAGAGCCTCGGCCAGCGGGACCTCCCAGGCCTGGTTGAGCAGCGCCTTCGTTCCGGCCACGGCCCGCGGCGCGCAGCGACACAGCCGATCGACGAGGGCGGCCGTGGCGGTGGCGAGGTGCTGCGGTTCGACGACCTCGTTCACCATTCCCCAGGCCAGCGCGGTCGGAGCGTCCAGCGCGTCGCCCAGGAGTGCCAGCTGACGGGCCCGTCGATCCCCGACCAGCCGGGGCAGCAGCCAGCTGGCCCCGCTGTCCAGGGAGAGTCCGCGCCGGATGAAGAGTTGGGCGAACTGGGCTCGGTCCGTCGCCAACACGAAATCGCAGGCCAGTGCCAGGTTCACGCCGGAGCCGGCGGCAACGCCGTCGACGAGGGCGATCGTGGGGATCGGTAGGTCGTGCACCGCTTGGACGCATCGGTTGGAGACGCGCATCCGTTCCGGGAGGGCGTCGAGGTCGTCGAGGAGTCCGGTGACGTCGGAGCCGCCGCAGAAGGCCCCACCGGCCCCGGCCAGGACGACGACGCGAGCGCTGGTGTCGTTCTGCAGCTCGGTCAGGGTCAGTTCGAGTCGCTGCCACATCTCGTCGGTCATCGCATTGCGTTTCGCCGGACGATTCAAGGTGATCGTGACGACATCCCCGGAGCGCCTGACGTCGACTGCATCGCGACTGACGTCGGTGCTCATGATCCACTCCGGCGGGAGGCGGCCGGCTTGTCCAGGGACCGTCCGATGATCTCCTTCATGATCTCGTTGGTTCCGCCGTAGATGGTCTGCACGCGGGCATCGAGGAAGGCGCGAGCCACCGGCGTCTCGTGCATGAAGCCATAGCCGCCATGCAGCTGCAGGCAGCGGTTCACGACATCCTGCTGCAGCTGGGTGGTCCACCACTTCGCCTTGGCCGCGTCCTCGGCACTCAGCTCATCGCGCAGGTGCCGGCGGATCAGGTAGTCGAGGTAGACCTGAGCCACCTCGGTTGCGGTAACCAGCTCAGCCAGCACGAACCGGGTGTTCTGGAAGGAGGAGAGCCGCTCGCCGAAGGCCTCGCGGTTTCGGCAGTATTCCAGCGTCCACTCCAGCACGATGCGCGAACCGGCGAGCGCCGAGACCGACAGGGCCAGCCGCTCCTGAGCCAGGTTCTGCATGAGCAGCCCGAAGCCGCTGCCCTCAGCTCCCAGGAGATTCGCGACCGGAACGGCCGCGTCGTCGAAGAAGAGTTCCGCGGTGTCCTGGCTCTTCAGGCCGATCTTCTCGAGGCGACGCCCGCGCTGCAGGCCAGGGGTCCCCTCCTCCACGACGATCAGGCTGATGCCCTTGTGACGCAGCGCAGGATCGGTCTTCACCGCCACGACGATCACATCAGCGTTGAGCCCGTTGGTAACGAAGGTCTTCGATCCGTTGACCATGAAGACGTCGCCGTCGAGGCGGGCCGTCGTACGGATCGACGCGAGGTCGGAGCCCGCACCCGGCTCGGTCATCGAGATCGCGCCCATCCGCTCGCCGGTGACCATCCCGGGCAGCCACCTCCTCCGCTGCTCCTCGTTCGTCGCCGAGAGCAGGTAGGGCAGCACGATGTCGTTGTGCAGGGTGATGCACATGCCCGAGCCGATGACGTTCGCCCGTTGGAGTTCCTCGGAGATGATGACGTTGTAGCGGAAGTCGGGCTCGCCCGAACCGCCGTACTCCGCGGGGACAGCCATGCCGAGGAAGCCGAGTTCGCCGGCGGCCAGGAACATCGATCGGTCGACCACGCCGGCCTCCTCCCACTTGTCGTGGTGGGGGACGATCTCGGCGCGGACGAACTTGCGGAAGCTGTCTCGAAACGCCTCGTGGGTCTCGTCGAAGAGGTCTCGGTCAACGGCCATGAGCTTGATCCTGTCGATTCATCGTGCTGTCCAACCGCCGTCTACGGCGAGGGTCTGGCCGGTGATGAAGGCGCCGGCCGGCCCCGCGAGCAGAAGGAGCGGTCCTGATAGTTCCGCCGGGCGCCCCGGGCGTCCCATTGGGGTATTGCGTTCGATCCAGCGCCGCGAGCTCTCGGTGGCGAGCATCTCGTCGGTGAGCTCGCTCGGAAACCACCCGGGCGCGATCGCATTCACTCGCACTCCCTGGGCGGCCCACTCGCAGGCCAGCTGGCGGGTGAGACTGATTACCCCACCTTTTGCGGCACAGTAGGCGGCCTGGGTGATCGGCGCGGCTGCGACCAGACCGAGGACGGAGGCGATGTTGACGATGCTGCCGCCACCGCGCGGGATCATCGAGCGGGCAGCGGCGGCGCTCAGCTCGAAGGTGGCCGTCAGGTCGATGTCCAGTGTTTTGCGGAAGGATTCAACTGGCTGCTCAAGTGCGGGCTGCGGGTCGGCCCAGCCGGCGTTGTTGACCAGGATGTCGACGCCGCCCAGTTCCGTAGCCCGTTGGATCAGGGCTGCACAGTCCGCTGAGTTGGTCACGTCGCACTGCTGGGCGACGATGCCGGTGTGCGAGGCAGCCAACTCCTCCAGGCGATCCAGGCGTCGAGCGGCCGCGACCACGGTGGCACCGGCGTCGGCCAGTACCACTGCGAAGTGGCGCCCCAGCCCACTGGAGGCACCCGTGACCACCGCGACCTGTCCGGTCAGGTCGGTCGTCGCCGTCATCGCCCGCTCCACTGCGGCGGCCGCTTCTCCAGGAAAGCGCGGACACCCTCACCGACGTCCTCGCTCGCCAGCACGCGATCCATCGCCTGCGCCGAGCGCACCCAAGCCGACTCGTCGTCGGCGTAGGTGGTGGCGAGAACGGCTGCGCGGGATTCCTGCACGGCGATCGGAGCGTTCGCGCTGATCGCCTCAGCCAACGCGACGGCTTGCGCCAACGCGTCGCCGGGTTCGCTGAGGACATTGACCAGCCCGAAGGCCGCGGCCCGTTTCGCACTGATTGGATCGCCGGTCAGCACGCACTCCATGGCGATGTTCAGCGGCATCTTCCGGCCGAGGCGGAATAGGCCGCCGGCACCGGCGACGAGGCAGCGCTTCACTTCGGGGAGCCCAAATATCGCCGTCTCGGAGGCGACGACGAGGTCGGCGGCCAGCACGAGTTCGCAGCCACCGGCCAGGGCCGCTCCCTCAACGGCGGCGATGAGGGGCAGCCTGCGCTCACGCTTGACCAGGCCGGCGAAGCCGCCCCGTTCGGTGCTCAGCTCCGAGATGCGGCCTTCGTTGATGACCGTGAGGTCGGCTCCGGCGCAGAAGACCGGAGGCGAGCCGGCCAGCACGATGGCTCGCACCGAGACGTCAGCCTCCACCGCGTCCAGTCGTGCTTCGATACGCCGGGCCAGCGCGATGTCGATGGCATTCCGGGACTTCGGGCGGTCCAGGGTGAAGACGACGGTAGCGCCGATGCGCTCCTCGCGCAGACCGTCCACCGAGGTCGAGAGCGTCGCCGTCACGTGAGCACCTCGATAAGGGTGGCGTTGGCCATGCCGCCGCCTTCGCACATGGTCTGCAGGCCGAAGCGGCCTCCGGTTCGCTCCAGCTCGTGCAGCAGCGTGACCATCAGCTTGGCGCCGGACGCGCCGAGCGGGTGTCCCAACGAGATGCCACCGCCGTTGACGTTCACCTTCGCCGGGTCGGCGCCGAGCTCGCGCTGCCAGGCAAGAACCACCGGGGCGAAGGCCTCGTTCACCTCGAAGAGGTCGATCTCCTCCACGCTGAGTCCGGCCCGCTGCAGGCAGCGCCGCGTCGCCGGAATCGGCGCCGAGAGCATCTCCACCGGATCGGCACCGACGACGGTCATCTGCCGGATCACCGCACGCGGCCGCAGGCCGAGGTCACGGGCGCGCTGCGCGCTCATGATGAGCACGGCGGCCGCTCCATCCACGATCTGCGAGGCATTGCCGGCGGTGACGCGCCCTTCGGGTATGAATGACGGCTTGAGTGCGGCCAGCGCTTCGGCCGATGTCGCGCGGATGCACTCGTCCTCGCCCAGCAGTCCGTCGAGGACCTTGATCTCGCCGGTCTCCAGGTCACGGTGCTTGCGCACCACCGGGATGATCTCGCGGGCGAAGCGCCCCTCGTCGCGCGCGGTGGCGGCCCGCCGCTGGCTCTGCAGGCCGTAGGCGTCCAGTTCCTCGCGGGTCAACCCCCAACGATCGGCGATGAGCTCGGCGGAGATGCCCTGGGGGACGAGCCCGCTGTAGCCGTAGGCGCTGCGGTCGCTGTACCGGGCCTGGGCCGCGGGGCCGTACACCTCTCGGATGTCTCCGCCGGGCGCGTTGGAGAACATCGGGACCGTGCTCATGCACTCGACCCCCGCAGCCACCACCACGTCATTGACGCCGGCCATCACCGACTGCGCGGCGAAGTGGATCGCCTGCTGCGACGAGCCGCACTGCCGGTCGATGGTGGTCGCCGGGACGGTCTCCGGCCAACCGGCGGCGAGCACGCTGGTGCGGGCGATGTTGGTGCTCTGCGGCCCGATCTGGGTCACGCAGCCCATCATGACGTCGTCCACGATCGCCGGGTCGATACCGGTGCTCTCCTGCAGGGCGACCAGGGTCTGGGCGACGAGCTCAGCCGGGTGCCAACCGGAGAGCGAACCATTTCGCTTCCCGGCGGCGGTGCGGACAGCGTCGACAATTACGGCATCAGCCATGATGTGCTTCCTTCAACGTGGTTTAGGGCGCGCGACCGCGTAGCTGCGGCCGGCGATGGTTGTCGCGAGGTGGTGCGCTTGGTGGTGGCGCTGGGAGGTTGGCGCTTGCCGGTGCCCGATTGCGGATCAGAGCTGAGGCGAGAATCCCCGTTTGGCGCACCATTCGGTGACGGTGGCCACGGCCTCGGCGAGCGGGGCTCGCTGGTCGGGGCCGGAGTAGTAGTGGGTCGCTCCGGGCACGATGTGCAGCGTCTTGTCAGGGTGCCCGACGGCCTCGTAGAGGCGGTGGGTGTGACTCGGGGTGCAGGCGTCGTCTGCGCCGTTGCCGATGACCAGGGTTGGCACCTGCAGGTCGGCCGCGCAGCGCAGCCCGTCGGCGTTGGCGTCGTCGTAGCTCCACTGCGACAGCCAGCTGCGCAGGGTGCTGAAGCGGGCCAGGCCCACTGGACCCATGTTGGCGATCCGCGGATCACCCAGGAAACACTGCCCGGGGACACGGTCGTTCGGGTCGACCGCCGGATCGAGCCAGCGCGGATCGGCCATGGTGCCGTGGGTGACGAAGCCCCGCTCCTCCTGGCCGCGTCCGCTCGCCCGTAGCTCAGCCAGCTGATTCTTGACCCAGGCCGTGATCCGCCGGTTCCGAGCGATCTGAGCGACCCGGTAGCGAGCCACGAACTCATCGCTGTACGGCGGCTGGTTCGGGTTCTTCGGGTCGTAGAGATCCAGCTCCGGATCGCGCAGGTCAGGGTTGGTCTCGTCCAGGATGGAGGCGTCCATCCACTCGGTGAGGGTGCCGTGCCGGCTGACGTGGGCCGCCAGCAGCATCAAGCCATCGGCCGGGTGCAGGCCGAGCTGGGCCAGATCGAAGGGGTCGCCGGCGGGGGTGGCGGTGACCGTCGGGCGCTGGGCCTGCTGCTGGTAGTAGAGCGAGAGAGCCCCGCCACCGCTCCAGCCGGCCAGCACGATCTTGGAGTAGCCCAGCCGCTCGCGGGCATCCCGGATGCAGGCGCCGAGATCCTGGACGACCTTCTCCATGATCAGCGCGTTGTCGACACCGCGATAGCGGCTGTTGCAGTAGATGACGTGGTTGCCCGCTTTGGCCAAGGCGTTCATCATCGGCAGGTAGGCGCCACCGCCGATCGGGTGCATGAAGACGATCGCGGTGTCGGAAGGGAGATCCCGTGGCTTCAGCAGGTAGCTCTCCAACGCGACGTAGGAAGCCGAGCCGCCATACGTGTCGCGGAAGGCCGACGTGTCATCGAAGATCACCAGATAGGGGATGCGGTCGTAACCGCGCGAGGTCTCGCTGCTCATACCTGCACCTCCCCGGCGACCTGAACCGGAGCGGCGGCCAGCACGGCCGCGCTCGGCACCAGCCGGCGGCGGGTATCGATGGCGATGATCTTCCACTCCACCCGGGAGTCCTTGTCGTAGCGGCGTCGCGAACGCTCGCGTGCCGCCTCCGGCGCACCGTGGTGCACGCCTTGCGCGGCGTGCGACAGCAGCCCGGCCGGCATGTCGATGCCGAAGACATTTCCTCCGTGATAGAAGGCGATCTCGTCGTAGTCGACGTTGCGGTGATACCAGGGGAAGCGTTCGGTGCCGGGGACGGACTCGGCCGCGCGGGGCAGGAAGTGCAGTACGTAGACCCCGGTGGCCTGCATGAACAGGTGCAGCGTCGGCGGCAGGTGCGTGCTCTCGGAGGTGAGCACGTTGTAGTCGTCGATGTTGAAGGTGAAGGGGAAGTTGTCGCCCCGCCACCCCTCGACGTCACAGGGATCGAAGGCGTAGAAGAGCGAGGTGTGCTCGCCGGAGTGGTGCAGCCGCACCTCGTACTCGGCCCGACCGTCGTCCTCGACCGGAGCGGGCTCCGGGATGACGACGAGCGCGGGGTCGAAGGGGAACTGCCGGCCACCGATGCCCGCCTCGGGAACGCGGAACTCCTCGACCGCTTCGACGATGAGGACGAAGGAACCACCCTCGTCGGGCACCTGCCGGTAGGTGGTGGCCTTCGGGATGTAGACGTAGTCACCGGGCCGGTAGCGCAGCTCGCCGAACTCGGTGACGAACTTTCCCGTGCCGCGATGCACGAAGTGCAGCTCGTCGCCGTCGACGTTGCGGACGTAGAAGGGAGCGGCGGCCGCCCGGCGGCTCAGCAGGATCCGGCAGTCGCTGTTGCTGAAGAGCATCAGCGGCTCACCGGCCGGGTCGGACAGGTCGGTGGGCTCGAGCAGGTTGGTGTCCACGTCGACGCCGGCCAGGGCACCGACAGCGCGGAATGCCGTCGGGTCGTGACGGCGATACAGCTGGGTGCTGCGCCCGGTGAAACCGGCGCGACCGAGCTCGTCGTCCTTCAGACCATCGAGGTCGGCGTGCATCCGCCGGGGGGTCTTGCCCTTGCGCAATTGAATGAACGACTCCATTGCTCCGCTTCCTTGTCGCAGTCTCAGACTGAGGGGGCCGGTCACGGTTTGCCACCCGCGCTGGCAATAGTACCGACCGATCGGTACATTACGTTTGTAGGTCGTCGTCGTCAAGCAAGACCGACGCCCATCGACTACATCACAGATAACCTCCGGTCGGGCCAAGCCGCCGCCACCGGTTCAGTACCGTCCGGCGGCGGAAGGCGGGTGTCGGCATGGGCCCACTCGATGGAATCACCGTGTTGGAGCTCGGCGGCTTCATAGCCGGTCCGTATGCGGGTCAGCTGATGGGCGACTACGGCGCTCGGGTGATCAAGATCGAACCCCCGGCCGGAGATCCCATCCGCAACTGGGGCGTGATGCGCGACGACATCGGTCTCTGGTGGCCCTCTCTCGGACGCAACAAGGAGTCGGTGCGCCTCGACCTGCGTGATCCGGCCGACCGCGCCGTAGCCGCCCAGTTGTGCAGCCAGGTCGACATCGTGCTGGAGAACTTCGCCCCCGGCCGGATGGCCCAGTGGGGCCTGGACTACGCGACGATCGCCAAGGAGAACCCGCGGCTGATTATGGTGCATGTCTCGGGCTACGGGCAGGACGGACCACGGGCCACCGATCGGGGCTTCGGCAGTATCGCCGAGGCGATGGGCGGCCTGCGCAACCTGACCGGCTTCCCCGATCGCCCTCCGGTCCGCACCGGGGTGAGCCTCGGCGACGCGACGGCCGGCCTCTTCGCCGTCGTAGGCGCCCTGGCCGCCCTGCGCGAGCGGGATGTCAGCGGAGTCGGTCAGGAGGTGGACGTCGCACTCTACGAGTCGGTCTTCGCCCTGACCGAGTCATTGCTGGCGGACTTCCAGCTCGGCGGAGTCGAGCGCTCCCGGGCCGGCAGCGCCCTCCCCGGCGTTGCGCCGTCGAACGTCTATGGCACCGAGGACGGCCACGAACTGCTCATCGCGGCCAACGGCGACAGTCTCTTCCAGCGTCTCTGCACGGCGATGGCACGCCCTGACCTGCTGGACGACCCGAAGTACCAGACCCATCAGGCCCGCGGCGCCAACGCAGCTGTCCTCGATTCGATCATCGAGGAGTGGACCTCGGCGCTACCGGTCGCACAGCTGGAGAAGCTCCTGGACGAGCACGGAATCCCGCGCGGCCGCATCTACACCCCGCAGGACATCCTCGACGACGAGCAGTACGCCGCGCGCGAGATGGTGGTTCGGATGCCGGTGGACGGACTGGCCGACCCGGTGCCGATGCCCGGGGTCGTCCCCAAGTTCAGCCGCACACCGGGGGCGATCCGGCACGTCGGCGCTCGCCTGGGCGAACACAACGACGCCGTCATCGACGAGCTCGGGCTGGCCCCGCAGGCTGGTTGAGTCGCGGTAGCGGCTACACAGACATACAAAAACAGAGGCGGGGCCGGTGCCGGCCCCGCCTCTGTCATCTGTTCAATTTCTCTCGCGAGTTGCCGCGATGGCAGCGAGTTGCCTAACCTTCCCGTGTGTCCTAGGTCGCCGGGATGAGCGAGTTGATCGGCGTTGGATCGACGTACTCCTCGATCCGGCTGACCTGCTCGGCGTCGCAGTAGACCCGCAGCATGGCCGGCATCCGGATCGGATCGCCGGCCGCTGCGGCAACCTCGACCACATGCTGCTGGATGAACCCGTCGGCGAGCACCAGACGCCGGACTTCGACGTAGTTCAGTGGCCCGACCTTGCGGGTGAGCCATCCGAGCAGCCGGATGCTCTCGGCCTTGGACTGCGAGACGTCGTCATAGTTGTGCCAGACCGCCACGTCGTCGCGGTAGATCGCCTCGAGCGTCTCCACGTCTCCCGTGGAGACCGCGGCGAAGAAGCGGTCGGCAACTGCCTCGATGCCGCCGCTCACGCGCCGACGAGGTGGTCCAGGCCGCTGAAGTTCGGGGCCAGTCCGGGACGGGCCCAATCCACCTTCAGCAGCTTGCCGGTGCTGGAGGAGGTGATGAACGCCGTCTCCAACTGCGGTCCGCCCCAGCAGATGTTGGTGATACCCGGGTCGCCGGGCAGTTCGACGAACTCCACCAGCTCTCCCTCCGGGCTGATCACCGAGATGCCCGAGTGAACCATCGAGGCCACGCAGACGTTGCCGCTGGCTTCGACGCCGAGTGAGTCGAAGTTCGTGTAATTCGCTGCGGTGTAAAGGAAGTTACCGCCGCCGGAACCGCCGAGCGACTTTCCACCGACGATCTCGCCGGGTCCGGTCACCTCCCACCACCAGACCCGCGCGGTGTAGGTCTCGCTGACGTAGAGGCGCGTGCCGTCCGGTGATAGTCCGGCCCCGTTCGGGCCTTGCATACCACCGGCCACCTGGCGAATGCTGCTGCCGTCCGCGGTGGCGTAGAAGACTCGCCCGAGATCCTCGACCGCGCCGTTGCTCTTGCCGTAGTCGGTGAAGTAGAAGCCACCGTGGGCGTCGAAGACCAGGTCGTTCGGGCCGCGCAGCCCGCTGCCGTCGCACTCGGTGTAGAGGGTCTCGACGGCGCCGGTGCTGAGGTCGACGGCCTGGATGCTGCCGGTCGTGTAATCATCCGGGGTGCCGCCGGCGAAGACGAACCCCGCGACCTCGAAGGAGCGCAGGCCACCGTTGTTGCAGAGGTAGACGCGACCGTCGGGGCCGAGCTGGGCACCGTTCGGGCCGCCGCCGACGTTGGCGACGATGGATCTGGTGCCGTCCGGAGACACCCGGGTCAGCGTGCCCCGGTGGATCTCGACGACGAGAACGTCGCCGTTGGGCAATGCGACCGGGCCTTCCGGGAAGAGGAGGCCCTCCGTCACAGTCGTGATGGTCATGAATTCACCTTTCAAATAGCTTGTTTGGGTTCGGAGTGGGGGTGGGCCCGGTCAGCCCTTGGCGCTGTACCTCTCGCGAAGCTCCCGCTTGAGGACCTTTCCGCTCACATTCTTCGGAATGGCGTCGACGAAGATCACCTCGCGCGGCTGCTTGTAGGAGGCCAAGCGGGCCTTGCACGTCGTGATGATCTCCTCGGCATTGGCCTGCTGGCCCGGGCGCAGCACAACCACCGCCGCGACTCGCTCACCCCAGCGCTCGTCGGCCAGGCCGACGACTGCGGCTTCGGCCACCGCCGGGTGGGCGTAGATCGCGTTCTCCACCTCGCTGGAGTAGACGTTCTCGCCGCCACTGATGATCATGTCCTTGATGCGGTCGACGATGTAGAGGAAGCCCTCCGCGTCCCGCCGGGCCAGGTCGCCGGTGTGGAACCAGCCGTTGCGGTTGGCGGCCGCCGTGGCGTCGGGGTTGCCGAAGTAGCCGGTGGTCACCTGGTCACCGCGGACCACGATCTCGCCCACCTGGCCGTCGGCGCACTCGACGTCGTTATCGTCGAAAACCCGCACGTCGGCCAGCGCCATCGGTTTGCCGACCGCGTCGAGCAGGTGCTCCTCGCCGGCCGCGGCCCGAATGTGCGCCGCCTTGTCGAGGGTGAGGATGTTGCCGCCGAGTTCGGTCATGCCCATGCCGGCGTAGACGACCGGCCCGAAGCGCTCGATGGCCCGGCGCAGCACCTCGGCCGGAATCTTCGAGGCGCCGTAGCCCATCCACTGCAGGCTGTCGAGCTTGTAGTCGTTCACCTTCGGGTGATCGAGCAGCATCGACATCATCGTGGGGGCGAAACCGCCGCTGGTCACCTGGTGCTCATCGACCAGCCGCATCCACAGCTCCGGCTCCCAGTTGGACATCATCAGCACTGAACCGCCATAGAACTGGTGCACCGGCGTCAGGTAACCCGCGACATGGCACAGGGGCATCGCGTTCAGGAACGACGAGTCAGCGGTCGGCTCGTAGGCCAGCACCGACTCGAGCATCGCGGTGCAGAGGTTGCGGTGGCTCAGCTGCGCGCCTTTCGGGAAGCCGGTCGTGCCGCTGGTGTACAGCAGCCAGGCAATGTCATCCTCGGCCACGCGGATGTTGGGCGGGGTGGCCGCGGCCAAACCGACAAAGTCTTCGTAGGAGGTGGCTCCGGCGGCCGCTTCGCCGATGACGATGAGCTTCTTGACCGAATCCAACTCGACCAGATGGTCGGCGATCGTCTCCAGGTACTTCGCCTGGACGATCAGCACCTGCGCGCCGGAGTTGTTCAGGATCCAGACCCACTCCTTCGGGTGGAGCCGGTAGTTGAGCATGGTGAGCGCCATGCCGGCCGACGGAACGCCGTAGTACGCCTCGACGTACTCAGGGCAGTTGTCGGCCAGCATGGCGACGCGGTCACCCTGGTTGGCGACGCCGAGCAGGGCGTTGGCCAGCCGGTTGGAGCGGGCGTAGAGCTGGGCGAAACTTCGCGAGCCTGATCCGTCGAGCATCAGCAGGGCGTTCTTGTCGGGGGTACGGTGCGCATTCAGCCGCAACACGTCACTGAAAAGCATGGGACCTTCTCTCGATCATCGCCGGTGAGTGCGACTGTTCTCAGATTGTGGGTATCCGCAACTCATGAGCGCTCTCCCGTCGGTGTCACCGCATTGACGCGCAGGTCAGAACCCGCTTCCCGCCGCAGCACCACCGTGGGCCCGGAGAGGGCTCACGTCAACCGTCAGTCGTCGTTGGCGCAGCGCCTCGGACGCTCAACCGTTCTGTACCAATCGGTCAGTACAATATGAACCTTGCGGCAGAACGTGTCAAGCGTTACATCGAGGAACGACAGCAAGCCGCCGGCGCCGGGGAGTCGAAGCGCCGGCGCGGCGGAGGTTTGGTGGTGCGGGCGGGGTGATCAGGGCCGGCCCGGTCGCCCGATCAGGAGCTGGCGTCAGCGACCGGTCGGGTCCAGAAGGTCTTCAGCTGGATGGCCGCACCGCCGAGGCCCAGGCCGGCGGCGAGCAGCCCACGGGAGAGCCCGGAGCCCCGGTTCTCCACCCCGAGGAGCCGGTCGAGGCTGTAGCGTCCGGAGCCCATGGCGGCCAGGGCGACGGCGGCGGCGCTGATGAACCCGACGTACTCCCAGCCCTCGCTGGTGATGAAGTAGCCGTTCGGCCGGTGCACGGTCTCGGCGGCGACGGCCATCGTGCCGACCACGGCCGAGGCCGCGAGTGGCGTGGCGGCACCGCAGATCAATGCCGTGCCGGCGCCCACCTCGACGACGGAGCTGAGCTGCGCCTGCAGCCGGGGCTCGCGGAAGCCGATGGAGCCGAACCAGCCGGCGGTCCCCTCCAGGCTGCGGGCATGCCGAACGCCGTGGGCGATCATGGTGCCGCCGAGCGCGAGCCGCAGCAGGCCTCGGGAGATCTCGACACTGGCGTGGTGGGTGGTCTTCGGCTTCATGGCGTCTCTCATTTCATCGCGTCTGGACGAGCTCTTCCGCGTAGTGGTCGATCATGCGCAGGCAGGCGTCACGCTGAGGCGGCAGCACGACGACGGCTCGCTCGGCCCCGGCGGCGGCGAGCACGTCGAGACGCCGTCGGGTCAGTCGCAGTTCCGACTCCGGGTCGAGTCCGACGACAGTAGTGACGTGGAAGGCGGTCATGCTCACCTCGCGCCCCGCCTCCGCCGCTTGCCGGCGCAGCTCGCCGGCCAGCCGGACGACCTCAGCGTCGGGCAGGTCGGGAGTACCGGGGCACCATCCGTCGCCATAGTCGACGACCCGAGGGATATTGCGGAAGTTCCCGCCGATCAGGATGGGCGGGAGCGGACTCGGCTTGGGCCAGCTCATCAGCGGGCTGAAGTTGACGTGTTCACCCTGGAACTCCGCGACATCCTGCGACCAGATGGCGCGCATGGCGAGGACGCGCTCCCGCATCGACACCCAGCGATCGGCGATCTCCAGGCCGTGATTGCGCAGCTCCTGCTCGCTCCACCCTCCGCCGATCCCGAAGAGCACCCGGCCCCCGCTGAGGTGGCTCAGCGACGCGACCGACTTCGCCGTGTGAATCGGGTCCCGCTCATTGACCAGGCAGATGCCGGTTCCGAGGTTGATGGTGCTGGTCGCTGCGGCGGCCGCGGTCAGGGCCAGGAACGGATCGAGCAGATGCCAGTACTCACTCGGGACCGGTAGACCGGTGCGCGAGTCGATCGGCACTCCGGAGCTCGGCGCCGGAACGTGTGAGTGATCCCCGGCCCAGAAGGATTCGAAGCCGGCCGCCTCGAGCACGCCGGCGATCTCGCCCGGAGCGATCGAGGTGTCGGTCATGAAGGAGATTGCCCCGATTTTCATGGACGTCTCCTCATCGGGCCAGATACCCGCCGTCGACCGGCAGCGCCACCCCGGTGATGAAGCTGGCCTCGTCGCTGGCCAGGAAGAGGGCCGCGTTGGCGATCTCCTCGGCCCGTCCGGTGCGCCCCAGCGGCACGTTCGCGGTGAATCCCTGGATCAGGTCCGAGACGTCGGCGTCGGAGTCGCGCCCGAAGAACTGCGGCAGCATCGTGGTCGCGATCGGTCCCGGGCAGATGGCGTTGACGCGGATGCCCAACGGCCCGAACTTCAGTGCCAGCGACTTCATCAGCAGCACCACACCGCCCTTGGTCATCGAGTAGAGCGGGCTGAGCGGCGAGCCGACGATCCCGGAGACCGACGCGGTGAAGATGACCGACGCCCGCCCGTCCGCCGCCCGCAACAGGTCCTCGCACTGCGCGGTCAGGAAGAACGCGCCCTTCAGGTTGACGTCGATAGCCAGGTCGAAGGCGTCTTCGGAGATGTCGATGCCGGAGGCGCCGGGAATCCCGGCGTGGTTGTACAGGACGTGCAACACCCCGTGCCGGGCGCGGATCTCTTCGGCCACGGTGGCCACGGCGGCGGTCTCCGCCACATTGAGCTGACGGGCCTCGGCCGAACCGCCGACTGCCTCGATCGCCGCGACGGTAGCCCTCGCGGCATCGGCGTCGAGATCGGTGACGACGACATGCGCACCCTCCTCGGCGAAGCGAAGGCAGGCGGCGCGCCCCATCCCGGAGCCCCCGGCGGTGACCAGGGCGATGCGATCTCTGAGCCTCATTGCGATTCCGTCCTCATGCTGGTGAGTTGTGGTCAGGTTGCGCGCGCCGGAAGCCGAAGGTCAGCCCGCCCTCGTACGGCGCGACCACCACCGGCGTGACGCTGTCGCCGCGCTCGGCCTCGCCGTCGATCAGCCCGATCACACAGATTCCTTCGGGAAATTCGGCCACTCCGACCAGGTACGGGGCGATGACCAGCGACCCCGGTGGCTGCGCGTGCACACCGGTGAGAACTCGTAGCCGCGCGGGCCCGGCCAGGTCGATCGGGGTGCAGGGGCTGCCGCAGGCGGCACACTCGACCCGGCGCGGAAAGTGCACCCGCCGGCACGACGTGCAGTGGGAGGCCCCGAGCGTGGTCTGCGCCCCGGGGTCGGCGGCGGCGAAGAGGGCGGGCGGGGCCGGATGCTCGCCGTCGAAGACGCCCGTCAACGCGCTCACTTGTGCACCACGACGACGCAGGAGTTGTGCCCGGCGCCCATCACATGACTCAGGCCGACCTTCGGATTGTCGAGTTGGCGCAGCCCGGATCGGCCACGCAGCTGTTCGACCAGTTCATGTATCTGGCCGAGCCCGGAGGCGCCGAGCGGTTCGCCCTTGGAGAGCAGGCCCCCGGAGACATTCACCGGGATACGTCCGCCGATAGTCGTCGCACCACTACGCAGCAACTGCGCCTCCTCGCCCGGTTCGCAGAGTCCGAGGTCGGAGTAGGCGATGAGCTCGGAGGCGGCGTCGGTGTCCTGGCATTCGACGAAGTCCACCGCGTCGATCGACACACCGGCGTCGGCCAACGCCAGCGCAGTCGCTCGCGAGGTGAGGCTGGTCTTCTGGGCCGGATAGGAGGGCGCGGGCACGAACCAGTCGTCCGGTCCACGCGAGACCAGCCCGATTCCGGCCAGCGTGACGAGGTCACCGAGCCCGCGGCGGCGGGCCTCGCGGCGGCTCATGAGCAGGACGGCGGCCGCCCCCTCGTTCGGTGCGCAGAGCATCAGCAGTGTCAGCGGAGGCGAGATCTGGCGGCTGGCCAGCACGTCCTCACGGGAGATCGGCTTGCGGAACATCGCGTTCGGGTTGTCCACCGCATGCCGATGGTTCTTCACCGAGACGTCGGCCAGGTCGGCCAGCGTGACGTCGGTCGAATCCATCAGCTCCTGGGCCTGGATGGCGAAGTACATCGTGTTTACGCCGAGCCCGTTCTCGATCTGCCACGGCTCGAAGCCGGAGGAGGCGATGAATCCCTTCGGTGCCTTCTCGACCCCGATGCAGAGCACGATGTCGGCCCCGCCGCCCTCGATGAGGCGGGCGGCCATGAAGAGTGCGGATCCGCTGGAGGCGCAGGCCGCCTCGACGTTGATGATCGGCACGCCGATACGGGCCACCCGATCCATGATGTTGTGCCCCTTGGCCATCTCGGCCCCGACGTTGGCCACGAAGACCATGTCGATGTCCCGCGGGTCGACCCCGGAGTCGGCCAGGCAGTCACGCGCCGCGTACTCCCCCATCTCACGGCATCCGTAGTCGAAGCGCCCAAAGGGATGGATGCCGACGCCGGCGATCACGACCTCACGCATGACGGCCTCCAAGAATTGTCCGATGGGAGAAGCGGATTCTCATAGCGCAACCAGAGGCTGCGGTACCAGTCCGGTGGAGAGCGCCTGCGCACCGAGTTCCACCTCGGCCGCCTCACAGCCACCGAGGAGAGAGTCGAGCAGATACGCCCGCCGAACCAGGCGATGCAGTCCGAACTCGGCTGTGAAACCCATCCCGCCACAGACCTGCTGGGCCTGGGCGACGGCGGCCAGAGCGGCCCGGCCGGCGGCGGCCTTGATGAGGTTGACCGCGGTGTCGGCGGGAAGGGTGTCGTCCGTGGCGCTGGCCAACTCCCACGCCCCCATCCGGGCGATCTCCACCTCGGCCAGCCGATGGCGCACGACCTGGAACGCCGCGAGCGGCCGGCCGAACTGCTGCCGCTCACCGACGTGCTGGACCGCGCGTCGGGTCGCCTCGGCGGCGATGCCGAGCAGTTCGAAGGCCAGTGCCCGGGCCAACCGGGTGCGCAGGTCGTCCCAGTCCACGTCGAGCACCGACGTCACCGCCGACCGCTCGACGGAGCCACGCAGGGTGCAGACCTCGAGGTCGGGGTCGAAGCCGGGGGACGGGGTGCGCACCAGGCCGGCGCCGCCCACCAGCAGCACCCCGTCGTGCCGGGTCGCCAGTGCGTAGCCCGACGACTTCGAGGCCGATGCCGATGCGCCGGCGTCGGCAGCGGAGGCGGCCAGCACGATGCCGTCGACGACGACCAGATCGCCGTCCAGCCGGGCCGGCGCGGCCATCCGGCCGGGACCGGGGAGCACCAGCCGGGCGGCGAGCGCGGCCGGCGGACGCAGCGCCGCGTAGTCGAGTAGCGGGGAGGCGGCCAGGTACCGGCCGTGGGTTTCGAAGAGGGCGGCGAGCGCGAGCGGATCCGACCAGACCTGCCCCCCCATCCCGGAATCGACGATCTCTTCGATCAGCGTCTCGGCTTGGGCATTGGAGAGGAGCTCGGTCGCCAACTCCGCGAAGAGGCCCCGCTCCTGCTCGCTCATCAACTGCTCGCTCATCAGCGCGTCGTCTCTCATCAGCGCGTCCGGGGCAGCATCAGAACCCGCTCGGCGACGATGTCACGCTGCACGTCGATCGCGCCGCCGAAGATGGTTGTGGCGCGGCTGTAGAACCATTCCTCGCGCTGCGTCGTGCTGCCACCGGCGTCCGAAAGGGCCATGCCGTCCCAATCGAGCAGGCGGAGCGCGTCGAAGGTGGCCTGCTCAGCGATACCCAGCAATGCCTTGTCGATGGATATCTCCGGCCCGGGATTCTCTCCGTCGGAGAGACGATGGACGGTGCGCCGGGAGCGGGCTCGCAGCATCGCGGTCGCCTGGATCGCCCGCCCGAGCGCCTGCTCGGCGGCCGGGCCGGGCTTCGTTCCACGGCCGGCCACCAGCCTCGCCGCCTCCCGGAGCCGGCGGTGCAGCACGGCCTGACGCAGCCAGGCGTACATGCCCCGTTCAAACTGCAGCAGATACATCGCAGCGGCCCAGCCGCCACCGACCTGCCCGATGACGCCCGAAGGTGGGATGTCGACCTCATCGAAGAACATCTCGGCAAATTCGGCGCGGCCGTTCGACGCCTCGATCGCCCGGACGGTGACGCCGGGACTCCGTAGATCGACCCAGATCATGGTCAATCCCCGGTGGGCGCTCGCCGCGTCGCCAGTGCGGGCCAGCACCGCCGCGTACTGCGAGAACTGCCCGAGGGTGGTCCAGACCTTCTGCCCGCTGAGCCTGAAGCCGTCGCCTTCGGGGCGGGCCCGGGTGCGCAGCTGGGCGAGGTCGCTACCCGCTTCGGGTTCGGAGAATCCCTGACACCAGATCTCTCGTCCCTGCAGGAAGGCCGGCAGGTGAACTGCCGCGATCTGCGGCGCGTACTCGACCAGCAGCGACGCCAGCGTCTCCATCATCACGTACGCCTCGGGAATCTCGATCCCGGCGCCGGCCAGCTCGTCATAGAGCACCGCCCGCAGAATGGCGGGACCGCCCAGCCCGCCGGCCCCGACCGGCCAACCCCAGCGCCCCCAACCTGCGTCGTGAAGCATCGACATGAGGCCGCGATCGTGCTCGACGTCCTGGGCAATCTCGCCGTTCGCGCTGCGACGGCGATACGGCTCGAGTTCGGCGTCGTGTTCGCCCAGCCAGTTCCGCAACCGGATGACGTGCTCGGCCACCCCGGGGACGGACTCCCCGTGCTCGGCCGATGTCACGAGACTCATCGGGGCCGCACTCACGCGTGCCGGCCGTGTACTGCGAGCACCGCGTCGAGTTCCTGCATGCCCTCCAGGGCAGCCGGAAATCCCGAGTAAACCACGAGCATCTTCATGATCTCCCGCAGCTCGGCTTCGGCGATCCCGTCCTGCAGGGCGCCGTGCAGGTAGTTGCGCAGCTGATTGCGACGAGTGGTGGCGCTGAGCATGGCGATGGCGACCAGCATCCGGTCCCGGTGCGCTAGCGCCTCGCCGGCCCACACCTCTCCGAAGACGAACTCGTCGGCCCAGCGGGCCACCGTCGGGTCGAGGGACACCAGTGCCTCCTGCAGCCGGTCGGCCTTTGCCCCCTGGGCCCGGCGCCGCCGCTGCGGCCCGGCCTGGTCGGTTTGGCTATCGGCCATGACGGGCCAGCGTCTCGGCGTAGAGCTCCCGGGCCTGGGCCACCAGCGCCGGAATGTGCTGGGAGGGGAAGGTACCGGGATGGGACTCAACGCTCTTCAGCAGTTCGCGGGCGATGGTGATCTTGTGGATCTCGGTCGGGCCGTCGGCGATGCCCACGTGCAGTCCGTTGACGATCATGCTGACGAACGGCATTTCATCGGATATTCCAAGCGATCCGTGGATCTGCAGGGCCTTGGTGGCGACGTCGACCAGGGTGCGGCCGGCGATCACCTTCGACGCCGCGATGTCCTTACGGACCTTCTTGTAGTCGTTGTACTTGTCGATCTTCCAGGCCGTCTGCAGCACGAAGAGGCGGAACTGTTCGATCGACATCCAGGCGTCGGCGATCATGTCCTGCACCAACTGCTTGTTGCCCAGCACCTCACCCTGGGTGAAGCGGGACTGGGCCCGTTCGCACATCATCTCGAACGCGGCCTTCATATGTCCGACGCTGCGCATCGCGTGGTGCACCCGCCCGCCGGAGAGCCGCGTCTGGGCGACCAGGAACCCCTCCCCGACGCCGCCGAGGATGAAGTCCTTGGGGATCCGGACGTCGTTGTAGCGGATATAGCTGTGGTCGCCGCCGCCCTCTCCCTCGACCCAGCCGGCGACGCCGACGTGACGCACGAACTCGACGCCGGGAGTCGCCGTCGGTACGACGAACATCGACATGCGCCGAGACGGGGCCGCGTCCGGGTCGGTCACCGCGAGCACGATCAGGATCTCGGCCCAGCGCGCGTTTGAGGAGAACCACTTCTCGCCGCTGATCACCCACTCATCGCCATCGCTGCGGGCGGTCGTGGTGAAGACCTTGGGGTCCGACCCACCCTGCGGCTCGGTCATGGAGAAGGCCGAGAACATCGTGCCTTCCAGGAGGGGTTTGAGGTAACGCTGCTTCTGCTCGTCTGTTCCGTAGTGGGCGAGGATCTCGGCGTTGCCGGTATCCGGTGCGGCACAGCCGAAGACGACCGGCCCGACCGTCGGACCGGGACCGGTGCGCCCCAGGATCTCGTTGAGCAGGGCGAGCTTCACCTGACCGAATCCGGGGCCGCCCAGCTCCGGGCCGAGGTGGCTGGCCCAGAGTCCCTGACGGCGAACCTCCTCCTGCAGCGGAGGCACCAGCTCCTGCCGCACCGGGTCATTGAGGTCGAGCGGATGGTTGATCACGTATTGCAGCGGCTCGACCTTGGTGCGAAGAAAGTCATCCGCCCAGTCGAGCTTGGCCTGATACTCAGGATCGGTCTCGAAGCCCCACACAGTGTTCTCCTCGCTGGCGTCATCTGTCATTCTGACAATAATGCGTATGAATAGCCTGGTCAACGTGCATCAGCGATGATCAGTCGGGAAGTAAACGGAGAGGACGACATGGAGCTCGACGCGCAACTACGGCAACTGCTTGACCGCAGCGAGATAATCGACCGCAAACATGCCTACATTCGGGCGGCGGACGCCTGCGACGCAGAGCGCATGGTCGCGCGCTTCACCGAGGATTGCCGGATCAGCTACACCCCTGACGGGCCGCCCCTGCTGGGCCGGGAGACGCTGCGCGAGTGGTACTCGACTCGTCTCACCTCGGTCGTGGCCAGCAGCCATCACGTCTCGAACTTCGAGTTCGTCTTCAGCGACGCCGACACCGCAACCATGTATTGCTACCTGTACTCCTGGCAGCGGTTCGCGCAGTACCCCGCGGTGGCCGACCGTCACCGCTACGCGCGCTACATCGACACCTGGGTTAGGCACCACGACGGCTGGTGGCAGGTGTCGCTGACCTGCCTGGTGGCCGGCGAGTTCTCCTCCGACCGGCCGCTGCGGATCGGTGAGTACCTCGACTGGGATCGCGAACTGCGCGGATAGGTGGCACGCCCGTTCGCCCCTGGGCTGCGCCCACGCTTCCGCTGTGCGATCTCTGGACGTCGAAGCGATCCGGGGTGCTAGACCACGCCGTCGGCCCGCCAGCCGGCCAGCTCGTCCTCGCTGTGCCCCAGTGATCGCAGCACGTCATCGGTGTCCGCCCCGAGTTGCGGTCCGGTGCGCCGCACCGAGCCGGGGCGTCGGACGAGCCGGGGAATGACCCCTTGCATTCGCAGCGGGCCCAGGTCCTCGTCGGCGATCGTGATGATGTCGCCCCGTTCGGCGAAGAGTGGATCGACGAGGATGTCCATGCCGCTGAGCACCGGAGCCGCGACCACCTCGCACTCCTTCATCGCCGCCAGGGCGTCGTCCAGCTTCCGTTCGGAGATCCAATCCCGAAGGCGGGCGTCCAGTTCGGGAACCCGCTCCCGCAGCTGCTGCTGGGTCTGGAAGTCGGCCGGGTCCTGGCCGATGAGGGTCGCGATGTTCATGACCGAGCGGGGCGTTCCCGAGGTGACGGTCAGCCAGCGCCCGTCCGCCGATTCATAGGTGTTCACCAGCACCCCCGGGGCGATCGCCAGTTGATTGCCGGCCCGCGGCGGTGCATAGCCCAGCTGATCGGCGACGACGACCTGCCAATCTATGAGTCGGAAGAGCGATTCGTCCAGGGCCAGGTCGATGAGTTCCCCTTGGAAATCCGGATCGAGGCGATCGACCATGGCCGCGCAGATCCCGAAGGCGCCCATCAGCGCCGTGACCGTGTCAGCGTGCGAGAAGCCCGCGTGCACCGGTGGGGCGTCGGCGAAGCCGGTCACGGCCACCACGCCGCTGCGCGCTTCGCCGACCTTGCCGAAGCCGGGCTCGTTGGCCGACGCCGCCGCCAGGCCGTTGCCACTGACGTGCAGCATGACCAGCTTCGGGTGCCGCACGTGCAGGCTCTCCCAGTCCAGTTCCCACTTGCGGAGGGTGTTCACCCGCATGTTCGTGATGAGAACATCGGCCCAGCCGACGAGTTCATGGGCCAGCGCCTGCCCGGCCGGCTGCCGCAGATCGATGGTCACCGATCGCTTGTTGCGCCCGGAGACCTTCCACCACAGGTGGGTGCCGTCCTTCAGCGGCCCCTGCCGGCGGGCCGCGTCCCCGACCTTCGGATCCTCGACGTGCACGACCTCGGCTCCGAGATCGGCCAGCAGAGTGCCGGCCATCGGGCCGGCGACCAGGTGCGCCAGCTCCAGCACCTTGACCCCGGCCAGCGGTCCCTGGCCGCGCGCAGCCCGGTCACTGGGCGGCTGCGACTGCTTCTGCTGAGTGGTCATCTACTCGGTCAGCGCCATCTGGCTGGTGAGCGCGGCCCGCACCATCGGCAGCACACCGCTGCCGATCAGCTCGATCTGCTCGGCGACCAGCTCCGGGCGTGTGGCGTAGGCATCGATCCGGATGTTCAGTGCCGTGCAGCCGGAGGTGAGCAGCGCCGAGACCAGCCGCTCGGCGACATCCTCGGCCGATCCCAGGAGCAGCGCGCTCTCGTCGGCCTGCAGCCAGTCGGCGCTACCCGGCGCCTGGGCCCGCCAGTGCTCCATGCTCCCGGCGAAGCCCGAGGCGGCCTGACCCACGTGAATGCGCCTGATCAGCACGGCCGGACCGGCACCACCGGCTTCCCGATACTCATCGACTATTGCCCTCAATTCATTGGGTGGACGTAGCGAAGTGGCCAGGATCCCGAGGCCGAGGCCGCCGGCCCGATGCGCCCCCACCGGGCCGCCGATGCCGACCAGCAGCGGCAGCGACGCGCCCGTCGCTTGGGCAATGGCCGGGTCCGCCGCCAGCGGTGACTCATCCTCGAAGACGGCGCGAATCTTCGCCACGCCTTCCCAGAGCATTCGATGGCGGCTATCGAAGTCGACCCCGATCACCTCGAAGTCACGCCGCTGGTATCCGGCGACGAAGGCGGCGCCGACGCGCCCCGGATACGCCGCCGCCAGCCAGGCCAGATCCTCGGCGACCGGGATCGGGTTGCGCAGCGGCAGGACGGTCGGCGCCGCGACGGCCCAGCCCCGCTCCAGACGCGCCAGCAGCAGGGCCGAGATGGCCAGGGGGCTCGAAACATACCGGGGAAACCCGGCGTGATGCTCGCTGATCGTGACGCCGTCGAAGCCGGCGGCGACGGCGGCTCGGGACTCGGTGGTCATTCGGGTCAGCACCTCGCTCGCCGTCCCACCGACGGCCGAGAGTCCCAGCGAGATCGTCCCGGGCGCGAATGGCTTCGTCACGTCAGTGCTCCATGCTCTCGAGCTTCTCGATGCCGGTCTCGACGAGTCGGGCAATCGTGGGTGGCAGCTTCTCCTGGAACGGGTCGTGATGGCGGCCCTCGCGATGTCGGCGCAGGTTGTGCGCCATGATCGCCGCCATCTTGAATCGCCCGAACGCCTCGAACCATTCGAGGTTCCCGAACTGCCGGCCGCCAGCGTCGCGATAGCACTGGGCCAGCTCCGCACTGCTGGGCAGGCCGGCGACGCGTTCGCCGATGCCGGGGAAGAGGTCGGGGTCGCAGAAGACGAGGAACCAGCCGAGATCGATCCCGGGATGGGTGCGTCCCCAGATCTCCCAGTCGATCAAACCGGTGGGGGTCGGGCCGTCGTAGACCAGATTTCCCAGCCGGAAGTCCCCGTGCACCAGCACTGACGGCGCGTGCGGCGAGGGGATCTGCGCCTCGAGCAACGTCGCCAGCCGCTCGCCGCCGACGAGGATCTGCGGATCGGCCGCCGCACCGGTGGCTCGCCAGCGCTCCAGCTCCAGCTGCAGGTCGGCCTCCGGCTCCGGCTCACCTTCCGGGGTGTCGGGGAAATCGGTCACCCGGTGCAGGGCGGCCAGCATTCTCGCAGCCTGTATCGCACGATCGGTCACCAGTTGAGCCGGCAGGTGAACCCGAGCGGCATCCAGCACCGGCTCCACCGCCTCGCCGGCGCTCCGGGTCATCACGTAGAAGTGCACGGGCACGGTTCCCGTCGCCAGTACTGCCGGCACCACCACACCCTCGGACGACGCGACCGCGGTCAGGATGCGCGCCTGTCGGAGCACGTCGTGCCGCCCCACCGGGCTGCGGCCGGCCGGGGCCGCCTTGACCACGACCTGCTCCGTCCCGGCCATCCCGCTCGTGCCGAGTCCGTCCACGTCGGCCAGCAGGGTAACCCCGGAGCGACCGCCCTCGAGCGTGACCAGACCGGTGACCCGGACCCCATCGCCCAGGGCCTGCGCGATGGAGGTGGCCAGGCCGCTGAACAGGTCAGGCGTCATTCGTAGACACCGATGAGGTCGGCCGGTTCGCCACCGACGTGGAACCGGCCGCCATCGACCCGGATGACTGAACCGGTGACCCAGCGGGCGTCCGGGCCGAGCAGGAAGGCGATCGCCCCCGCGATGTCATCCGGCTCACCGAGGCGCTGCAGGGGAACCAGGCGCTCCTCCTGGGGCAGTCGATCACCCTCCCAGAGCACCCGGGCCAGGTCGGTCCGCACCAGTCCGGGGGCCACGGCGTTCACCGTGATTCCCAACGGACCCAATTCACGGGCCAGGGTGGCCGTCATGCTCTCCAACGCCGCCTTGCTTGCGGTGTAGGGGCCGGTCACCGAATGCACTCGCTGGGCGCCGGTGGTCGAGACGTTCACCACGGCCCCGTCGCGCAGGCCGGCCCGGACCGCGCACTGCACCAGGGCGAGTGCCGGCCAGGTGTTCGCGACCATGGTCTTGACGAAGCCGTCCCGGTCGACATCCATCATCTTCCCGTAGGTCGCGGTGGTCGCGGCGTTGTTCACGACGTAGTCGATGCCCCCGAACTCCCGCACCGCAGTGTCGATGAGCAGTTGCGGCAGCTCCGGGTTGTTGACGCTGCCGCGCACGCCCACTGCTCGGCCGCCGGTGTCGAGGACCCGCTTCACCTCGAGTTCCAACGTTTCGGGATCACGGCCGTTCATCACGACGGCCACTCCGCGGTCGGCCAGTCGCTGGGTCGTCGCCCGCCCGATGCCGCGAGTCGCTCCAGTTACCACCGCCACCTTGCTCGACGGCGAAGCCGCTGCGGGCTCAGATTCGTTCACACGTGCCTCCATCCGAATCTCTGATTATTATCCGATAGAATGCCGTAGAGTCAACGGATCAGAAGAACTTCCTCCGAGATGCACCTATTTCACCGAATAAACTGCATACTTTCAGGACGGGGCTTTTGGGGAGGGGACACCGGGCCGCAATGTCGCGGGCGCGGCTCGAACCTCCCGGTAACCTGTGAGGGTCGCGCGTCACCCGACCGCACACGATGAACCGGAGGGCACGGTGCCACCAGCAGGGACAACCGCGAACAACGTCGCGGACATGGGGCGCGTCACGTCTCGCCGGCGCACCGAGAAGATCGCTGAGACCGTGGCTCGTCAGATTCTGCGCGACATCAAGCGCCAGGACCTGCAGGCTGGAGCGATGCTGCCGCCGGAGAGCGTCATGCTCGAACGCTTCGATATCGGACGCGGCTCGCTGCGCGAAGCGCTGCGGATCCTCGAAGTCAACGGACTGGTCACCATCAAGACCGGCCCGGGCGGCGGCCCGATCGTCGCCTCGATGGACCCGCAGAACTTCGGCCAGATGTCGACGCTGCATCTGCAGTCGATCGGAGCGACCTACCGTCAACTGCTCGAAGCCCGCACCGAGTACGAAGCCCTGCTAGCTCGCATGGCCGCCCAGCAGCCGGGCAACGAGGCGGCTGAACGGGTACGGGCGGCGATGGAGCGGGGCAAGGAGCCGACCACGGACGACTCGACCTACGCCGCGGTCACCAGCGGGTTTCACGCCACGGTCTGCGACGCCGGCGGCAATCCGGTGATCGCGCTGGCGGCGAAGTCGATCCAGAGCATCTGGTCGCAGCGCGTCACCACCGTGCTCTTCTCGGCCGAGGATCGCCCCGAGGTGATCCATCAGCACGAGGCCATCACCAAGGCCATCGAGAAGCACGACGCCCGCCGGGCGGACAAGCTGATGCGCGAGCACATGGAGCACTACCAGCAGTACTGCGAGATCCGGTATCCGGCCCGGATGGACGACGTCGTCGACTGGAGTTAGCCAGCTGTCCTTGTATTTATGCGCATCAACCGCTTAAATGGAGTCATCCCACTACTTGCTTTTCAGATGGAGGCTCCATGACTGTCATGGAAACATCACCGGCCGAGGTCGACACCCTGAAAGATGTCAGGATCATCGACTGCGACGCGCACTTCACAGAACCAGCGGAGCTGTGGACGTCGCGAGCGCCGGAGCACCTGATCAACCGGATGCCGATCCTGCGAACCGTCGACGGCATCACTGCCTGGTACATCGAGGGTGAGCTCTGGGCCAGCATCGGCGGCAACACCATCCAGACCGACAAGGATGGCAACGCCCACAAGGTCCACGGCACCCACGTCGTGCAGCCCTACGAGCTGATCGACAAGTCGGCCTTTGCCGTGAAGGAGCGGCTGGAGCTGCTCGACAGCATCGGCGTCTACGCCCAGATCCTCTACCCCAACGGCATCGGCTTCGCATCCAATCACATCTTCGCCATCGAGGATCTCGAACTGCGGACCGCAGTGCTGCAGATCTACAACGATTTCCTCATCGACGTGCAGACCGAGTCCAACGGCCGGCTCTTCCCACAGGGGCTGCTCCCGGTCTGGGACATGGACCTCACCGTGGGTGAGATCAAGCGCCTCTCCGCCCGGGGTATGAAGGGCTTCACCATGTCGGACAAGCCGGAGATGATCGGCCTGCCCGAACTCTGGGAGGACTACTGGACTCCGATGTGGCAGCTGTTGAACGACAACCACCTGGTCGCGAACTTCCACATCGGTGCCGGCTCCCGAAAGGAGGAGATCGAAGCGATCCGAAACTCCCGCAACCAGCCGCGCTCCACGCAGCGGCTAAGCGGCTCCGCCGTGAGCCCGACCTGGTCGCAGTTCGGCCACCAGCGGCGGCTGGCCGCGTTCTCGACCCAGATGTACATGAGCAATCTGCGCATCATCGTGAACCTGTGCATGAGCGACCTCTTCGACCGCTTCCCCAATCTGAAGATCGTCTCGGCCGAGAGCGGCATCGGCTGGATCCCGTTCATGCTCGAGGCACTGGAGTTCCAGTTCGACGAGATGGTGACCGAGGAGGACGAGGTCAACATGACCCGCAAGCGCCCGTCGGAGTACTTCCGTGACCACATCTACGTGATGTTCTGGTTCGAGAAGAGCGGTCCGGAGAAGCTCATCGAGACGATCGGCGTCAACAATGTGCTGGTGGAGACGGACATTCCACACCCGACCTGCCTCTACCCCAACCCGAAGGAGCACTTCATCCGGGTGCTCGCCGACCTGCCGGTTGACGTCAAGAAGCGCGTGCTTCAGGACAACGCCGTCGAGCTGTACAACATCGAACTGCCGCAGTAAGACTGCGGCGCCGCCAAGGAATTCCTGCTAACGGCGGGGGACCGCGACTAGGGTCGCGGGCCCCCGCCGTCTGCGCGCTGCACTCAGCCGGTGGCCCATTGGATGTGCTGGGGCTCCAGATACTCGAGGATCCCCCACTTGCCGACCTCACGCCCCACCCCGCTGACGCCGAAGCCGCCCATCGGCGCGTCCGGGCGGAAGCCGCCGCCGCCGTTGATCGTCACCGCGCCGACCCGCAATCGCCCGGCCAGCGCCCGGGCCGCGTCGAGGTCGGGTGAGAAGAGATAGGCGTGCAGCCCGTAGCGGGAATCATTGGCCAGCGCGACCGCCTCCTCCAGGTCGTCGTAGGGCGTGGCGATGGCGACCGGACCGAAGACCTCCTCCTGGGCGATCGGCCAGGAGTTGTCGACGTCGCAGAGCAGCACCGGGTTGGTGTACCAACCATGGGCGATCTCCGGCCGACCACCGCCGGCGACGACGGTGGCTCCCTGGGCGATGGCTGCGTTCACATAACCCTCGACGCGATCGCGGTGGGCTTGGGAGATCATCGGACCCACGACCGTCGCCGGGTCGAGCGGATCACCGACCGGGATCTCGGCGTAGACGCGCCGGCTGACGGCGAGGAACTCCTCCCAGTCCTCCCGCGGCACGAGCAGCCGGGTCGGTGCGGCGCAGGCCTGGCCACCGTTTCGGCAGTACCTCAGGTGCAGGCCGGGCGTGACGGCGGCGATGTCGCTGCCAGGCATCAGGATGGCCGGTGACTTACCTCCGAGCTCCAGGACGACGCCGCGTAGATTCGCCGCCGCCTGCCGCATGACCTCGGTCCCGACCGCCGTTGATCCGGTGAACGCGATCTTGTCCACGCCGGGGTGCTCAGTCAGCCGACGGGCAACCTCGGCCTCGCCGGCGATGACGTTGACGACCCCCTCCGGCAGGCCGCACTCGGCGATCGCCTGGGCCAGCAGCATCGTCGAGATCGGCGTTCGCGGGGACGGCATGAGCACCACCGTGCAGCCGGCGGCCAGCGCGGCGCCCAGCTTGTGCACGGCCAGCGTCAACGGGAAGTTGTAGGCCGAGATGGCCGCAACCACTCCGACCGGCCGGTAGGCGACCTCGCTCTTCGAGGCCACCGGACGGCTGTGCACCCCGAGATCCTCAGTGCGATCCACCGCGGCTTGATCGGCATACCAGCGCAGGTGATCGATGGGCCACACCACGTGCAGCGGCCCGGCGATCGAGATGGGCGTCCCGAGCTCGGCGATGATGGCCTCGGCGAAGCGATCGGCGTAGGCCTCGAAGGTATCGGCGAAGCGATGCAGGGCGGCCCGGCGGTCGCGGCCGGTCATCGACGCCCACGGTCCTGATGTGAACGCCTGACGGGCCGCGCCGACGGCAGCGTCGACCTGCTCGGCGTCGGCCGTCGCGATCCGGGCGATGACCTGCTCGGTGGCCGGGTTCTCGACGACGATCGGTTCCCCCCGGCCGGCCACGAACGCACCCCCGATGAGCAGCGGCAGGGCGTCCCACCGAGCATCGATCGCTTCCTTTGGTTTCTCCGTCAAGTCGACAGACATTGGCTTCCCTTCACTCCGTGCCGGCCAGCCGCGGCGGCCGGTTCGACATCGGGCCGGTGTGACCCGATAATGATGTTCTTGACTATCATGCGCATAAAACCCTAGGTTAGTCACTAGGCGATCAACATTGCGCGACAACCGAGTGGCAACGGAATGGGTGAGACAGACTGATGGTGAGCATTCCGGCCCTATCCGGGGTAAAGATCGTAGAGTTCGCGCACGTCATCGCGGGCCCACTGGCCGGCACGCTGATGGCTGACCTCGGCGCCGACGTGGTGCACGTCGAGGACCCGCTGCATGGCGACCCGGGCCGGCACCAGGGGCCCACCAAGGACGGCGTGCACCTGTGGTGGAAGGTCTCAGCCCGCAACAAGCGTTCAGTGACGCTGGACCTACGCAACCCGGAGGGGCAGGCCGTCGCGCGCGAACTGGTGGCCTGGGCCGACGTCGTGGTGACCAACTTCCGGGTAGACACCCTGAAGAAATGGGGCCTGGACTGGGCCGGCGTGCATGCGGTGAACCCGCGCGCGGTGATGCTGCAGATCACCGGCAACGGCGCCACCGCCTCGAACTACAACGATCCGGGATTCGGAAAGGTCGGCGAGGCCCGCAGCGGCGTCGTCCACGTCACCGGCTTTCCGGACGGCCCCCCGGTTCATACCGGCTTCTCGCACGCTGACACGACCACGGCGCTGATGGGCGCCTTCGCGGTGTCGGCCGCGCTGGTGCGGCGCAATGATCCGGATTTCGAAGGCGAATGGATCGACATCGCGCTCTTCGAAACCCTCTACCGGCTCATCGAGTGGCAGGTCATCTTCTACGACCAGTTCGGGGTCTCCCCCGAGCGGGCCGGAAACCAGATGGCCGTCGCCCCGGGCGCGGTAGTGAATACCTACTCGACCTCCGACGACATCTGGCTGACCGTCACCTCGGCCACGCCCCGCTCGGTTCGCAACATCGCCCAGCTTCTCGGCGAGCCACTGGCCGACTACGACACCGCAGCCCAGCAGGCCGAACGCAAGGATCGCCTCGACAAGCTCCTCTCGGAGTGGATCTCGCAGCGGACGGCCGATGAGTGCCTGCACGCGATGAGCGCCCTTGAGGTGGTCGCCTCCCGCATCTTCAGCGCCGAGGACATCGTCAACGACAAGACATACGCCGAACGCGGGGACATCATCTCCGTCGCCGACCCCGACCTCGGCCAGGTGCGCATGCAGGGCGTCGTCCCGATGCTGCATCAGCGCCCCGGGCAGGTCTGGCGCGTCGGCCCGAAGCTCGGCGAGGACAACGCCCTCGTCTATCAGGACTGGCTCGGAATTCCCGAGGAGAAAGTAGCCGAGTTGCACAAGCTGGGAGTCATCTGATGAGCACCAACCACAGCGACGCAGACGCCACCCGTCGGGCCGCTTACCGCTCGATTCGAAGCATCTTCGAGACACCGATCATGGACGACTACAAGTGGGCCAAGATCCCGGACATTCCAGCCGACATGATCTTCCTCGACCTCGAGGACTCCGTCCCCCCGGCCAGCAAGGAGCCGGCCCGCGAGCGCGCCGTCGGCTACCTGCGCGACCCTTCGTTCTTCGGCGGCCGCCCGACGCTGGCCCGGCCGAATCATCTCAGCACCGTGTGGGGGCGCGAGGACGTCATCGCGCTGGCCGAGGCGGGGGTGGGCTGCATGGCGTACCCGAAGCTCGAGTCCTACGAGGAGTTGCTGGAGATCATCGAACTCCTGGCCGAACACGGGGCGACCCCGGACATCTACGCGATCGTGGAGGCATCCGGCGCGATGATGGATATCAAGGAGATCAGCCGTCACCCGCAGGTGGTGTCGCTGATGTTCGGCCCAGGCGACATGAGCGTCGAGATGGGCATCCCACTCCTAGAGCCGAACGGCGATCTGAACCCGGTCTTCCAGCCGATGAAGTCGCAGGCAGTGGTCGCCGCCGCCGCCGCGCACATCGGCGTCAGCGACATCGTCTACGCACCCGACTACCGTGACTACGCGGAGGTACGCCGTCGGGGCGTGGAGTCACGCCGGCAGGGCTTCACCGCGCTCTCGACGTTCTACCCGCCGCACGTCGCGATCATCCATGAGATCTTCACACCCAGCGCCGAGGAGATCGAGGCGGCCCAGGAGCTGATCGAGCTCTACGAAGAGGTACTCGCCCAGGGCCGCCCGGCCGCCCTGACCGCCAGCGGTGAGACGGTGCTCGTGCACGACTACGAGAAGGCCCGCAGCCTGGTGGCCCGCGCCCGCTAGCAGGCGGGCTCAGGCGGGCTCAGGCGCGGTGGCATCGGCACGCGGGCGCTGAGACCACCGTCGACCACCAGATCGGTGCCGGTCAGATAGCTACTCTCCGGCCCCAGCAGATAGGCCACGGCGTCGGCGATCTCGACCGGATGAGCCTTTCGCCCCAGCGGCAGACGCTCGAAGAATTCGGCCCGGGCCTGGTCATCGACCCCGTCGGCCAGCCCGGCGGCGACGGTTCCCGGCAGTACCGCGTTGACCCGGATACCCAACGGTCCGAGCTCCAGCGCGGCCGATCGGGTCATACCCCGCACGGCCCACTTCGTCGTCGTATAGGCGAAGAGGTCGGCCGATCCGCCGAGGCCGGCCACCGAGGAGAGGTTCACGATCGACCCGCCGCCGGTGTGGCGCATCGACGCCGCCGCCGCGCGCATCCCGAGGAAGCAGCCCCGCTGATTCACCGCGCAGACAGCGTCGAAGTCGGCCGGGGAGAGGTCGAGCAGGCTACCCACTCCGAGCACTCCGGCGTTGTTGACCAGCCCGTCGAGTCGGCCGTAGCGCTCACCGACCGCGGCGACGACCTGGGCCCACGACCCGGCGTCGGTGACGTCCAGATGCATGGTCGCCGCCGCCCCCGGCGGCCGTCCGGGTGCGATGTCGCCGCCGACCACGGTGTGTCCGCGCCGGGCCAGCGACTCACATAGTGCCGCACCGATGCCGCCGGCGGCCCCGCTGATGAGCAGCACGCCCATCAGCGAGCTCGGAAGGTCAGGTCGAGATGGGAGAGGCCACGCAACTGCATGGAGAGCCCTCGCCGCACCGGTTCGTCCCGGTCGGTCGCCAGCGCCCAGTCAGTGGCCCGGCTCAGAAGTCGCTCGAAGGCGATCCGGGCCTCCCCCCGGGCCAGCGATGCACCGACGCAGAAGTGCGCGCCCTTGCCGAAAGCGAGGTGCTTGCGAATATTGGCACGCTGCGGATCGAACTCGGCGGGAACGGCAAATCGGCTCTCATCGTGGTTGGCCGAGGCGTAGACGACGTAGAGCAGATCTCCGGCCGCCACCCTGGTACCGCCGATCTCGACGTCCACCCGGGCCCGGCGCGGCAGCATCTGGATCGGTGCATCGAGACGCAGCGACTCCTCGATGATCGGTGTCAGCTGGGCCGAGTCGGCTCGGACGGCCTGCATCTGCTCCGGGTGCTCGATCAGCAGGGTCATCACGTTGGCGATGAGCGAGGTGGTCGTCTCGTTGCCGGCAACCAGTAATTGCCGGATGATTCCGATCACCTCGTTCAGGCTCAGCTGCTCGCCGGCTCGATCGCCGGCATCGAAGGTGGCCTGCACGAGGTCGGTGAGCAGGTCGTCCCTCGGTTCGCGGCGACGCTGCTCGCAGCGCTGCGCCATGTATTGCTGCATCTCGACCAGGCTGCGGGTCGCGGCGAGCAACTCGGGGCGGGTGAGCAGGCCCGATCGCGGGGCGACGATGTCATCACTCCACCGTTTGAAGGTCGGCAGGTCCGCCCGGGAGACCCCGAGCGCGTCGGCGATCACGGTGAGCGGGAGACCGACGGCGAACTGGCCGATCAGCTCGACCCGGCCGGCGTCGATGAAACGATCGATCAACTCGTCGGCGATCGCGGCGATCTCCGACTCCAGCTGCGCCACCCGGCCGGGTAGGAACGCCTTGTTCACCAACGCCCGGTACTGGCTGTGCATCGGCGCGTCGGCCGAGATCAGGGTTGGTATCTCGGGGTAGCCCTCGTCGAGGATGGCGTCGATCTCGGCGTCCGGTGGGCGCGGCACGTAGCCGCTGAAGCGCGCGGTGTCCAGCAGGATCGCGGCCACGTCCTCATAGCGCGTCACCACCCAGTAGCCCCGGTCGCTGTGGAAGACCGGTGCGGATTCGCGCAGCGTTTTATAGGCCGGGTAAGGACATTCGAGGACGTCGACCGACTGCAGGTCAACCGGCAGCAGAGCCAGCCCGTTCAGTCCACTCGGGCCCGTCCGCCCAGGGTCGTCCCCGTCACTCACCGTCGCGGGGGTCGTCGATGCGCACGGTGAGATCGTCATCGCCGGTCCGCCGGCGCATCGACAGCTGCACGACGTCGAGCAGGCTGGCCGGCGGCAGCACGCAGTCGGCACACGACGCATCGCTCAGGTCGAGGCGGAAGCGCACCGCACTCTGCGTCTCGTCGACCACATCCAGTCGGGCGCCGTCGGCCGAGACGATGCTCTGGATCTCGGTGATGGCCGCGCGCAGGTCCTCAGTAGTTGCTGTCACGTCGTTCTCCGCTCATCTAGGTATCGCATCTGGGTATCAGTCGCTCGTGCCGGTCGGTGGTTGCCAAGTCTCCGGGTTCAGTGAGCGGGTCACCGGCAGCATGTTCGACATCGCCGGGAACATGCACGCGTGCAGACTCCCCTTGCCGCCGTTGACGATGACGGAGACGTCCTCCGGTGTGTCCATCAGGTACACCTTCCCGTCCGACCGTACGTCGTGGGCCTCCTGCAGCGGGCCGTGCAGGGATTCGGGGAAGTTCTCGATCGGCACCGCCGAGTGGTGGTACAGCCGCTCCTGGACGTCCTGCATGTCCGGGAACTCCCGAGCCACGATGCGCGCCCATACCGGGTTCAGCGCAACCAGTTGGTGGGCGAACTGGGCCGAGTGGTCCATGTTGTTGTTGCCCATGTAGGAGAGCGACTTCCCGACGACTTCGAGGATCTCGCTGCCGCTGCTTCCGTAGCTGTTGAGAATGTTCGCGGTGCCGAGCACGCCGAAGACGGTGACCGAATCGCCCGGAAAACCGCGGCGCTCGCCCAGCGATGGCCAGGGGGACTCCTCCAGCCACTCCGATGTGACGATGCCGGTGACCCGTCCGGGCTGGCCGAAGACGGACTCCGAGCTGAGACCGGCCACCTGTCCGGCGACGTTTCGGACCAGCAGGCGCAGGGCACGGCCGATGGCCGGCGCCGGACCGGCCGCGCCTCCGATCGCCGAGTGCTTGTATGGCAGACCCAGCTCGTCGCGTACCGGTCCACTGACGACGAACGCCGGTACGACGGAGGCCGTGGTCGCGTTGATTCCAGCCAGATCGAAGGCCTGGTCGGCCATCGCCGACACGCAGGCCGCCATCAGCGGCATCGCCGCGGCGGGGGCGCCGGCCATGACCGCGTTGACGGCCAGTAACTCCACCGTGCAATCGATGCCCAGCGGGTAGAGAATCCCCAGCGTGTGCTGGGCATCCAGTCCAGATGCTTCGACGTAGGCCTGCACGCGCTCCTCGGTCGGCGGCACGCAGGGCAGGCCATCCGACCAGCCCCGGCGCAGCGCGTCCTCGGAGAAGGCGACCACGTCGTCGGGGACCTCGACGCGTTCGCCGGTCAGCGTTGCCGTCATCGAGTGGCCCCCAAGGTGGCGAGGAGGTCTTCGTAGTTGTCCCGGGCGATCTGGCGCACCTCGTCCTCCGGCTTCCCCTCAATGGGGTACGGCATGATCTTGAGCCGCAGATCATCGTGCCCGCGCTGAGCGGCCAGCGTGCGGGCCAGCGGTTCGAAGTGCTCACTGGCCACGGCGGCCGTCGGCAGCCCGGTGTCAAGCGCCCCGACGGCGTCATGGATCGCCCAGAGCGTGCAGGAGCCGCAGTTGCCCAAGCCGCTCACTGCCACATCAATGGCGGCCAGGAACTCGACGTACTCTTCGCCGCCCTCCACCATCTCCTTGTCACCCTTGCCGACCGGCGCGCGCCAGATGACGACCTCGGCGCCGTCCTTCTCCAGCAGCTGCGACCACTCGTCGGTGATCCAGTCCCAAGACAGCCAGAACCGGTCACGCCGCAGGCCAACCCGCTTGCCGCGCAGGCCGCCAACCGGCGGACACTTCGCCTTGCTCACCTTCACCCGCGCTGGTTGCGGCGATAGGACTGCGACCATCAGAACCTCCGGCATCGTTAGGTATTTCTGATTATAGTATCCACTAACCACCAAACGGAACAAGGCTTCTGACGATTGGAGTTCGGATGGATCTCGACCGCAACGAGTTACAACGACTATTGGACGAGCGCGCAATCCAGCGAGTGCTGTACCGGCGGGCCCGAGCCACCGACAGCCGCGACCTCGCCTCCGCCCTCTCCTGCTACCACGAGGACGCCACCGAGGATCACGAGGGCTTCAACGGCCCGATCCGGGAGTACCTCAGCAGCACCTCACCGGTCTTCGTGGGGAACTCACCGGTAGCCATCAACTTTCACCTGATCGGAAACACCGAGATCGAGGTGGACGGCGACCGGGCCGACTGCCAGTCCTACTTCGTCTGCGTTCTCACGGTCAATGAGGACAGCGGCGCTCGCGACTATATGAATGCCGGGCGCTACCTCGACGCCTTCGAACGGCGGGGCGGCGTCTGGGCCATCACCCATCGCCAGTGCGTCTACGACTGGTCCCACGGCGAGCCGCTGACGGACAAGTGGTGGAGCCGTCACGACAACAAGCAGGCCGCAGAACTGCAGCACTGAACAGTTCGGCACAACGACAGACTGCGGCCCCGCTCCTCAGGAGGAGCGGGGCCGCAGTCTTCTTACCGGGGCGGTGCTGGTGGTGCGCTGGTTCAGCGGTTACTTGCCATCGCCTTCGGGTAGATCCTTTGCGGCGACGACTGCTGCGTTCTTGCTGGCGTCCCAGACGTAGAAGCTGGCGCTGTGCACTGCCTCATGGTTGGAGGCGGTGTAGGTCACGTTGCCACTGGTGACACCCTGAGTGTCGACGTCGAGCGTGTCGAGCGTGGTCTGCAGTTTCGCCCCGTCACACGGGTAGCCACACTTCTTCAGACCCTCGCCGATCTCCAGCGCCTGGACGTAGCCGGTGTTGAAGAACGGGGTGGTCGGATCCTTGCCGGCCATCGCCGCCGCGGCCTGATAGTCCTTCAGGTACTGCGTGTCACCGACACCGTCAGCCGTCTTGGCTGAGAGGAGGTAGAAGTTCGGGTCCTTCAGCGCGAGTAGGCCGCTCTTGTAGGTCGCGCCGTCGTAGTCCACGAACGGAACCGACAGATTGGCTGCCTTCAGCGCCCGCATCATCGACACGGCCAGTGGGTCGTAGAGCGAACCCATGATGACGTCCGGCTTAGCCGCGATGATGGTGGCCGCCTGGGCACTGACGTCGGTCGCGGTCAGCGGAACGGACTGGTTGGCGACCAGATTCCAACCGGCCGACTTCACGTAACGCTCGAGACCCTGCTGCAGCGAGACGCTCGCCGCGGAGGCGAAGATGATGATCGCCGCCTTGGGTGCGGGCTTGTCGGCGACGAGGGTCTTGCCCATGTTGAAGATCGGGCCGGCCTCCATGTTCTGCGAGATCGCCGCGGAGTACACGAACGGCTTGGCCGGGTTGAGCAGGTCCTCGGCCAGCGAACCGCAGTTGATCGGCACCTTGTTGGTCGCCGCGATCGTCGCCGCCGCCCCACAGACGTTGCTCAGGATGTACCCGCCGACCGCCGACACCTTCTTGGCCGTCATCAGCTGGGTGGTGTTGGTGGTACCGCGGGTGACGTCGGATGCGTCGTCGGTGACGTTGACATTCACCTTGTGGCCGTTGATACCGCCTTTGCTGTTCACGTAGTCGAAGTACGCCTTGTAACCGTCTCGCTGGCCGACCCCGTTGAGGGAGTACTTGCCGGAGAGGTCTGAGTTGAACCCGACCTGATAGTCGCCGCCGCCTCCACTGGCGCTACCACTACTGCTTCCACTGCTACAGGCGGCGAGCGTCACCGACGTCACGACCGCCACTGCTAGGACTGCTGTGAAACGTGCCTGATACATGTAAGGCCTCTCGACGTAACGAAGGGTGGCCGCAAACGTACCTCTCCAGAACGCGGAGTTCAATACCAATATAATAACTATGCGACTAAATTTCGAGAACCTTGATCGCGCCGGACGGGCAGATCTCCGCCGCCGCGCGTACGTCACGCTCCGACTCGACCGGCGGCTGCTCCTGCAGCACGACGACGGTCCCCTCCTCGTCGTCGATGTCGAAGACACCCGGCGCCTGTAGGTAGCACTGGCCGGAGCCGATGCATCTGGTGTCGTCAGCGATAACTTTCATGCTCTTCCTCCTTGTTGGGACACCGGTTGCACCGGAGTCGAGTCAATCGGCACAAGCTCGACGCGCACGTCTCCGGCGCGGGTCAGATATGCGAAGGACGTGTCGGGGTCGGCGTCGGCGCGGCACAGGTCCAGCCGCCATCCGAGACCGAGGAACCGGCGGCGATCGGCGGCCGGGCGGGGCGTGGCGAAGGCGTAGTGGTGCAGCGCGCCGGAGGCGTCGGTGTGCCACGTCGACCCTGGTCCACCCTGCAGCAGTTCGATCTGCGGCTGCCCGACGGTTGACTTGACGTAGCTCAGCGACCAGCGCACCCGCGACCCAGCCACCAGATACTCCTGCCACAGTCCACGCACCGGTTCACCCCAGGTGAGACCCAGCAGTGGACCGAACTTCGCCATCGCGGCGTCCAGGTCAGCCACCGCCAGACCGATGTGAACCGGGATGGCCGGCTTCGGCCATCCCGCCGCTCCGGCCGCCGGGTCACTCACCCGAACTGCCTTCCAGAATGCCGATCGCCTCCGCCGAGCCGATCGGTCGCATCTTCCGCTCGGCGATGAGCCACCGCCCGGACTCACACCGAAACGTCCAGCGATTGAAGGCGGCCATCTCCACGTGGAAGCCGTCCGGGTCTCGGGCTATCAGCACCGAGTAGCCGACCGCGATCGCGTCGTCACCGTCGATATCGAAGGTGATGGGGCCGCTCGTCGTGTGATGCGCCGAGCGGCGCTCGACCCGGCGATGGGGCAGTGCGGTGATGAAGTCGAGGAGCAACGCCTCATGGCCGACGAAGCGGGCCCGGCTCGGGTATCCGTCGGGGGCAGCAGCGCCGCTCATGGAGTGCACGGTGTCTCCGAGGTCGATCGCGCCATCGGCGGTGAAGAGAGCCACCCAGTCACGAGAGCGCCCGGTGTCGGCGTAGAAGGCGTACTGCGCGAGGAGGCGGCGCAGGTCTCGCTCGTCCTCCAGCACCTTCAGCCGGGCGACGATCTCGGCAAACGGCTCTTGCCCTAAATCCATAATTAACGTTAGCATAAATTGTGGAATCAACCTTGCTCCAGGACAACCGCGCACTGGCCGACGATGTCGCCGCTTTCTTCGCTCTTGACTATCGTTTTGTTGCTGATCCCTATCCGCTGTACCAACGCATTCGCGAGCAGGCACCGGTCTTCCGACACGTCGACAAGGTGCTCATCTCGCGCTACGAGGACTGCAAGACGATCCTCACCTCGCCGGCGGTGCATCAGGGATTGGCCATCAAGGGCACCCGCTACCGCACCGCGGCCAGCCAGGTCGACGAGCGCGAACGGATCCGCCTGGCCGAGATGTTCGGCTTCCTGGAGAAGCGCCTCGGCGGCACCAACGGGGCCCATCACATGCGGCTTCGCAAGCTCTCGCAGCGGGCCTTCACCCCGAAGATGGTCGCGCTCATGCACGAACGCATCACCGAGATCGCCGAGCGCCTGGTGGCTCCGCTGCCCCGTGAGGGGACGGTCGAACTGATCGATGCCTACGCCTTCCACCTCCCGCTCATCGTGATCAGCGAGATGCTCGACATCTCCCCCGACGACCGCGATGACCTCCGAACCTGGGCCAATTCATTGGGGAAATTCGTCGGAGCCGACTGGCGAGACCCGGACATCATCGCCGAGGGGCACGAGAGCGTCTTCAAGCTCCGCAGCTACCTGACCGCGGTCTTCGACGATCGGCGCGGGCGCCCCACCTCCAACCTCCTCTCCGCGCTCATCGAGGCCGAGGGGGATGGCGGAGACCGCTTCACCGAAGACGAGCTGGTCGCCATGATCACCCAGTTCATCTTCGCCGGGCACGAGACCTCCACGATGTTTCTGGGCAACGCGCTGGTGCAACTGCTTGGGCCGAGCCGCGCTGATTGGGACGCACTCTGTGCCGAGCCGGAGCTGATTCCCGGCGCGGTGGAGGAGCTGCTTCGCTTCGACTCCCCGACGCACAACATCGACAAGTTGGCCGCGGCTGACTTCGAGATCGGTGGGGTGCCGGTGCGGGAGGGCGACACCATCAACGTCATGATTGCCTCGGCCAATCGCGACGAGGAGGCGTTCGAGCGGGCCGACGAGCTGGACATCCGGCGCCCGAGCGTCGCCCACTTGACCTTCGGGCGGGGCGCCCATCACTGCCTGGGCGCGTCATTGGCCCGCATGGAGGCCCAGATTTCATTGAGTGTTCTGACCAGCAAGTTCCCCGCCATGCGCGTGGCGACCGACACTATCCAGTGGCGCTCGACGCATATGAACCGCGGCCCGGAGTACCTGCCCGTCGTGCTGGGAAACTAGCCGGCGCCTCTCCGGCTGGCCGGCGCCGGCCGGAGAGGCAGATAGGCCCGGGTGATCCGACACCGGGCCTATCCGAGCTTGCTGTCAGGAGCCGGCTTCGGTCCCTGCTTCGGTCCCCGCTTCGGTCCCTGCTTCGATCTCGGCTTCGATCTCCGCCTCGATCTCTTCCACCACGTCCTCGGTCACCGATCCGAGGAAGGTCTCGATCACGTCCGGGCGACGCAGCATCGCCTCAGGCGTACCGATGCCGATCGGCTTGCCGTAGCTCAGCACCAGCACCCGACTGCAGTGCCGGGAGACGAAGTCGACGTCATGGTCGACCAGGACCGTCGGCACGCCGTAGTCGGTGACCAACTGAATAGCCTCCGATACATCGGCCCGCTCGCTGGTGATCGTCCCGGACGTCGGCTCGTCGAGCAGCAGCACCTTCGGACTGCTCGAGAGGGCGCGGGCGATATCCACCCGCTTCTGCACGCCGTAGGGAAGGTCGGAGAGTTCGCGGCGGGCCACGTGCTCCAGGTGCAGGCGTTCGAGCAGATCCATCGCGCGAGCCCGCTCCTGGCGTTCAACGCGCTCCATCCAGGGCCAGGCCACCAGCGATGCCACGACGGAGCTGCGGGACTGATGCATACGGCCGAGCATCACGTAGTCGATCACCCGGAATTGCTTGAAATGCTCCATGTTCTGGAAGGTGCGCGACAGACCTAGCGCGGCGATCCGGTGCGGGGGAACGCCGCTGATCGAATCGCCGTACAGCTGCGTAGAGCCCGAGGTGAGTCGGTACACCCCCGAGATGCAGTTGAGCAGCGCCGTCTTGCCGGCGCCATTCGGCCCGATAATGCCGAACGTCTCGCCGGGCTCAACGTGGAAGCTGACGTCGTCGAGGGCGGTGATACCGCCGAACTTGAGGATCGCGTTCGAGACCACCAGCGCGGGTACCTCCGGCGTGGAAGTCTCCGGCGTCGAGGCCTCCGCCGTCGAGACGGTCACGATACGGCTCCCTTCGTGATGCCCAGCCGTTCGGCCATCTCGGCGGCTGCTCCCTCGGCGACGACCTCGCCGCCTTCCATCAGGTAGGACCAATCGGCGAGAGCCAGTGCCGCTGCGGCGTTCTGTTCGACCAGCAGGATGGTCATCCCGTCATCGCGCAACCCTCGGATCACTCGGGCCACCTCCTGGATCATCACCGGAGCCAGCCCGAGGGAGAACTCGTCGACCATGAGCAACTTGGGTTCCAGCAGCGACGCCGAGGCGAGCGCCAGCAACTGCCGCTCCCCGCCACTGAGCAGGCCGGCTGGTTGGTCCAGCCGCTCCTTCAGCCGATGGAAATAAGGGCGTTCCAGCACCTGTGCGTAGCCGCGGGTGGTGACCAGCTTCAAGTGCTCCTCGACCGTAAGGCTCGGAAAGATCTTGTTCCGCTCCGGGACGAGGACGACGCCGAGGGCGGCCGTCTTGGCCGGGGAGAGATCCACCACGTCGCGGCCGGCCAACTCAACGGATCCGTCGACGCGCACCGACTCGGCAACCAGGAATCCGCTGATCGCTCGCAGTGTGCTGGTCTTTCCGGCCCCATTGCGACCGAGTAGCGCGACGATGCTCCCCTCGGGCACGCGCAGCTGAAGATCGCTGACCGCCCGGGCTCCGGTCTGGTACATGACGTCGAGTCCGGCGACCTGCAGCAGCGCCGCGTCGGCACCGGGCCGGCTCACAATCGCCGCCCGTGGCTTCCGGACCCGCCGGGTGCGACCGGTGTCGGTTCCCAGTAGTCGCTGCCCGCTCTGGCGCGCGAGTCGAGCCAGCGCCGGGGTGATCCCCTCGGGCAGATAGAGCAGGATGATCAGGACCAGGATGCCGTAGAGGCCGTTGTTCAGATAGAAGATGTTGTCGTTGATCCACTTGCCGAAGCCACCGCTCTGCGGCAGGTTCGCGGTGAGGTTCGTCAGGACGTAGGGCAGCGAGACGACGATCGTGGCGCCGAGAATGGCCCCGGATATGCGCCCCATTCCGCCGAGGATCAGCATGACGATGAACGTCACGGCGAAGTCGAGGGTGAAGGCGTCCGAGGAGACGATCTGGTTGTAGTAGCCCAGCAGGGAGCCGGAGACGGCGATGATCGACGAGCTGACGACGAAGGCGGCGAGCTTCCAGCGGGCCGCGTTGACGCCGATCGCGGTGGCCGCGAGTTCGCTCTCCCGCAGCGCATTCCACATGCGCCCGGGGGCGTGCCGGGTCAGCGCGCGGACCATCAGCACGGTGAGGGCCAGGAAGACTCCGAGCAGCAGCACGAAGTCCTTCCCCTGCACGAAGGTCGTCCCGCCGATCTTCAGCGGCGTTACCGCCACTCCGGAGACCGCACCGGTATGCGCCTGGTAACGGTCACCGGCGAACGCCACGAAGAACTGCAGGGAGAGGGTGGCCAGGGCCAGGTAGATGCCGCGCAGCCGCAGGGCCGGCAGGGCGATGATCAGGCCGACCAGGCCGCCGACGAAGGCACTCACCAGGAAAGGTATGGGAAAGACCGACCAACCGGCCTTGGAGCTGAGGATCCCGGTCGTGTACGCACCGACCGCCATCAGCGCCGCGTTACCGATCGACACCAGACCGGCCTGCCCCATCAGCAGGTTCAGCCCGATGGCGCTGATCGAGTAGATGAGAACGGTGCCGGCGATGATGAGGATGTAGGTGCTGGCCGAGTTGGCGAAGGCCAGGAAGATCAGCGCACCGACGATCCAGGGCCCGAAGGTCATGGCGATGCGATACCAGCGCTGGCCGGAGACATTCGCAAGGTCGCCGGCCAGCCGGCCGCGCCATCCACTGGGGGAATCGGACGGCGGTGCCACGCTTGGCGGTGCGGGCGGCGGCGTTCCTTGCGGCTTCTCTAGAACGGACAAGGAACGCTCCTCTGCATGTTCATTGGTCTGGCTCACAACCGCACCGCCGTCCGTGATCCGAAGAAGCCCCGCGGACGGACCAGCAGGACGACCAGCAGCACCGCATAGGCCGAGACGTCGGCCCAGATACCGCCGAAGATGTAGGTGGCGGCGCTCTGCACGATGGCCAGGAGGAAGCCGCCGACCAGCACACCGCGTACCGAGTCGAGGCCACCGAGCAGCACCGCCGGAAAGGCCAGCAGCCCGAGTCCGGTCAAGCCGACCGGGTCGATCGACAGCCGCATCGAGTAGGCGATACCGGCGACCCCGGCGCAGAACGCCGCGATCCCCCAGGCGATAGCCGACATCCGGTTGACGTTGACCTTCATCAGCGACGCCAGCAGCGGCTCGTCGGCCACCGCGCGCATCTTTATGCCGATCCGGGTGTGGCGCAGGCTCAGGTCGAGTACGAAGACGACCACGAGCGCGGTGGCGATGGAGAAGACGTCGATACTCGAGAACTTCAGGTTGCCGAACGAGACGAGCGTCTGGCGGGAGAGCAGCTCCGGCATGGTGCGGGTGCCCGGCCCCCAGACGATGAGCGCGACGGTTAGGAGTACGACGCTGAGACCCAGCGTGGCGATTACCAGGGTGAACTCCTTCGCGCCGACCAGGCGCCGGAAGAAGACCAGATAGAGCGCCGAGCCGATCACCGACATGGCCAGCAGGCTGAGCACCATGGCAAACGGCCAGGGAACGCCCATGCTCTGGTTGATCGTGAAGAAGATGAGGCCGCCGAGCAGCATCAGGCTGCCCTGGGCGAAGTTCAGGACGTGGGTGGCCTTGTACAGGATGACGAAGCCGATACCGACGACCGTGTAGAGGCTACCCAGCACCAAGGCGCCGACCAGGGCCTGAGCCAATGCGTCGCTCACGATTTCACCGCCGACAGTCGGGTCGCCGCACCAGTTGTCTGACACTTGTGCCTGTCGCGACCAGTAGCCGGGACCTCGGCCGCGAGACGAAGACGAGTCATGCCGTACCTTCCGTCGCAATCAGGTGGCGCAACGATAGCGCCGCGGTCGATGCAGTTCAACGATAAAGTGGTAACCATACGACTAGTTATCAGAAATAGCTACGGTCACGGGCGTCTCGGCCCACGATTGCCCGGTGGTGTGACTGTTGAGCAGGGCGACGCCACCGTCGACGACCAGATTGCCGCCGGTCATGTACCCGGTCTCCGGTCCAGCCATGAACTCGAAGAAGGCAGCCACCTCCTCCGGCGTGCTCAGCCGATCCACCGGCGTGCTGTGGGCAATGTGGGCGATACTCGCCGGCGGGACGACGGCGCGCAGCAGTTCGGTGTCCACACCGGCCGGGGAGATGACGTTGGCGGTGATGCCGGTCCGGGCCAGCTCCAGGGCGATCGACTTGATCAATCCGATCAGTCCATGCTTGGAGGCCACGTACGCGGCCAGTCCCGCCCCGCCCAGCACCGACTCGATCGAGCCACAGGCCAGGATTCGACCGCCGGCGCCGCGCTCCAGCAGGGCCGGCAATCCGGCCTTCGCCGCGTTCCAGACCCCCACCAGGTTGACGCCCAGAATCGCATCCCGGTCCTCATCAGACATCTCTAACAGCGATCCGGTCTTCGAGATACCGGCGATCGCGGCGATGATGTCGAGTCCTCCAAACCGCTCCACGGCGGTGGCGACCGCCGCATCGAGGGTGGCCCGGTCGCAGACATCACCGACGGCGGCGACCATGGCTCCGTCGCTAAACTCGACGCTGCGGGCCAGGCCGTCGGCGTTGCGATCGAACCCGACCACCGACGCCCCGGCCCGCACGTAACGCAGTGCGACCGCGCGACCGACTCCGGATCCGGCTCCGGTCACCAATGCCACCCTGCCGTCAAGTGTTCCCATGAGCGCTCCATCCGTCCTCGGCTCCCGTCGGGCGGCTGGGCCTCGACGGAAATGATGCACATAGTTATCCTTGAAATCACTCTAGGCCCGCATACCCGCAAAGGGAAGGAATTCGTCACCGTGCATATCGGCATCAAAGTTCCGAACTGGGGGCCGCTGGCCGGCCCTGATGCGCTGGCGCGAGTCGCCCGGGCGGCCGAGCAGCGGGGATTCGGATCCGTCTGGGTCTCCGACCACATCGTCATGCCGGGGCGGCCGCCCGAGGCCTACCCCTACAGCGAGACCGCCAAGCCGCCGTTCGACTCCTCGACCGCCTTCATCGACCCGTTCGTCACGCTCTCCTACTTGGCCGCGGTGACCACTCGTGTCCAGCTGGCGACCGGCGTCCTGGTCCTGCCGCTGCGCCAGCCCATCGTCACGGCCAAGCAGGCGGCCTCCCTGGACGTCCTCTCCGGCGGGCGGCTCATCCTCGGCATCGGCGCGGGATGGATGCAGGAGGAGTTCGCCCTGCTTGACCAGGGCTGGGGCGATCGCGGCCGGCGCACCGACCTGGCGATGCGCACCATGCGGGCCTGCTGGGGGCCCTACCCTTCGGCACTGCCGGACGGCGGCCCGTCCATCGGGATCGCGCCGCCTCCGACGCAGGGTCGGAGGCTGCCGATCCTGGTCGGTGGGCACAGCTCAGCGGCGATCAGCCGTGCCGTCCGTCTGGGCGACGGGTGGTACGCCAGCAACGTCAGCGGTGCGCAGTTCAAGGATCTCGCGGCCGAGGTCAGACGAGTTCAGCAGAGCACCAGCCCGGGTCGTGAACTGCTGGTCGGCGTGCGCCCCCGAGTCGTCGCGGCGGTCGAGGCGCGGTCCGTCGTGCAGGAGCTGAGCGCGGCCGGCGCGGATTTCGTGGTGCTCGACGCCGACTTCGCGAACATGTCGTGCGAGCAGGCCGTCGAGTGGGTCGAGCGGTGCGCCGATGAGCTCCCCGCCGAGCTCGCTGCCGACCTCGGCGCGCAGCCGCTCGTCTCGTCCCGGGACTGGGGCGCCGGGACCGACCAGCCTGCGGCCGGAGCCGGCGAATGACGCCGCCGGAGGAGACCGGGTTCGAGCATCTGCGCTGGGAGCGCGCCGGGGCGATCGCCACGGTGTACCTGGCGCGGCCGCCGGTTAACTCGGTTAGCCAGGCGATGTACCGGGAGATCCGCCGGCTCTTCGCCGACATCACCCTTCTCGGCGCCGGAGTGAAGGTCATCATCCTCACCGGCGCGGGGCGGCACTTCTGCGGCGGGAATGACCTGCAGGAGTTCGCCACCCTCTCGGCGGAGAACAGCGAAGCCCGGATGAGCGACGTCCGAGCGGCCTTCTTCGCCGTACAGGAGGCACCGATCCCGGTCATCGCCGCTGTACACGGCGTGGCGCTGGGAACCGGCCTCGCCCTGGCCGCCTCCTGCGACTTCGTGGTCGCCGCCGATACCGCTCGCTTCGGCACCCCCGAGATCGGGGTCGGGATCATGGGCGGCGCCCGCCACCTGGCTCGGCTCGTACCCGAGGCGTGGGTCCGCTGGATGTACCTCAGCGGGGACGCCGTCTCCGCCGAGCAGCTCCTGCGGCTCGGCGGGGTCGTCGCGGTGGTGCCGGAAGCCGAACTGCTGACCGCCGCTCACGAGCACGCCGCCCGGATCGCCCGCCACAGCAGCGCACTGATCCGGATGGCCAAGCGATCGCTGGACACCATCGAGAACCTGCCGTTGCAGCAGGGCTACACCTTCGAGCAGTCCCTCACCGCACTCATCTGCGCCGACCCGGACTCCCAGGAGGCGGTGCGGGCCACCCTGCAGCGGCGTCCGCCGAACTACCCGTCGGAACGGTGAGCTGAGGCATCCCGCAGCACGCCGCCCGCCAGCAGTCCGTCGATCCGCTCGCGGGGTACGCCCCAATCCAGCAGGGCCTCGACCGTGTCCTCTCCCGGCACCCGCGGCGGTAGTCCAGCCGCCGAGGGTGTCGCGCTGAAGCGGGGAGACGGCGCCGGCTGGATGACCCCGGCCCGCTCGATGAGGATGTCCCGGGCCCGCACCTGTCGATCCTGCTGAGCCTCGACCAGTGAGAGCACCGGGGTGACGCACGCGTCCACATCACCGAAGATCTCTGCCCATTCGTCCCGGTCGCGGGTCATGAAGGCCGCGGCCAGCGCTTCGGTGATCGCCGCCCAGCGACTGCGATCCAGCTGGTCGGATGGATCGACGTCCACGCCCAGCGTCTCGATGAGCCGGGCGAAGAAGACCGGCTCAACCGCGCCCACCGCGACGTAGCCGCCGTCGCGACATTCGTAGGTGCGGTAGTGCGGCGACCCACCGTCGACGAAGTTCGACTCCCGGTCATCGCTGGTCGCTCCGGCGCTGCGGTAGCCGTAGGCCGTGCTCAGCAGCGAGCTGACGCCGTCGAGCATGGCGACGTCGACGACCTGCCCGGCTCCCCCGGTCGTCACGCTGTGCAGCGCGGCGAGGATTCCGACGAGGGCGGAGAGCCCACCGCCGGCGAAGTCTCCGACCAGGTTCAGCGGGGGCACCGGCCGACGATCACGTTCGCCGATCGCCGCCAGCGCCCCGGTCACCGCGATGTAGTTGATGTCGTGCCCGCCTAGTAGCGCCCGCGGACCGCGCTGCCCCCAGCCGGTGACGCGGGCGTAGACCAGCGACGGGTTGGCCGCGAGGCACTCATCGGGTCCCAGGCCGAGTCGCTCGGTCACCCCGGGGCGGAAACCTTCGAGCAGCACGTCAGCAGTGGTGACGAGCTGCAGCACCAGGTCGGCGGCACCGTCGGCCTTCAAGTCGATCGCGACCGAGCGCCGACCCCGGCCGACGACGTCGAACTGCGGGGGCACGAGTTTCACCGCCCGCCCACTGGGACGCTCCAGGCGCAGCACCTCGGCTCCCATGTCGGCCAGCGCCATTCCGGCGAACGGGACGCCGCCCTGGCCGGCCAGCTCCAGGACCCGCACTCCCGCTAGCGGACCGGGCACGGCGCTGTCTCCAATTCGCTCAACCGCTGCACCTGCTCGAGGAACTCCCCGGCCGGACACTGCGGATTGAAGAGGATGTTGGTCACGCCGGCCTCCCGGAACGCCGCGATCCGATCCTGCACCTCCGCCGCCTCGCCTACGGCACAGAAGGAGTCGACGAATTGGTCGAAGTCCTGGCGGTAGCGGGCCCCGAGTACCTCGGCCACGCCGCGGCGGGCCTGCGCACGGGAGGCGCCGATGTAGGTCCACAGGACGAGTGAGATCGGGTAGCCGTCCAATCCGCCACTGCCACTGGCACTGGCACCGCCGGCGCGCAGCTCGGCCAGCGTCTCGACCGAGGCGCGAATGCGGCGCAGGCTAGAGGCATAGGCGATCCAGCCGTCGTGGCGGGCCGCCCGCTGCAGCGCCGCCTCGGAGCGGCCGCCGACCCAGATCGGCGGGCCGCCGGACCGATGCGGCGCCGGGGAGCCGACCACCCCCGCGACCGTCCGCAGTGGACCCTGATGATCGACCGGTTGGCCGCTCCAGAGTTGGGAGGCGAGTTCGAGCCACTCGTCCAGGCGGCGACCCCGTCCGGCGGTAGGTACCCCCGCCGCGGACCACTCATCGGCGAACTCGCCGCCGACGCCGACTCCGAGCAGCAGTCGCCCACCGCTGAGGGCGTCGATCGTGGCGATCTGTTTGGCCGCCGCCACCGGCTCGCGCAGTGCGAGCTGTAACACTGAGGTCCCGATCTTCAGCCGGCTCGTCCGGGCGGCGAAGTAGGCCAGCAGGGCCAGGGAGTCCGGACCGGGACCGGCCGCGAAGAGATGGTCGCCCACGAAGAGCGAGTCGAAGCCACCCGTCTCGACGGCGGCGGCCAGGTCGGCATAGAAGTGCTCCGGACCGGCCGGCATCCCCAGCGGCCAGGAGCCGACGAGGACCCCTCGAGCGCCGGTGTCGGACACCGTCATCGGTGCAGCACCACGCCGTCGGCGACGAGTGTCTGCACCTGCTCCTTGCTCAGCCCCAGCAGTTCAGTGGCGATGCTCTCGGAGTCGGCTCCGAGAGCGCCCGGACAGGGCAGCGACTGCCGCATCCCCAGCGGGTTCGCCACCACCTCCATGCCCTCCATACCCGGCACTTCGACCAGGCCGGTGCGGCTGAGTTCCCGGTGGCGGGCCACCGCATCAGGCATGGTGCGCACGCGCCCGACGGGGACGCCGACGGCGTCCAGCCGGTCGTACCAGGCCTGTGCGGAGTCACCGGCGAAGGCCGCCGAGAGCCGCCGGTTGAGCTCGTCGCGGTGGGCCACCCGGCCGCCGACCGTCTCGAACTCCGGTTCCTGGTTGAGGTCCGGGGCGACCACCGCGCAGAGTCGCCGGAAGAGCGCATCGCTCACCGCGCCGACGACGATCTCCCCGTCAGCCGTCGGATACGCCTGCAGCGGGGTGCTGGTGCCGATCGCCGACCCCATCCGGGTCGGGACGTCGCCGGAGAGGAGATAGGCGGAGACCCGGTCGGCCAGCAGCGTCTGCGCGACGTCACTCATGGAGATGTTCAGCGCGACCCGATCGCGCGTCCCGTTCAACGCGGCCAGGACGCCGAATGCGGTCCAGAGGCCGGTGACATGGTCGAGGATGCTCCCCGGCAGCCGCGACGGCTCACCGTCGGGATCTCCGGTGAGACTCATCATTCCGGTCTCGGCCTGCACCAGCAGGTCGTAGCCGGGTCGGGTCAGCTCGGCCGGATAGAACGCCTCAACGCTGGCGTGCACGATCCGCGGGTTGATGTCGTGGCACTGTTCGGCCGAGATCCCCAGCTCACCGGCCTTGCCGGGGCGAAGGTTCTGCACGACGACATCGGCCCACCGCAGCAGCGGATCGAGCACTTCGGCGGCGTTGGGATGGGTGAGGTCGAGCGCGAGGTAGCGCTTGTTCCGGTTCATCGCCGCGAACATCGCGCTCAGCCCGGCTACCTTGGGCGTGAAGGAGCGGCTGGTGTCACCCTGCGGCGACTCGACCTTGATGACGTCGGCCCCGAGGTCACTGAGCAGGCTGGTCGATTGGGGGCCGGCGATGTTCATGCCGAAGTCAAGGACATGCACGTCATCGAGGCAGCAGAGGGCAGCGTTTGGGATCACTCTGCGAACTATACGATTAAATTATGGAAAGCGGCAGACCCTGCCGACTCCCTTACGAAGGCGAGCGAAATGTCGATGCACCCTGCTTCCGTCTCGCTCTTCGCCCCCGCCTCGACGCTGCCGAGCGCCGACTGCGATCGGCACTACCGCCAGCGGCACACCGTCTGGGCCCGGCGCATGCTGCGCGCAACCGGCGCCTTCGAGTCCTATCACACGGCGCTGGCGATATCGCGGCTGAGCGAATCCGGATTCGACGCCCCGCCTTCTCGGTGGCGCTACGTGCTGCTGCGCCGCCACCCCGGCCGGGTCGCCGCCTTCGACGCGGCGACCGAGGAGGAGATCGCCCAGGATCACCGCAATTTCCTGCAGGATTGGCACGGCTTCGCCACTGAGCAGCAGACGCTCTACGACAGCCGCCGGGGCCAGAGTGCCTTCGAGGCCTATCTGCTGGAGATCGCTGCCCCCACTCTCTCCCCGGCGGGTCGTGCGGTGGCGGTGCAGCGGTTACGTCGACAGCTGGTCGAGGCGGGGCGCGACGCCTACGGGCTGCGGGCCATCATCGAGGATTCCGTGTTGAGCGAATCAGGGGCCGTGGCCATCGACCTCCCCGGTCAGCGACCGGTGCGCACCCTGCTACCGGCGAGCAGCACGTTGGCGTTCATCCTGATCCTCTTCGATCAGCACGAGTGGGCGCAGGAGTGGTTCACCGGCACCGCGATGCGGACCGCGCTGGCCGATCCGCAGATCGTCGCCACCGTGCATCGGGTTGAGCTGCAATGCGGGTTCGACGAGCGCTGACGAGCCACCCCGGGAGCGACACTCGCGGCGAACCTCCTGCCATCTGAGGGTCGGGGCGCCCAAACAGCAGGAGGTTCAGCCGGAATCAGGCGTTGACCAGCTCCGCTTCGCGCTGCTCGGCCCGCACCGGAATCAACCCGATCGCCAGCGCGGGTAGGGCGGCGGCGAGCAGGAACGCTCCGGCATAGTTGCTGCCGGAGCCGATCACCACGGCCAGCACCGGAGCGGTGATCAGAGACGCGATGTTCTGCCCGGTGTTCTGCACCCCGAGCGCCCGTCCGGTCCAGGCCGGCCCGGCCATCTCAGCCACTGACGTGTACGCCAGTCCGTTGTCGGCGACGGTGACGATCGCCGCCAGCCCGAAGGCGACGAGGATCCACGCCTGCCCGGTGATCGAGCCGAGCACCAGGGCCAGCATCAACAGCATGCTGGCGACGGCCAGCTGCCGCATCGGACGCAGCCGGCTCGCCACCCGGTCCGACCAGACGCCCGAGCCGATCCGGCCGAAGGCGCCGGCCAGCTGGAAGATGAAGATCAGTCGTCCGGCATCCACCGGCGTCCAGTCCCGCTCCCCGACCAGATAGACCAAGGTGAACGCCGAGATGGCGAACTGCGGAACCACCAGGCAGGCACTCGAGGCGTGGATCCGCCAGATCGTCGCCTCGCGGTACGGCGACCCGACGCGCTCCCCCGGCTTCGGCGCGGGGCGGGGCGGATCGACGACACAGAACGCGATCACCACGGCGATGAGTCCGCAGAACACCGCCGGGAAGGCGAGGGCGACCGCGACGCTGTAGCGGTGCGCCAGCAGCGGCAGGGTGAGCGCGGCAATGGCGACTCCGAGCGGCTGGGCGGTCTGGCGGGCGCCCATCGCCAAGCCCCGCTCGTTGACCGCGAACCAGCCCATCACCACCCGTCCACTGGCCGCGTTCACCGACGCCCCGGCCGCGCCGGCCAACCCGAGCACGATGCACAGCGGCCCGACGCCGCTGAGCTGGGTGCTGACCGCGAGCAGCAGCGCCGCCATCCCGGTGCCCGAAGCCATCACGATGCGCTCGCCGTAACGATCCGCCGCCGCACCCCAGAGAATCAACGTCAGCAGCAGCCCGGCCGTCGGGGCGGAGATGACCAGGCTGGCCTGCAGCAGGGTGAGCTGGTCGGCCGAGCGCAGCGCCGGAACCAGCGTCGGCAGACCGTAGATGAAGGTGCAGGTGGCGGCCTGGGCCAGCACCCCGATAACCAGGATCACCCATCGATAGCGGGGGTGGGCGGATGGATCGAGCATAGGACGAGCGTAGCTCACGTCTCGCGCTCTAGGATTTGTGTCTCATATAGCAAGACACACTGAGCACCCACGGAACACCGGCGAGATCTGATCAGATCCCTACCGCAGGCCACCGGCCAACCTCGTACGCTGGAGGGACGACGCGATGGGAGGCCGCACGTGCAGTCAGACACCGCATCACCAGGGCAGCCGGAGCGCGAGCGGCGGCCGGTGCTGCTGCTCGTCGAGTTCCAGCGGCAGTGGACGGACGCCGGGCTCTACCGCCGCCTCCTGGAGCCCGATCTCACGCGACGAGACGTCGTAGCCAGCACCGTCGCGCTGGCCGAACATGCCCGCAGCTGCGGAGTGCCGATCATCCACGCGCCACTGGTGATCGACCCCCACGCCCTCCACGGCCGCTTCGCCAAATTGACCCGTGGCCTGGTCTTCACCCGCGGTAAGGCGACCTCAGAACTGACACCTGACATCTATCGGGTCGGCGACCTCATAGCCCGCGGCCGTACCGCCTTCGACGCCTTCACCGACAGCGACCTGCAGGAGCAGCTCACCGCGTTGAATGCCAGCGCCGTCCTCATCGCCGGCTTCACCACCGACCAGTGCGTCAGCAAGACGCTGCGTACCGCGCGCCGGATGGGTTTCGACGCCAACATCGTCATCGACTGCACCGCCACCTACTCGCGACGCCGACAGCGGCGCACTGAAGCCAAGCTCGGCCCCCAGGGCCTGCCGCTGGCGTCGGCCCGGGAGATGTTCGCCGCCCACGCCCGGGCCTGACGCCACCGCCAACACGGCCACCGCCAACACCGCCACCGCCGTCGCCGTCGCCAACACCGCCGCCGCGTACCGAGAATCTCGGTCGCCGAACTCCTCGGCGAGGTATATGCTTGCTAGCAGGCAAGTAATTGGAGTGAGTAGATGCCAGACTTCGACGACGACGAGATCGTGCGGCTGCGGGCCGCCCTCGGTCGTATCTCCCGACTGCTGGACCGCCAGGTCTCCGGCGACGGCATGACCCGGACGAACCTCTCGGTACTCGGCGCGATCGGGCGCCGCGGACCGATCGGGGCCAGCGAACTGGCCGACCACGAGGGGATCAACCCGACCATGCTCTCCCGCATCCTCAGCAAGCTGGAGGAGCGCGGGCTCGTCGTGCGGACCGCCGATGAAACCGACCGGCGCGTGGTGCAGGTGAAGGTCACCCCGGCCGGCGCCCGCATGCACAACCGGCTGCGCGACGAGCGAGCCCGGATGCTGGCCGAGCGACTGGCCCAGGTCCCGACCCCGCAGGCGCAGAAGCTCCTCGACGCCCTCCCCGCCCTCGAAGCGCTGGCCGTCGAGATGGCCCGTGAGACGACACGCGAAGCGACACGCGAACCGGCTAAGGCATGACGGCGGCGATTCGGCGGGCCCAATTCACCGCGCTGCGCGGCGAGACCTTCTCCTCGTTACGCAACCCCAACTACCGCCGCTACTTCGGCGGCCAATCCATCTCGCTCATCGGCACCTGGATGCAGACGGTCGCCCAGTCCTGGCTGGTCCTGCAGCTGACCGGCTCCGGCACCCAGGTCGGCTTCGTCGTCGCGCTGCAGACGCTGCCGATCCTGCTGCTCGGCCCCTACGGCGGAGTCGTCGCCGATCGAATGGACAAGCGCAAGCTGATGATCGGGCTGCAGTCGATGATGGGCGTGCTGGCGCTGGTTCTCGGCATCCTGACCCTCACCCACCAGGTGACGCTCTGGCAGATCTACGTGCTGGCCTTCCTCCTCGGCTTGAACAACTGCTTCGAGAACCCGGCCCGCCAGTCCTTCGTACTGGAGATGGTGGGGCCGGCCGAACTGCGCAATGCGGTGAGTCTCAACTCCGTCCTGGTGAATGCGGCCCGTGCCGTCGGCCCGGCGATCGCCGGGATCATCATCGCGACCGGCGGCCTGGGCATCTGCTTCCTGCTCAACGCGGTCAGCTTCATCGCCGTGGTCACGTCGCTGATGCGCCTGGACGTCAGCAAGCTCCAGCAGCCGAAGCCGACACCCCGCGGGAAGGGACAGCTGCGCGAGGGGCTGCGCTACGTGCGACACACCTCGGCGCTGGCCGTCCCGCTGCTGATGATGGCCATCATCGGCTGTCTGGCCTATGAATTCCAGGTGGTTCTCCCGGTCGTCGCCCGCGAGACCTTCCACGCCGGAGCCACCGGTTACGGATTCATGACCGCGGCGATGGGCGTCGGCGCGGTCGTGGGCGGGCTCTACGTGGCCGCCCGCGGCAAGACCGGCATCCAGTCACTGATCCGCTCCTCGACCATCTTCGGGGTGGTCATCCTGCTGGCCGCCATCGCGCCGAACATCATCGTCGAACTGCTGGCCCTGCTCCTGGTCGGCGCGGCCAGCGTGGCCGTGCTGGCCAAGGGGAACAGCACCCTGCAGCTGGCCTCGGCCCCCGCGATGCGGGGACGGGTGATGGCGCTGTGGGCGGTGGCGTTCCTCGGCTCGACACCGATCGGCGGCCCGATCGCCGGCGCGGTCTCCGAACGTTGGGGCGGACGGGCCGGGCTGCTGCTGGCCGCGGTGGCCTGCCTGGTCGCCGCCGCCTTCGGCGCGGTGCTGGCCCGCCGGGTCAACGCCCGCGCCGCCGAGCGCGCCGCGAACGCGAGCCAGAACGTCGACACGCTTGCGACCGAGGCACCGCTTCCGGCCGAGGCCGGCGAGCCCGTCCCCGCTGCGAGCTGAGCAACAACCTGATCGTCGCGCGTCGGCGGCCGATCGCTGTTCGCGGTGGGCGGAAACTGCCGCCCGGGATGTCGCCGTAGGCTTTCGGTATGACGGATGCCGCTCCTGACATTGCCGCCGCCGACATCACCTCGCTGATCATGGACGATCACGAATGGTTCCGGCGCCAGTTCGCCCGCCTCGACGATGCCCACACTGACGCCGAGCTCAAGGCGGTCTGGGCGCCACTGGCCCAGCGCCTGGACACGCACGCGGAGGCCGAGGAGACCGTCTTCTACCCGTTCCTGCTGAAGAAGGGGGGCGAGGATGCGGAGGATGAGACCGACGACGCGATCCGCGACCACAACAAGATCCGCGACGCCGTAGCCGAGGCCGCTCGCCAGGCGGTCGGTAGCGAGGCCTGGTTCAAGGCCGTCGGTGACGCCCGTACCGAGAACAGCGAGCATCTCTCCGAGGAGGAGGACGAGGTTCTCCCCGATTTCCGCAAGCACGCCAGTCACGAGCTACGGGCCAAGCTGGCCGCTGACTGGCTCGGGTTCTACGCCGAGCATCCGGCCGGACGCGGCATCGACCCCAGCGACCGGGATCCGGCCGAGTACATCGAGGAGAATTCGTGACTGAGACGGAGACGGCTCGCCGGCCGGCCCTGCTCACCGTCGACGACGACCCGAACGTCTCCCGGGCGGTCGCGCGGGATCTACGGCGGCAGTACGCCGGGGAGTACCGCATCGTTCGCGCAGAGTCCGGCCAGCTGGCCCTCGATGCGCTGCGTGAGATGAAGCTGCGCGGGGACGACGTCGCGGTGATGCTGGCCGACCACCGGATGCCCGAGATGAACGGCCTGGAGTTTCTCGAACAGGCGATGGACATCTACCCGGCGGCGAAGCGGGTGCTGCTCACCGCCTACGCCGACACCAACGCCGCGATCGAGGCGATCAACGTGGTCGACCTCGACTACTACCTGCTCAAGCCGTGGGACCCACCGGAGGAGAAGTTCTACCCGGTGATCGACACGCTGTTGAAGGAGTGGACGGCCAGCGATCACGCCCCCGTGGCCCAGACCAAGGTCATCGGGCACCGCTGGTCACAACGCTCCTACAAAGTAAGGGACTTCCTGGCCCGCAATCAGGTCGCCTACCGCTGGTACTTCTCCGACGAGAGCGAGGCCGAGCGGCTGCTGGCCGCAGCCGGTATCGACGACCAGGTCATCCCGGTGATCATCACGACCGACGGCACCGTGCTGGTGAACCCGACCGACGCCGAGATCGCCGGGCACGTGGGACTGAGCGTCGCCCCGACCGAGGACTTCTACGACGTGGTGGTGATCGGCAGCGGGCCGGCCGGGCTGGGCGCCGCCGTCTACGCCGCCTCCGAGGGTCTGAAGACCGTCGTAATCGAGAGCCGGGCCACCGGCGGCCAGGCCGGGCAGAGCTCACGGATCGAGAATTACCTTGGTTTCCCGGACGGTGTCTCCGGTTCGCAGCTGACCGAACGAGCTCGCCGGCAGGCCGTGAAGTTCGGCGCCGAGCTGATCACGACGAGGGAGGTCGTCGGTATCCAGGCCAATGGCGCCGCCCGCACCGTCCGCTTCGCCGACGACGCGACGGTGAATGCGCACAGCGTCGTCGTCGCCACCGGTGTCTCCTACCGTCAACTCACCGCGCCCGGCATCGCCGACTTCACCGGACAGGGCATCTACTACGGCTCAGCCCTCACCGAGGCGGCCAACTGTGCCGGTGAGGACGTCTACATCGTCGGCGGCGCCAACTCGGCCGGCCAGGCGGCGGTGCACTTCGCGCGAACCTCCCGCACCGTGACCATCCTGGTCCGCGGCAGCGGCTTGGAGTCGTCCATGTCGAGCTACCTGATCGACCAGCTGCGGGCCATCGACAACATCGTGGTGCGCACCTGCACCGAGGTGGTAGGGGCCAGTGGGGACGGGCACCTGCAGCAGCTGACCCTGCGCAATGCCACCACTGGCGAGAGCGAGACGGTCGATACCCAGTGGCTCTTCGTCTTCATCGGCGCCGCCCCCCGCACCGACTGGCTCGACAGCTCCGTCCACCGCGACGACCACGGCTTCATCCTGGCCGGCCCGGATCTCATCGTGGAGGGGCGGCGGCCGGAGGGGTGGCCGCTGGATCGCGACCCCTACCACCTGGAGACGAGCCTGCCGGGGGTCTTCGTCGCCGGGGACGTCCGGTCGGACTCGGTGAAGCGGGTCGCCTCAGCCGTCGGCGAGGGTGCGATGGCCGTGACCCTGGTGCACCGTTATCTGTCGAAATCGTAAGGGCATGGGCCAGAGATCGTGAACTTGGAGACGCCGTGATCGCACCCACCTGCAGTATCGATCTGCTGAGGAGCCTCTTCCTCTTCGAGAAGCTGAGTGACGACCGCCTCGACTGGCTCTGCCGGGAGGGGCGCATCGAGGTCTTCGAGCCCGGGTACGTGTACCGAGAGGGGGAGCCGCCACGAGAGTTCTACATCCTCCTCGAGGGGACGGCGGTCCTCTCCCGTCGCGTCGGGTCCGACGACGTCGACACCACCCGCACCTCGCAGCGCGGCGTCTACGCCGGGGCCTGGCAGGCCTATCTCGGCGACCGGGCGCCGCAGGCGTACAACAATTCGTTGCGGGTCACCACCGAAGCCGCCTTCTTCGTGCTGGACAGCGAGGTCCTCACGGAGATGATGAGCGAGTGGTTCCCGATGGCCCTGCACCTGCTGGAGGGGCTCTTCTTCGGTATGCGGGCCTCCTACGAGACGGCGGGGCAGCGCGAGCGCCTGGTCGCGCTGGGGTCGCTGGCCGCGGGCCTCACGCACGAGCTGAACAACCCCGCTTCGGCCGCGGTCCGGGCGACTGGAGCACTGCGTGATCGGGTGGCCGGGATGCGCAAGAAGCTTACTTTCATTGCCTCCGGACGGTATGACCCCGAGCATCTGGCCGCGCTGGTCGAACTGCAGGAGGTGGCGGCCGAGCAGGTCGCCGTGGCTGAACGTCTGGGCGCCCTGGAGGCGAGTGACCGGGAGGACGAGATCGCCGACTGGTTCGCCGATCACGGGATCAGCCAGGGCTACGAACTCGCTCCGAACCTGGTCCAGGCGGGCCTGGACAGCATCTGGCTGGACAAGGTGCTGGCCACCGTCGGCGAGGCGAGCCTGCCCAGCGCGGTGAAGTGGCTGGACTACACCATCGAGACCGAACTGCTGATGAACGAGATCGAGGACTCGACCGAGCGGATCTCGGCTTTGGTGAAGTCGGCCAAGCAGTACTCGCAGCTGGACCGGGCACCCTTCCAGAACGCGAACGTCCATGAATTGCTGGACAGTACGCTCGTCATGCTGTCGGGCAAGCTCGGCGCCGGGATCACCGTGGTCAAGGACTACGACCGTTCGGTGCCGACGGTGCCGGCCTACGCAGCCGAACTGAATCAGGTCTGGACCAACCTCATCGACAATGCGGTGGCGGCGATGGCCGGTTCGGGGACACTGACCATCCGCACCTCCCAGGTGGAGGACTCGGTGCAGGTGGCGATCGGCGATACCGGCGGCGGGATCTCCCCGGAGATCATCGAGCGGATCTTCGAACCGTTCTTCACCACCAAGGCCGTCGGCGAGGGAACCGGCCTGGGCCTTGACATCTCCTACCGGATAGTCGTCAACAAGCATCACGGCGACCTTCGGGTCGACTCCAAGCCCGGGCAGACGTGGTTCACCGTGACGCTGCCGATCCACCCACCCGACGAACACGCGGAGCAGCGTGCTCTCGCGACCGACCCGATCGGATAGAGGTCAGCATGGCAGAGATCGAGGGCATCGACCCAGCGGTGGCCCCAAGTGGCGACGGCTGTATGGAGTGCAACACCACCGACGGCTGGTGGCTGCATCTGCGCCGCTGTGCCCAGTGCGGGCACATCGGCTGCTGCGACACCTCACCCTCCCAGCACGCGACGAAGCACGCGCTGGCGACGCAGCACGACTTCATCACCAGCTACGAGCCGGGCGAGAACTGGTTCTGGAGCTTCAGCCGTAACGAGTTCTACGACGGCCCGACGCTGGCCGATCCGCAGCACCATCCGGCGACGCAGTCCACGCCCGGCCCTCGGGAACGGGTACCGGCCGACTGGCAGAGCCACCTGCACTGACCCCGCCGGTCCAATCGCCCGTCCAGCCGCCGAACATCCTGCGGTATGCGTAGCGGGCTACCCGATACGCAGGATCTTCGCCGTTCCGTTTGAGCGTTCCAGTCCGGATCACAACCAGGAACCAGGGTTCAGGGCAAGACGCTCGACAGCGGCAGCAGGTGGATGCAGTCGCCGCAGTAGGCATTGCTGGGCGGTTCGGAGATCCGGTAGATGAGGCAGCAGCTGCGCCGTTGAAACTGGACGCCCGCGCCCCGCTCGGCCGCCGGCACACCGGTGAAACCACCGCGCAGACGTGGATACCCCAGCATCCACCCGGCCATTCGGCGGACGCTCTCCGCCGCCTCCGGGCGCAGCGTGACCAGCATCGACGCCGAGCCGTTGATCGCCGACGCGACGTTTCCCCAGAGCACCAGCGGCGAGACCGACCGGGCCGCCACCACCTCGACGATCCCGCGAATGGGACCGTCCAGGAGCTCCAGCAGCACTGCGCGGACGGCCGGCTCGTCGGCCGCAGTGACCGCGGCCGACTCGGGCAGCGATAGCGGATAGGGCCCACCCAGCACCGGCTGCCACCAGGCGGTGGCCGCCTCGACGCGCAGCGGCACCGACGAGAGCACGGCTGCACCTAGCACCGGGGAGATGAGGCGGGCCACCAGCCCGAGCTGGGCCACCGAGGCCGCGACCCGGTGGTCGATCTCATCGGCGGAGCGTCCGGCCGCCGCCCCCAATGCTGAGCGGACGCCGGAGATCCGCTGCGAGAGGATCTCCGGCGACCCGATCAACGTCTCGAGCGTGAGCCAGGGCGGTGCGGGCTCGACGTCCACCGGATGCGTCTCGACGGCGAAGTACCCGCCGAGCTGATCCAGTGCGTCGAGCTGCGGCAGCTAGACCACGGCCGGAATCGGGGCGTTCGCCGCTTTCTGCTCCGCACCCGGCGACAGCAGGCGATCGGCCAACGGTGCGAAGACGAGCCCGAGCGAGCCCCAGAGAATCACCTGCGCGGCCACCGAATAGAGGCGGAACTGGAAGAGGTCGTCGGCCGGGAAGCCCGGGAAGACGATGTTCCCCTTCGGGTCGAGCAGCGGCAGCGGCGTCTCGGTGGCATGCCGACCATAGGCCTGCAGGTTGGCCGAGAGCTCGCCGAACTCCGGCAGCAGCAGCATCAGCGTCCCGATCAGCACCACGAACGCGGCGCCGGCCAGCAGGCTGGCGTTCCAGTTACCGAAGCGGGCCTTCAGCCGCTGACCGAGCCAGACGGCCCCGGCCAGCAGCACCACGGAGGCGAAGACCATCAGCAGGTAGAGACCACCCCGCTGTTTGATCGTGTCGGCGTGGCCGATCGACGGTGGGTTGGCCGGGTACTTGAGGAAGGGAACCAGGTAGACCGCGAGGAACCCGCCGCCGGCGATCAGCATCGCCAGACTGCGCGGGCGCAGATTCCCGACCCGGCCGAGGCAGACGCAATAGACGACCGCGAAGAGCGCCCCCATGGCGGCACCGAAGGCGATCATGCCGACCCCGATGCCGAGGTTGGCCTGAATGGTGCGGCTGAAGATCTCCGATTCGGCGGCCTCGGTCGGCAGCCCGGCCGCCTTGTTCAGCGCCTCCTGGGCTGCATCCCGGGCTGATTCATAGTTGATCGCCTTGCTGATGATCGGCTCCGCGAAGATGCGAGCGAAGACGAATGCGAGCAGGCCTGCAACTGCGCCGGCGAGAACGCCGCGCAGGATGAGTTTCTTGACCATGTCCAGTTAGCTCCGTTGCCTTGTCTAGCTAGTGGCAGGGGAAGCCGAGGAAGTGGCGCGAGTCGTGGACGAACTCGTGGATGACCATGCTCTTGCCGAAGACCGACATGGCACCCTCGTCGACACCGACGAAGTAGTAGACGGCCAGCGCCAGGATCGTCGAACCGACGAGCCAGAGCACCGCCTTCGACAGCGGGAGGACTACCGGCGTCGCGACAGTGGTCGGTACGGCGGTAGGTGCGGCGGTGTTGCTCATACGGTGCTCCTTCAGGGATCTTGCGTCCCTTGTCGATGGGATGCGGTGATGGCCGAAGATCTGACTCACAGGCCTGCGCTGAGCGCTGGCGGCCTGCTTACAGTGGCGCGACCGTGCCGGATTCCCACCGGCTTCCTCATGCCATCATGCGTGCTCACCGTATCGGTAGCGACACCCCACTGGCAAGGCGCGGGGCGGCTTCGCCGCAGTGGCTCGCCACACCCTCGCGGAACCATTCGAGGATCTCGGCACCGGCGGCAACGCCCCGCGCCCGGGTCACTTCGACGTGCGGAGCGCTCCAGCCCTGCTCGTCCAACTCCCCGTGGGCGGGCCGGATTCCGCGGTCGGCCCCTTCCAGCAGGTCGATGTCCAGCAGCGAGTCGCCGGCGGCCAGCACCAGTTCACTACCTCGGCGACGGGCCACCTCGGCCACTGCGGCCCGTTTGGTCAGGGCGTCGGGGACCCAGTAGAGCTTGCGCCCCTGAAGTGACGTCCGCCAGCCCAACCGGGATGCCCAGGCGGTGGTCTCGGCGATGAAATCGGCCGGGACGGCGCCCCGGTCGAGCACCGCGTAGCAGAAGAGATCCTCCGCGCTTCGTAGCTTGAGCACCCAGTCCCGCCCGGCCAGTTCCTGCAACTCGGCCCACACTCGGTGGTGCGGTTGCGACCCACCAATCGCCACGGCCACCCGCGCCGCCCAGTCGGCGTCCGGCTCCCCGTCGTGCAGCAACACCCCGCCATTGGCAGCCACCGCGTAGCCGTCGCCGGATGCGGGCGCCGGGACGGGCAGCTGAACCCGTCGCAGCTGCGCCACCGTCCGGGTGGTGACCGGCACGAAGGTGCACTCGGCGGCCAGTGCGGCCAGTGACTGAGCGGCCGGTTCACTCATGAACGACAACGGCCCGCCCTCGAAGACCTCCACACAGCGCAGCTCCGTCACCCCCCGCGGCGGGGCCGGCGTCGCGCCCACCGGTCCGTCCAGCCCGGTCGCGGCCCGTGAGTAGATGAGGGTCCGATCGAGGTCGGAGGCGACCAGCACCGGCGATCTCACCGGCGCACCGCCGTTCCATCGGCCCCCACGGCGCCCCGGGTGAACTGCGGATGGATGAGCCCGACACAGCTGAAGGCCAGATCCTCGACGTAGTCGATGCCAACACCACGACTATCCGCCAGGTGCTTGATGTGCCCGAGCGATGCGGCGGCGTCCGGACGCATCAGGACCCGCCAGGGCACCCGGCGCAGCAGCACCCGCGTCGTCTCACCGACCCCCGGTTTCACGAGGTTGAGGTTGCCGATGCCGTACTCGGCGCTGATCTTCTCCACGGCCGTCCAGCCGGCCCAGGTCGGGTGCCGATCGCTGTCCCGAAGCTGCCGCCACTCAGTCGCCACCCGGTCGGCCACGGCGGGGAACCGTCTGCTCACCGCGTCCAGAAAGGTGGCCGAGACGTCGACGCCGGCCAGCTCCCGGTAGAACTTGGCGCCGTGGAACTGGCGCGGTCCGATCCGGTCGTTGAGTACCGTCCGCGACACAAGCCCGGAGACGGTCGAGTTCAGGCAGGCCGACGGGATGAGGAAATCGTCCCGGGTGCCGAAGAACTCGGTGCACCCACCGGTGTCGGCCAGCACGGCCAACTCCGGCGAGAGGCGGTCGGCGCCCGCGAGGCCGAACTCCCGGTTGGCCTGCGCCACGGCGTCACTGAGTTCACGGGTGATCGCCCCCTTGCCGGTCCACCCGTCGACGAACATCAGCCTTGATGCGCCGAACTGGGCGACGAGGTACCGCAGTGCGACGCTGTCGATGCCGCGGCCACGGACGATGCTCACCGCGAAGTGTGGCAACTGCAGGTCATGGGTCGCGGCGGCCCAGCGGCGCATCAGGACCCCGACCGGGGTGCCGGCACGGGCCAGCGAGACCAGCACGGTGTCGCCACCGCGGGCGTCCAGTACCAGTTCGGTGACGACGCCGACCGCCCGGGCGATCCGATCAGCCGACTCGGCCAGCGCGTCGACGAAGAGCTGCTGGTACTCCACGCTCGGCTGGTACTCGATCGGCAGGGACTCGGCGTAGTGAGCGCCGCCGGCCTGGATCGCCTCCTCCCGCTCCTCGATCGGCGCCTCCAAGTCGACGCCGCTCAGGTCGGTGAGTAGCCAGCTCACCTCCTCCGCCGCGTAGCTGCCGAACTCCGGCGCGTGCAACGGTGAGGGTAGCGATGGCACCTTGCTGGGCAGCACCACGAGCAGCACGTTCGGGACGATCTCCCTTAGTTTTTCGAGCAGTCCGTCGGCGTGGCGGAGCGCTGGAGTATCGGCGACGGCATCGACTACGAGGACGACGTCGGTGAAGGCGTGCCCGGCTACGTTGTAGGCGTAGCGCGCGGCGTCGGCGGTGGCTGGCACTTCATCGATGCTGTCGAAGCGCAGCCCCGTCCTGATGGCGTACCCCGGTTCGTCGACGGCCAGCACCGGCGAACGGGTGGTGCTGGAGAAGCGCACGCCGTTAGGGTGATCGGGCTGACCGGGTTGACGGGGTGGACCGGGCTGGTCGGGATGGTCGGGCGCCTCAGCCAGGGCTACGGCCAGGGCTAAGGCGATCTGCAGCGGCGCGTACATCAGCTCCTCGAAGCCGAGGACGAGCACCGAATCACCTGACAATTGCTCGGCGATCGCAGCCGCCGCGGCGGTGGCCGCCTGGCGGATGGCCAGCGATCCGACGGGCGACACCCCGTGTCTAGCTCCATCCGGCACACTGACCGGCCAACCGACCTCAACGCGCCGCAGCGCGCCGGCCGGTTCCTGTTCCGGCTGCTCAACCGACATCGGTTCAGCAGTCGCGTTGGCGGCCAGTCGACCCTGGACCAACCGCTGTCCCTGCTCGATCGTCGCCGGCGTCACCGGCAACGTTCCGGCGACCAGCGACACCACGTCGATACGAACGCCGAGTGCAGCCGCCAGGTCGTCCAGCCGGGCCCGGTCGGCCGGACCGCGTAGATCAACCAGGGCCGCCACCACGTAGTGACCCCGCGGAGATTGAGCCTGTAGCGCAGCGATCGTGTTGAGGAGTGTGGTGCCGGTCGAGAACTCGTCATCCACGAGCACCAGCGGTGAGTGGCCGGTAAAGAACGCAGGATCCTCGGGGAGGAGCAGATGACTGCTGGCGTGACTGTGCTCCTCCTCGAAGCCGCCGACCGGCACCCCCGTCAGGACCCGGCGCCGGGTCGAGTGCAGGTAGTCGGCCGCCAGCGAGTCGGCGACGGCGTGCCCCAACGCGGTCGCCGTCTCGGCGTAACCCAGAACGATCGGCCGGAGGGGTTGATCAACCCCGACCCGCTGCTCGTCGTCACAGAGTTCCAGCAGCGCCGGCCCGGCGCCCGGAATGCCGTCGAGGGCAGCCCGCAGCAGCTCACCGCCGCGCCGTTGAGCGCTCCCGTCAGAGTGACCGCCGACGAGCCGTTGGCTGACCAGCAGTCCGAGCAGCCGCCCGGCCCCGTAGACCACTCGCGGATCGGTCGGCACGTGCTTTCCGAGGACCGTCGAGACCAGCAACTGCACCCGCCGCGGATTGCGCCGCAGCGCCAGCCCGAGCAGGTCGGTCAGCTCCAGCCCGACGGGTGAACTCTGGGTCCTGAGACGCAGATCGAGACGGTCGCTGACCCATTGGCCAGGCCACGGGTCGGCGACGATCGCGCTGAGATTGTCGGTCACAGATGCAGGCCGGCGCCGAGGAGGTCGACGAAGGAGACTTCCGGATTGGCGACACCGAAGACGCGGGCGCGCAGCAGGATGCGCCGGGCCCAGGCGGCGTGCGGCTTGCTCTCGTTCATCTTGTTGTTGTACGGCGACGCCGCCGCTCCCCCCTGGGCCGCCGTGCCGACCACGTCGAGGGCATCGACGAACTCCTCGTGCGTTACCACTGAGAGCGCATGGACGGCGGCGACGTGCGTCGGGTGAATCACCGTCTTGCCGGTCAGTCCATTGGCCTTGTCCAGGGCCACCTCCCGGATCAGGCCGTCCAGGTCCTTGGCGATCAGCTGGGTACGCAGCGCTCGCTCTTCGCGCACGATGAAGGGCGACTCGCGCAACTGCGGCTTGAAGATGCGCTCGGCCGCCGCGAAGTACTCCCACACCGGCCCAGTGACGATGAAGCCCTCATCAGCCCCGTCTGCCTCACCCGCCGTATCCCGCCGGCCGATCACGTTGACCACGTCGGCGATCACATCAGCGATGATCCGCACGTCATAGACTGTGAGGCCGCGCGCCCGGCGCAGACCGTAGACCGAAGAGAGATCGGTGGCCCCGATGCGCACCGCCAGCACGCTCTGACGGTGTTGGCGCAGCAGGTCACGGATCGCGAGCAGGGTCGGGATCCGGGACTCGGCGAAGATCACCTCGGGCGATTCGATGACCGGCATCGCCAGCAGTTGCCGACCGATCTCCGCACTCGCCTTCTCAACGCTCTCCAGAAAGGGGGGCCCGGTCTGCGGGGTGAACTTGGGCAGTACGAAGCCGGTGAGGACGTCGACGTGCTCCCCGAGCCCGGTGACGATGGTGGCGATCTGGTCGGCCGATCGCACCCGGACGAAGATGAGCGGCCCGTTCACCGGGCCGCCCCCGCCCCGGCGGGCATACTCCCGGATCTGCGCGACGACGTTCACTTCGGCGGTGTCGACCTCGTCGTCGGGCACCGAGTCCTCCAGGCAGATCACGCTGCTGACCAGCCCCTCGGCATTTCGCTTGGCGAGGTCGTCGGCCAGAGTGCGCCGGGTGCCCGGCGTGTAGAGCGTCGCACCGAGGGCGATGGCCAGCAGTTCGCTGTCACCGTCGGCGGAGAAATCCTGCGGTTCTCGGTGGAACAGGCGCGACCGTTCGGACTCATTGAGGAAATGGAAGTGTCGCATCTGAGTCCCCCTTGCTTGGAAGGTCTGTTCGGATGGTCTACCTGACGTAGTTGAACGACACACAAACTGGGCTGGGTGCTACTCGACCGGGGTGCGATCGTCCAACCAGCTGATCCGGTCATACCCATAGGCCTTACATGCTTCACGTATCGGCCCGGCAATGAGTTCCATCTCGGCCCGGAGCACGAACTCGCCCCGGATGTTGTAGAGCGACATGAGAGCCAGGGTGCCGGCGGCCGGAGCCAGCTCGATCGGTACCTCGATGCGGGCGCCGCCGAAGGTTGTGACTACAAAGGTGCCGCCCCAGTTCAGCGGTGTCTGCCCGCCCGCGTAGGCACCGCTCTCGGAGAAGGCGTAGATGAGCACTCGCTCCAGGAGCTGGTTCTGCCGAAGATCCAACGAGATCTCTTCGTATTCATCGCGGGACGTCATCACCACCGGCCGCTTGGACGACTTCGGTCCGTAGCGACTGCCCTGGGCGTGCTGGGCGGTGGAGGCGTGCCCATCGCGAAGCTGATAAGCGCAACCGAGACGAAGGTCGCCGACCGCCGGCGAGCAGGCCGCTTCGAATTTCAGCGATCCGACGCCGCTCTGGAGCCGCGTGAGCGTTATGGTCGGGGACTTTGCACTGAGAATTGTTCGCGTTCCGGAGATCGCGCGCGGCTCCACGAAGGTCGGTGCGCGCCGGGTCGTGCGGTGGGTGACGTGAATTCGTTGCTCCCCCGCTGCGGCGACCGGAGCCGGTGCCGCAGTCGGCGCCGTGGGAGGCGCCGTGGGTGCCGCGGTCGGCGCCGTGGGTGTAGCCGGGGAGGAGAGATCCAGCAGCGAGCCGGAGACCGGCGCGGCTGGGGCGGCTGGGGCGGCTGGGGCGGCTGCTGGTTTTGCCGCGGGAGCCGGTTTTGCCGCGGGCGCTGGTTCTGCCGCGGGAGCTGGGGTCCGCACGGACGGCGGCGCCGGTCGCGGGCGGGAGCGGTGCCGCAGAAAGGTCAGATCACCGCGCGGCGGCGCGCTCTGCGGTGAGCGGGGGTCGGCCGGCGTCACAGGGTCAGCCCGTAGTCGGCGGCCAGCCCGGCGATTCCCTTCGAGTAGCCCTGGCCCAGCACTTTGAACTTCCACTCGTCCCCGCGCCGGTACAGCTCGCCCAGCGATGCCGCCATCTCCCCGGCCAGCGAGGCAGCCAGGTCCTCGGAGCGGACCAGTTCAGCGTCTCCGTCCCGGTTCAGCACCCGAACCGTGCAGTGGCGCAGTTGCCCGAGGGTGCGCCGCTGCAGCGACCCCTCGTTGACGTAGAGAATCACGACTATCCGGCTCACCTCCGGCGGCACCTGGTCGAGCGCGATCTCGATCTGTTCGTCGTCGCCACCCAGCGCCTGTTCCAGCTGGCTGACCGAGAGGTCCGGTGAGGTGAGCTGGTTGAAGAAGACGAAGTGCTCCGCGGAGAGAACCCGCTGGTCGGCGTCGCAGAGCAGCGCCGCCACTACCAGGTTCTCGGCCAGCGCAGCCTCCGACCCGGCGTCCCAGCTGATGCCGAGAACCACCCCCGTGAGGGTGGGTATCTCACGGGTTAGGGACACATTCGCCCCGCGCATCATCGTCGCCATTGTGCTTGCAGATCCCCCTACAGATCCAGGTCGGAGCCGGTGAACTTCGCCTGCAGAAATCGCCCCTGGGCCAGCAGCGCGTCGGCGTCCTGATCGCGCACCGCGGACAGCAGTTGGGTGCCGGCCAGACGCAGCGAGTCAATCTGCTCGACCAGCGACTGGGATGGCGAATGTCCCGACGGACGCGGGGTGTTCACCACGCCCGCATCGAGGGCAAGGTAGCTGCGCAGCGTCGTCGGCAGGTAGTCGTTCAGCACGCCCTTCACCGTAACCACCGCATAGATGTCCAGCTCACGAACCTCGGACGTGTCGATGACTTCGCGCAGCGTGTCAGTGACCCGCCGCGCGGCGACGACCGCCTCGCCTGGCAGCTTTCCGGCGTTGGAGTTGATGAGCCGGTTGAGCTCGTAGGCGTTCCAACGCAGCATCGCCGGGCTGTCCTCGGCGTCGGCCGCGGGGGCAACACCCTTCTTCCCCGACGGGGTCCGCGCCCGGTCGTCGCCGGCTCCGCTCGGCATGATCTCCCTACGAAACCAGGCCACCGTGCCCTCCCCGTCGTGCCAGCGTATCCAATTCTGTACTCAGCCCAGCCCCGGCCTTCGTCAGGAGCCGAGCTGCGGCGGCGGCGTCGAAGTGCCCACGGCCGGGGCCCGCGACTCGGAGACCTCACCCTGGCGGGTGCGCTCCAGGTAGGGCTTGGCCCGGGTGATCTGCCCCTCCAGGGCGGTCACCGTCTGACTCATGCTGTCGACGGCCTGGGCCCGGAAGGTGTCGATCGCATCCATCGTCTGGAAGACGTTGTCGAAGGCGGTCTGCAGCTTGTCGATATCGATCGTGCTACTCGCCGCCTGCTGGTTGATCTGCCCGCCCTGGATGCGCAGCTGCTCGGAGGTCGATTCGATGAGGTTCGAGGTGACCGTGTTGAGCGCGGTGATCTGGTCGAGCACTAGCTTCTGCCGGGAGAGGGCCTGGGCCACGATGACGGCGGTGCGCAGCGCGGCGATGGTGGTGGTCTGGGCGCGGTCCACGCCCTTGATGAGCTCGATGTTGTTCTTGCGGACGAGATCAAGCGCCATGTAACCCTGCACCGAGACCGCCATCTGCGTCATGATGTCCTGACGGCGCTGCCGGATCGGGAAGAGCGCATCGGCCCGCAGCGTCGTGGCAGCCTGAGTGTTGCCGGCCGCGTCAAGCTCAGCTGCCTTCGCCTCCACGGCGGCGTCGAGGGCGGAGGCCAGCTCGTTGTACTCGCTGAGTTTCTCCATCGCCGTCCACATGTTCGCCTTCTCGGTCTCGATACTGGCGTTGTCCTTGCGCAGTTCGTCCTGACCGGAGGCGAGCGACTTGATGATGGCATTCAGGTGACTCTGCGCGGTCTCGTACTTGGCGAAGTAGCGCTGAATCTTGTCACCACCGGGAAGGAATTTGAGCACCTTCTTCGCACCGCCCAGATCGGCCCGCGCCGGGTCGAGTTCGGTTACGGTGGCCCGCAGGTCGACGAGGGTGTTCGCCACCCGGGTCTGGGCGTCTCCACCGCCCTTCCCCTTCGCCGCGCTCAGAGCCGCGGCCGGGCGATCGAGCATCCGGCTGGAGACGTTGGCCGAGGAGCGCATGTCGGCGTCGCCCATCGTGGTGATCGCGTTGACCTTCTGCGAGAACTCCGGCGACCGGACATCCAGGGCGGCCAGTTCGGTGGCGAACGAGTCGGCCCGCGCCTTCAGCTCCAACTGGCGGGCGCTGTCCACCGGAACCGCGCCGGCGGCCTGCTCCTGCTCGACGACCGGGACCGGAGCCGGAGGGGTGAGGACCAGCGCCGTGCTCGTTGCCGGCGCGGCGGCCGGGGCCGGCGCCGGGGTCGCCCCGAGGTCAAGCTCTGACATAGGTGAAGCTCCTTCTCCAGGAATGAAACCAGTTGAAACTTACTCGTCGACGCTGAGAACCACTGCAGGCCGGACAGCTGCGCGGGCGCTTCCTCCCGAGAAGCCCATTACTTGCGGCCCGGGGCCCAATTCATACCCCAACCGTAGGCCCGATCCAATGCACTCTGACCGCCGTCGACGTAGTTCACCTCACGGCGAACGGTCAGTTCGCCGTTGTGGCTCTCCAGTAGCGCGATGCCACAGATCCGCGCGCCGTCACGCGCCTCATCCAGCCGCACCTCGACCTGCGGACCCGCTGCCGGATAGAGCGTGACCAGCCCGTCGGCCGCCGCCCAGTTGGCAACACCCTGGTAAATAAAGGCGAAGACCATGATCCGCTTGATCTGGTTGACGTAGCTGAGGTCGACGAAGAGGTTCTCACCGGCGTTGTTCGTGCCCGAACGGTCATCACCGTCGAGACGGATCACCGGCGCCATGACGCCCTTCGGGCTGGCGGAGAAGGCGTTACCCAATGCCTGCACCACGCCCTTGGAGCCGTCGGTGAACTCGAAGAGGCAACCCAGGTCGAGGTCGATACCGGCCTGGGGGGCGAGTCGCTTGAAGAATCCCGCGCCCGCGGCCGCGGCCGGGCGGGCGTTCCAGTTCAGATTGACCCGCAGCATCCCGCCCGCTGAGCCGCGCTTGGTGAGCGACACGGTGGGCGCCGCCTTGGTCAGGGTCACCTTGGCCGGCGCCGGGGATGCAGCCGGTGCCGGTGCGGCCTCAGCCACTGGTGCGACCGGTTCGGCGGCCTTCGGTCGTTTCGTGTAGTCGATACCCATTAGCTGTACTTCCCTCTGCTCGAATCGTGCGTCGCTGTGCTGCGACGGCAGCCGTGCTTCTGCAGCGTGTCCCCGATGGTAATCCCGGGGCACCGCCTGTCGTTGGCGTCGCCCATCAGCCATCTCATCCGGCCGCCGTCGTCGTCGCGACGGCCGTACTCTGGGACGCGGCCGCCGCCTCCGCCGCCAGCCGACGATTGCGCCTGATCGACGAGGCGAGCGCGGCGCCGATGAAGGAGACCCCGATGAGGCCGGTGACGACCTCGGGCACCTCGTACTTGATGGTGAAGAGCAGCAACACCGCGAGGGCGCCGATCGCCCACTGTGCCCCATGCTCCAGGAAGACGTACTCGGCCAGCGTCCCCTTCCGCACCAGGAAAACGGTGAGCGAACGGATATAGAGCGCGCCGATGCCGAGCCCGATCGCGATGATGATCGGGTCGGAGGTGATGGCGAAGGCCCCGATGACACCGTCGAAGCTGAAGGTGGCGTCGAGCACCTCGAGGTAGAGGAAGAGGAAGAACGCCGCCTTGCCGGCCACCTTCACCACGCTGCGAACAGAGTCGCCCGCCCCAGAAGCAGTCTGCTCAGAACCAGTCAATTCGGCGCTGGTGTCGGCCGAACCGTCGGCCACCGACTCTTCTACCGCCGCCTCGATCATCTCGTCCTCACCGGCCTCGAATAGCGAACCGAGCCCGTTGACGAGTAGATAGACGATCAACCCCATGCAACCGGAGACCAGGACGGTGCTGTCCTTCCCCTCCGGCGCCAACGTGTTCGCGGTGATCAGCAGCGCCACCACCGCCACCACGACCGAGAGCTGGTCGAGCATCCCGATCTTGGCCAGCGGCTTCTCGATCCAGGTCAGCCAGGTGATCTCCCGCTCCTCGAAGATGAAGTCGAGGAAAAGCATCAGCAGGAAGATGCCGCCGAAGGCCGCGATGGCCGGGTGGGCGTCGTGCAGCAGGTAGGCGTACGTCCCGGGGGTGTCGATGCTGCCACCCTCGATCGCCAGCCGGTACGCCTCAGAGGGAGAGAGCTTCGCGGTGACACAGACGATCAGCACCGGGAAGAGCAGCCGCATGCCGAAGACGGCGATCAGCACACCCACGGTGAGGAAGATGCGCTGCCAGAAGTCGTTCATCCGCTCCAATACGGTCGCGTTGACGACCGCATTGTCGAAGGAGACGGAGACCTCGAGCACCGCCAGGATCGCGGTCACCGTCAGCGCGGTGGTGCCGCCATAGAGGAAGGCAGCGAGCAATCCCAGCAGCGTTATCCCGAAGGACACGCGGAAGGTGCGGAGCAGCATTATTTCCTAGCTGTTGTCGGCGGTCGGACGTTGCCAGTCGAAGAGGTTGCCGGTTAAGAGGTTGCCGGACCTAGACGTTCACGCCATAGTCGCGGGCGATCCCGGCCAGTCCCGCGGCATATCCCTGACCCACGGCCCGGAACTTCCACTCACCGGCGTTGCGGTAGAGCTCGCCGAAGACCATCGCGGTCTCGGTGGAGGCGTCCTCGCTGAGGTCGTAGCGAGCGATCTCCGCCCCGCCGGCCTGGTTGACGATCCGGATGAAGGCGTTGCGCACCTGCCCGAAGCTCTGTCCGCCGGCCTCGGCGTTGTAGATGGAGACCGGGAAGACGATCTTGTCGATCTCGGCCGGCACGGCCGCGAGGTTCACCTTGATCGCCTCGTCGTCGCCTTCGCCCTCGCCGGTGAGGTTGTCACCGGTGTGCTCGATCGATCCGTCCGGGCTGGTGAGGTTGTTGAAGAAGACGAAGTGCCCGTCGGAGAGCACCCGGTTGTTGGCGTCGCACGCGATGGCGCTGGCATCGAGGTCGAACTCCTGCCCGTCGGTGGTTCGGGCGTCCCAGCCGAGGCCGACGAGGACAGCGGTCAGGCCGGGGGCTTGCTTGGTGAGCGAGACGTTCCCGCCCTTGGTGAGGCTGACTGACACTTTGACTCCAGAGGTTGTCGGCGGGGCAGGGTGCCGGGCCGAAGTGGCTCACCGTCGCAGTGCTGGCGACGGTGGGGACTGCGTTCTCACTGAGAACTCACGACGAGTCCTCACAGTTCCGCGTCCCAGTCTGCTCGATGCCCCACGGCGACTGACGCTGGGAGCGAGAGATGAATCGCTTTGAGTTGCGTAAGGGCAGCGCACGGGTTCTGCTTACCTGCGCTTTACCGCATACCTGTCCGATTGAATGGGATTTGTTGCGGTTTAGCGGTTAATTAAGACCACTTCCACCGTCCTTCCATCGCCTGGAGCCGAACGAAATGCGCAAATTCCCCATCGCTGTCGGCAGCGCTGCCGCAGCTGCGGCACTCACCCTCACCCTCGCCGCCTGCGGCAGCGACGCCTCCACCGCCGCCTCGGCGCCGAGCAAGGTGTCCGCCTCGGCAACGCCGGCCCCCACGGCCACCCCGGTGCCCACCCCGACCCCGCTCACCAAGGCGCAGTTCATCGTCCAGGCCAACGCGCTCTGCACGGCCACCAAGAAGAAGTCGGACGCCATTCCCGACCCGAGCGAGGAGGGGAGCTTCGCGGCTGTGGCCTCGAGCAGCGCGCAGGAGGAGGAGGTCCACTCCGAGTACTTCGCCGCTCTGACCCCGCTTGTCAGCCAGGCAGCCGACGCCGCGACCCTACAGGCTAAGTGGCTTAGCATCGAGAACGCGGATTGGACGGCGTCGAAGCCGATCTTCGACGAGCTCATCGCGGCCGCTCAGGCGGAGGACGAGGCCAAGGTGAATACCCTCCTCACGGCCGTGGGCAAGACACCGGACCACAGCGCCCAGCTGGCGAAGTTCATGACCAGCTACGGCCTGACCAAGTGCGCCGCCCTAGAGAACAGCTGACCTAACCGGCCGCAACCGCAACCGCAACCGCAGCGTCCGCGATCTGCCGTACGTCAGCATCCGTGCTGACGTACGGCGGCATCGTGTAGACCAGGTTGCGGAAGGGCCTTAGCCACACGCCGCGCCGGGTCGCCACCACCGTGGCCGCGGGCACGTCGACCGGCTGGTGCAGTTCGATGACGCCGATTGCTCCGAGCACCCGTACATCGGCCACGCTCGGCAGTTCTCGGGCCGGCTCCAGCTGTGCCCGCAGCACCCCTTCGATCCGCGGCACGCCGCGGCGCCAGCCACCCCGCTGAATGAGATCGGTGCTGGCCAGGGCGACCGCGCAGGCCAGCGGGTTGGCCATGAAGGTCGGGCCATGCATGAGGCCGCCCGCCTCGCCGGCCGAGACCACCGCCGCCACCTCGCTCGTGCAGAGCGCCGCCGCCAGGGAGAGATACCCCCCGGTGAGTGCTTTGCCGACGCACATCAGATCGGGACTGATGCCGGCATGCTCGGCCGCGAAGAGAGCCCCACTGCGACCGAAGCCGGTGGCGATCTCATCAAGGATGAGGAGCACTCCGTGCTCGTCGCAGAGCTCACGCAGCACCCGCAGGTAGCCCGGGTTGTAGAAGTGCATCCCACCGGCGCCCTGGACCACCGGCTCGACGATCACCGCGGCCAACTCATCGGCGTGACCGGCGACCAACTCCTCGAGGTGGGCCAGATACTGAGGCTGCAGCGGCGTCTCGAACCCGGCCGGCGGCCGGTCGGCGAAGAGGTGTTTGGGCAGTACACCGGCGAACATGCTGTGCATCCCACCCACCGGATCACAGACGGACATAGCCCCGAAGGTGTCACCGTGGTAACCGCCGCGCAGGGCCAGCAGGCGCGTCTTCCCGCCCCGGCCACGGGCCTGCCAGTACTGCAGGCTGAGCTTGATCGCCACCTCGACCGAGACCGAACCCGAATCGGCGAAGAAGACGTGCTCCAGCCCGGCCGGGGTCATCTCGATCAGCCGTTGGGCCAACCGGATACCGGGTTCATGGGTGAGCCCGCCGAACATCACGTGGGCCATCTCGCCGAGCTGCTCCTGAATCGCCGTGTCCAGTTCCGGGTGGCGATAGCCGTGGATCGCCGCCCACCAAGAGGACATGCCGTCGATCAGATCCTCGCCGTCCGGCTGGCGCAGGCGCACCCCGCGGGCTGAGCTGACCGGCAACGGCTGAGTTCGGGCCGGCATCGGACCGTACGGGTGCCAGACGTGGCCGGAGTCGTACCGGACGAGCTGCTCCCACGCGGATGCCATCCCGGCAGCCTAGTTCGAGGCTGGGTCGCTCCTCTTCAGCAGCAGGAAGTCATAGACGCGCAGCAAGCCGAGAATCTGCCGCTCCACCACCCGGGCCTGCGCGCGGGACGGATCGTGCAGCACCCGCGGCGCGGTGAGCTGGTACGTCCGGCTGCGGGTGGTGAGCCCGCACCCGCCCTCGGCCAGCACGTTCTTCACCCAGTCACTCTCGACGCCATAGGTCAGCGCGATCAGGAACCCGTCGGCGACTGTGAAGACGTTGACCGGCGTATGGAACTCCCGCCCCGAACGGCGTCCGTGGTGGGTGACCAGGCCGAACCCGGGAGCCCAGGGCACAACTCGACTCGTCACCTTGTTCAGACCGGCCCGATTGAGCCGGGCCACCATTCTCGGAACGGGCATGACGATCCCTTCTAGTCGACCTCCAGCGTCAGCGTCAGGTAGGCACTGTTCGAGCTCAGCGGATAGTCACTGAACGGTCCACACGGCACGAACCCGGCACTCTCATAGAGTGAGCGCGCCGCGTCGAAGGCGGCCATCGTGCCGGTCTCCAGGCTGACCCGACGCAGCCCGCGCTCTCGCGCAACTCCCAGCAAATGATTGAGTATTCTTCGCCCGGCGCCCTCCCCCCGAGCCTCCGCCGCCACGTGCATCGACTTCAACTCGCCCTCATGGGCGTTGAATTGCCGCAGCGCACCCACCCCGAGCAGCGCGCCGGCTCGCCGCAGCGCGAAGAAGGAGATGCTCGGATCCAGCAGCGCCTCGACGTTCAGCGCATGGACGTCTTCGGGCGGGCTGTGCAGGTTGGCGAAGGCAAGATGGCGCTCCAGCAGGGCGCGAATGTCGGGCGTCCGGGGGTCTTCGGTCGAGATCACGCTGTCATCCACAGGTGAAATTTTACGCGGACCTCGCGCAGGAGCCGGGCTGGCGCGGATGTCGCCTCAGTTTCGCCTGGCTGAGGCGAACCGTTCACCTCAGTTCCACCTTCGTGGGCTGAGCTGAATGCACTTCTTCCTTCGCTGTCCCCCGACCAATGGAGCAGAGCTATGAGCGGCGTGTCGCGACGAAACTTCCTGGGCGGCGCGGCCGCCGCGGCCGGTGCGGTGGCGGCGAGCCAACTGCCCGGAGCCGGCACGGCCGACGCGGCGACCGTGCCGTCAGCCGATCCCGCCGCGAAACGCGGTCACCGGGGCAGCATCAAGGACGTCAAGCATGTGGTGATCCTGATGCAGGAGAACCGCTCCTTCGACCATTACTACGGATCACTCGGCGGTGTCCGCGGCTTCGCCGACCGCCAGGCACTCACCTACCCCCGCGGCGGCGACGTCTTCGCCCAACCCGACCTGGCCCGCCTCGGCACCTCCACGCTGAGCCCATTCCACATGGACACCACCAGGTTCAACGCCCAGGAGGCCAGCGACCTCGACCACAGCTGGCTGGGGACGCACGCGGCCTGGAACGGCGGGGCCTGGGACGGGTGGGTCGGCGCGAAGGGCGAGGAGACCATGGGCTACTTCACCCGGGCCGACATTCCCTGGCAGTACGCGCTGGCCGACGCCTTCACCATCTGCGATCAGTACTTCTGCTCCATCCAGGGCCCGACGACACCGAACCGGCTCTACCTCTGGACCGGGACGATCGACCCGCAGGGTCAGGCCGGGGGTCCGGCGATCTCCAACCCGGACGACTACCTGCCGGTCTACAACTGGAAGACCTATCCGGAGCGGCTGCAGCAGGCCGGTGTCAGCTGGCAGGTCTACGCCAATGACGAGGTCGGCGACGGGGACGACGGCTGGCTGGGCGACTACGGCGACAACCCGCTCTGGCTCTTCCAGGCCTACCATGACGCGCTCGCCTCGTCCGACCCGAAGGTCCGCCAGCTCGCCGATCGGGCCAGCCTGCGTACCGAATGGAAGCCGGACTCCGGTCAAGGCCAGAACGTCGACCATGTTCTGCAGCAATTCATTGACGATTGCGCCAGCGGTTCGCTACCGACCGTCTCCTGGGTGGTGGCCCCGTACGGGTACTGCGAGCACCCGCGGGCTCGCCCGGCCGACGGGGCGAACTACACCAACCGGGTGCTCAGGGCTCTGTGGGAGAACCCGAAGCTCTGGGAGTCCACCGCCGTGCTCATCAACTTCGACGAGAATGACGGGTTCTTCGACCACATCCCGGCCCCCTTCGCGGGGCCCGGTACCCCAGGCGAGATCGTCGACGGACTTCCGATCGGGCTCGGTCCCCGGGTGCCGATGACCGTCGTCTCGCCGTGGAGTCGCGGCGGCTGGGTCAACTCCCAGACGCACGACCACACCTCGGTGATCCGCTTCCTTGAACAAGTGACGGGAGTCCGCGAACCGAATATCTCCGACTGGCGCCGCGCCGTCTGTGGTGACCTCACCAGCTGCTTCGACTTCGACTCCTTCGACCCCAGCATTCCCAAGCTGCCCGACACCGCCGAACTGGTGGCCGAGGCGGACCGGGAGAAATCCCTTCCGGCGGTGGCCATCCCGGCACTGGGAGGCCAGCCGGCGCCGATCACCGAACTGGGCGGGCGGAAGTCCCGGACGCTCGGGTACCGGGCCGACGGGAACCTGAGCGTCGACACCAAGACCGGCCAGGTAACCGCCACCGTCACCAACCTCGGCTCGCTGGCGCTACCGCTGTCGGTCTACTCCACGCACCGCGTCCCGTTCGTGGCGACGCCGCTGCTGGTCCGACCCGGTGAGAGCGCGAGCTACCCGAACGAGACGCTGCTCAGTGGGCTGCGCTACGACCTGGCGCTGCACGGCCCCGATGGCTTCCTGCGCACCTTCGCGGGGGCGGTCACCCTGGTCCTTCCACACGCCGGGGCAATCCCGGGGGCGTCGGTGAGGCTGCCGAAGACGGCCACTGACGCCGTGCTCATCCGGCTGGAGAACCGCGGACGGGCCGGGGAACGCTTCACCATCCGCTCGAACGACCACGGACCGCGAAAGGTCACCGTGCTGGTAACCGGCGGCGGACACAGCGAGTTGACCTGGCCGACGGTCGAGGGGCGTTATGACTTCACCATCACCGCCGACACCGACCCGCACTTCGCCTACCGCTATGCGGGGCGAATCGGGGTCCGCTGAGGAGCGCTGATAGCGTCGCCGAGGTGACGGACGAGCACGGCAGCGGCCAGCGCGAGGCCGATGTCGGAGGCGATGTCGGAGGCGACGTCGAAGGCGACGTCGGGGGCCGTTACCGGGGTGTCCTCTTCGACTTCTCGGCCACGCTCTTCTACATCGAATCGTCCGAGGCGGCCACCACGGCGGCGGGGCTGGACCCGGCTCGATGGGCCAAGCGCCTGCACGACGGTGGCGCTCTGAACGGAAGCAGCGGCCCGGAGCAGATACCCCTACATTTGCAGGACGTCTGGGCTCGCCGGGACCTCTCATTGGCCGCCCACCGGGAGGCCTACTCCGGGATGAGCCGGCATACCGGGCTCTCGGCCGACGAAGCGGCGCGCCTCTACGAACGGGGCGTCAGCGTGGCCGCCTGGCGACCCTATCCGGAGACTTTGGCGGTCTTGACGCGCCTGAAGGCCCTGGGGATTCCGACGGCCATGGTGAGCAACATCGGCTGGGACCCGCGCCCGGTGCTATCCACCCACGGCGCCCTCGGCCTCATCGATGAACTCGTCCTCTCTTATGAGGTAGGTGTGATGAAGCCCGATCCGGAGATCTTCCGGATCGCCTGCGCGCACCTGGGCGTCACGCCCGCGCACTGCGTGATGGTCGGTGACAACCCACACGCCGACGGCGGGTCGACTGCGATTGGCTGCCCGTTTGTCTTCGTCGAGCCCGACCCGGCGCTGCGTGCCGCCGACGCCCTGCGGCAGGCCGCCGGGATTTGCTGCTAGACAGTAGCTATGAGGTGGCATCGGGGACGGGCCAAGCAAATGCTCCCGCCGGCGACGATAGATGCCCTGCGCACCCTGGAGTCGCGGGTCCGCCCCGATTTCCGGCGTAGCGTCGTCTTCGGCGTCCTGGCGGTCTGCGCGCTGATCCTCAACGCGACCCTCGGCGGTGTGCACGACGAAACGCTGCACGTCCGCCTGATCTCCTGGGGCTGCGCCGCGCTGGTGGCGATCTTCGGTGTGCTGGGCACCCGCAGCGCGGCCAATGAGGTCTCCCGGGTCAGCGACGCCCGAGCCGGAGCGTCGGCGGCGGCGGCCCTGCGCGTCGGCGTGCTGCTGGTCGGCTTCCTCTTCACCTTCACCGCGGTCATCAACGTGCTCGAGATCGATGCCGGACGGTTCCTGGTCGGCGGCGGCTTCACCGCGATCATCCTCGGCATCGCCGGACAGCAGGTCCTCGGGAATCTGGTCGCCGGGCTGGTGCTGCTCTTCTCCCGCCCGTACGTACCGGGCGAGCGGGTGCGGATCCACTCGGGCGCGCTCGGCGGCCCGCATGATGGGGTGGTCACCACTGTCGGCCTCCTGTACACGATGGTGGTCACCGCTGACGGCCCGCTCAACATCCCCAACGGCGCTCTGCTCGCGGCGGCCGTCGGACCGATCACCGAGGAGGAGATGGCCAGTGCGGCCCGGGAGCGAGAGGCGGCCGCCGCCACCGAGACCGAACCCAAGACCCAGACGCAGCCGGAGCAGCACCCGCAAGCGCTCCCCGGCGACGGCTCGCCGCCCGGAAGCCAGGTTCTCTAGCGAGCCGACTCAGCCCGCCAACTCGATCGCGACCAGTGCGGCCACCCGAGCGTTGTTCTCGGCCAGCGCCAGGTTGGCCGGCACGCTCGCGCCGGCCGTCGCTTCACCGATGCGGCCGAGGATGAACGGGGTGACCGCGGCGCCGGTGATGCCCTGCGCCGCAGAGTCGGCCAGCGCCGCCTCCAGGGCACCGGCGAGATGCTCGGCGTCGAGCTCGTCGGCCTCCGGGACCGGCACGGTCAGCAGCACACCGCTGCGCGCCCGGATCCGATTTCGCAGCACCCTCGCCACCACTGCGGCCGACTCGACCCGGTGCGGCACCGGCAGCCCGCTGGAGCGGGTGTAGAACGCCGGGAACCAGTCGTGCTGCCAGCCGAGCACCGGAACGCCGGCCGCCTCCAGGTACTCCAGGGTTCGCGGTAGGTCCAGGAAGGCCTTCGCGCCGGCGCAGACCGTGACGACGGGATGGTTGGCCAGGGCATCGAGGTCGGCCGAGATGTCCCCGGTGATCTCGGCCTGCCGGTGCACTCCGCCGATCCCGCCGGTGGCGAAGACCTCTATCCCGACGGCGTGGGCCAGCGCCACCGAGGCCGAGACCGTGGTGACGCCGACCTCGATCCGCTCGGCCAGGGCCACCGCGATATCTCGTTCGGCCACCTTCCGGGTGCCGGCCAGCACGCGCAGTTCCTCACCGGGTTCGAGCCCGATGCGGGCCTGGCCGTCGAGGATCGCGGTGACCGCGGGGAGCGCACCGGCCGCCGTCACCGCCGCCTCACAGCGCCGCAGCGCCTCCAGATTGGCCGGCGAGGGGAGGCCGAGGCTGGAGAAGATGGTCGACTCCATCGCCACGATCGGACGCCCCTCGGCCAGCGCCGTCGCCACTGCCTCCGAGACCCGTAACGCCGTCGCCGGAAGGTGCGCAGCTTGTTCAGTCATACCGCGATCATTCCAGCCCGGCCCCGCCGCACGACAGCGAAACCGCCGGCCGGGGCGGTCCTCGGGGCGCCGGCCGGAAGCTTCAGCCCACCGGGCTGCTCGACTGGGCCCCCGGAGTGAGTAGCACCGAGCGGGCCAGCGCATGGCCGAAGCGGGCACACTCGGCCAGGTCGCTGTGCCCCAGCCAGGCACTGAGGAAGCCCGCCGCGAAGGCGTCACCGGCGCCCGTCGAGTCGCGCACCCCGGCCAGCGGCGGGACCGGAACGAGCAGCTCGTCGCCGAAGACCGGGCGGACGGCCGTCGGTCGGGGGCCGTCCTTCACCACCGTGAGGGTGCCGCTGAAACGATCGTTGGCCAGGTCGAGCAGCGCCGCTTCGTCGGCGTTGGCGAAGAGCAACTGAGGCTGCACCGAGTCCAGCAGCTGACGGAAACGCTCGACGCCGTAGTCGGTGATCATCCCGGTCGACGAGGCGTCGATCGAGACCGGCACACCGCGCCGGCGGGCCGAGTCGATGAGGCGGCGCACCGAGCCCGCAGTCGGCTCGGTGGCGAAGCAGTAGGCGGGGACGTGCAGGCAACCGGCTGAGACCAGCCACATGTCCGAGACCTCCTGCAGCTGACCGGCGGCCGCCCGATCCGGGTACATGGTGCGCTCACCGTCGGCGTCGACGAGCACCACGATGGTGCCGGTGCGCCCTCGACGCTGGACCCGTACGTCGACGCCCCGATCGGTCAGCTCGGCGACCAGCATGGTTGCCGCCGCGTCCTCACCGACACAGCCGATGAAGCGGGACGGGACCAGATCAGCCGCAAAAAAAGCGACATTCGCGGCGCTACCACCGCGCGAGCGGAAGATGGCCGCCTCATTGTCGGTGCCGGGGTGAACGTCGCGGGTACGCCAGACCACGATGTCCTCGACGAGGTCGCCGACGGCTACCAGGACCCCTTGCTCGGCCTGCCGTCGGAGATATTGCGCGGTCATTGGCTGAGTTTATGCAGAATTTCCGAGCGGACGTACCACCTGTGTCCGATCCTTGATCAGGGCCCGTGACTGGCCGTGCCGCCGGGCTCCCGCTGCCCGTTCCAACTTGATCTCGCGCAGGTGCTCCAGGAAGTCGACCTGGATGGTGTGCCGCTTGGAGGCGACGTAGCGCTTCGCGATCGAGCGGCGGTAACCGCTGATCTCCTTCTGCATCTCGCCCTGGCTGGGGAGCGTCGCGGTGCCGTCGAGGAGATCGGCCACCCAGCCCGCCTGCGCCTCGGCCAGCGGCATGATCGCGCCCAGCGGCTGCACCAGCCCCACGAAGTAGAGCCCGGGATGGTTCGGATCGACCACCCGGTGGTAGAGCTCGATCTGGTTGTCGGGCGCGGTGATCAGCTGCGGGTCGAGGAACGGGAAGCTGATCTTGTATCCGGTGCAGTAGACGATCCGGTCGATCTGCTCGGACGTTCCATCGACGAAGTGCACAGTGTCTCCGTCGATCCGTTCGATGTTCGGCTTCACTGTGATGTCTCCGTGACCGAGTCGGGTGAGCAGGTCGTCGGAGATGGTCGGGTGGGCCGACGCGATCTTGTGGTCCGGGGCCGGCAGACCGTAGTCGACGACATTCCCGCGAGCCAGCCGGACGGTCAGTCCCAGCAGCGTCCGCTGCATCGGAAAGATCCGGATCCGGGCCAGGGGCGAGGTGGTGAGGTGGTCGGTCGGGATGCCGAAGACGTACTTGGGGAGCACGTGCGCGCCACGGCGCATGGCCAGGAACGTCCGGGCCGACACCTTGGAGGTCTCGACGGCGATGTCGCAGGCTGAGTTGCCGATGCCCAGCACGAGCACCCGCTTCCCCTCGAAGCCATCGAACGTCTTGTAGTAGTGCGAGTGCGTCTGCTCGCCAGTGAAGGTCTCGGCACCGGGGAAGGCCGGCTCCGGCATCCGCGCGTCCCAGTGATGGCCGTTGGCGACGATCACCGCGGCGTAGTGCTCGGTAGTCAGCTCCGCGCTTCCCCGCGGCCGGGTGCTCACCTCCCAGCCACCGCCCGCGGCCGGCACCACATTGGTCACCTCGGTGCGGAACTGGATGTATTTACGCAGTCCCCAGTGGTCGACGAACTCGTCGAAGTACCGCGCGATCTGCACGTGATTGGGGTAGGTCGGGTAACTGTCGTCCATGCCGTACGAGGCATATTCCATGATCTGCCGCGAGGTGTTGATGTGCAGCGAACGGTAGGAGGAGGACATGCCGTTGTCGTTGAGGTAGCGCCAGTTTCCGCCGACCTCCGAGCCCGCCTCGAAGCAGTCGAAGTCGATCCCGCGATCGGCCAGAACCTGCGCCGCCGCGATTCCGGATGACCCTGCACCGATGATGCAGACCCGTTCGTTCATGTATTCCTCCGCTGTATCCGACAGGTATTCGACTTGTGTCCGACCGGCACCCGACCGAGCCGGAGCAATTTTCAAGCAGCTACGGCCGATAGCTTGTCTAATTGTGACCGGGTGGTCATACTCACTATGACAGCGAGCAGACGGGTGCGCAATGCCAAGATCAACTTGGGTGAATCTCGATGAGCAGCGCCGCGAACGGGTGCTGCTGGCCGCCATGTCCGAGTTCGGGCGGCGGGGCTACTCGGGCGGCAGCCTCAACGTCATCGCCCGCGAGGCCGGGGTCGCGAAGGGCTCCCTCTTCCAGTACTTCGAGGACAAGTTCGACCTCTTCGCCCACATCGCCGAGCACGTGTCACTTAGCATCTACGCCGCTCTCGCCCCCCATCTCGACCGCGCGGAGGCCGAACCCGGAGCGGGCCACGGAGCTGGCGACGGAGCCGGCGATGCAGCGAGCGATGCATTTCTGGAGACCTTCACGCGACTGGTCGAGGTGTGGATCGACTACATGAGCTCACACCCGTTGGAGCGCGGAGTCACCGCAGCGACCAACTTCGAGCTCGACCCGGCGATCCGGCTGGCCGTCCGGGAGCCCGTTCATCGTCTCTACGCCCAGGCGCTGCGACCGCTCTTCGCCGATGCGATCGCCCGCGGAGAACTCGCCGAGGAGACCGACGTGGACGCCCTGCTGAGCATCACCATCCTGCTGCTCCCCCATCTCGCCCTGGCCCCGTTCGAGCCGGGGCTGGACTCCGCACTCGTCCTCTACGGCACCACCAAGCGGGTGCGGACGGCCCACGCGCGCCGCCTCGTCGCCGTCGTCATCTCATCGGCATCGATCGGAGTTGCGTCGTGAGCGATCACTACGACGTCCTTGTCATCGGCTCGGGCTTCGGCGGGAGCGTCAGCGCGCTGCGTCTCACCGAGAAGGGGTACCGGGTCGGCGTCCTGGAAGCCGGCCGCCGATTCGCCGACGAGGACTTCCCGAAGACCTCCTGGCACGTACGGGACTACATCTTCGCTCCGCGGGCCGGCTGCTACGGGTTCTTCCGGATGACGCCGCTGCGCGACGTGCTCATCCTCACCGGCGCCGGCGTCGGTGGCGGCTCGCTCGGCTACGCGAACACCCTTTACCAACCGCCGGATTCGGTCTTCGCCGACCGGCAGTGGGCGCATATCACCGACTGGCGGGCTGAGCTGGCTCCCTACTACGACCAGGCCCGGCGGATGCTCGGCGTCGCCACCTATCCGGGGATGACCCCGTCGGATCGCGTGATGCGGGACGTCGCCACGAAGCTCGGCTTCGGCGAGACGTTCCAGCGGGCCGATGTCGGCGTCTTCTTCGGCGACACCGCTGCGGGCGACCCCCCCGGGTCCCGACCGGGTGTCGAGGTCCCCGACCCGTACTTCGGCGGGGTCGGGCCAGCCCGGCGCTCCTGCATCCACTGCGGTGAGTGCATGACCGGATGCCGGCACAATGCCAAGAACACGCTGGTGAAGAACTACCTCTACCTGGCCGAACAGGCCGGCGCCGAGGTTCATCCGATGACCACGGTCCAGACGGTTCGCCCGCGCGCCGATGGCGGCTATACGGTCGAGACGCATCGAACCGGGCGCAGTCGCCGTGGGCGTCGGGGCCAGCGAAGGGGCCAGCGAAGGGGCCAGCGCCGGACCTTCACCGCCGACCAGGTGATCTTCGCGGCCGGTGCGCTCGGAACGGCGAAGCTGCTGCACACCCTGCGGGCCGATGGCTCGCTGCCGTTGATCTCCGATCGGGTCGGCAAGCTCACCCGCACCAACTCCGAGGCCATCCTGGCCGCCCGCAGCAAGGTGCCACCGGCCGGCGGCGGGGACTACTCCCGCGGCGTCTCGATCACCTCCTCGATCCACCCCGACCCCTCGACCCACGTCGAGCCGGTGCGGTACGGGAAGGGCAGTAATCTACTGAGCCTCATGGGTGCGATCCTGATCGATGGGAACGCGGCCGGGAAGGCTCGCTGGCGGCAGGCCGCGGTACAGATGTGGCGTCACCGCCGCGAACTGGCCGGACTGCACGATCCGCGGCACTGGTCCGAGCAGACGATCGTGCTGCTCGTCATGCAGAGTCTCGACAACTCGATCACCACCTCGATGAGGTCCCGTCTGGGGTGGCGGCGACTGCGCAGCACACCGGGCGAGGGTGAGCCCAACCCCAGCTGGATCCCGGCCGGGCACGAGGTCGCCCGCGAGGTCGCCGCCACGATCGGCGGCACCCCCTCGGGCTCGCTCGGGGACATCATCAACATGCCGGTCACCGGTCATCTGATCGGCGGCTGCGTGATCGGCGATTCGCCGTCCACCGGGGTCGTCGACGCCTACCAGCGCCTCTACGGCTACACCGGCCTGCATGTCATCGACGGCTCGACCGTCTCGGTGAATCTGGGCGTCAACCCCTCGCTCACCATCACCGCCCAGGCCGAACGTGCGCTCTCGTTCTGGCCGAACAACGGGGAGGACGATCTGCGCGCTCCGCTCGGCACCCCTTACCGGCGAATCGCGGCCACCACGCCGCGGTCTCCGGTGGTGCCGGAGCCCGCGCCCGGCGCGCTGCGTCTGCCGATCTTCCTACCGGCCGCCGCCCCGAGCGCTGGGGAGCAGTCATGACGGCTGAGTACCCGGCCGAGCCGTGGCATCTCGTCGGGCAACTGCACGCCTCGGTCTTCCTGGTCCCGCTGGCCGAAGTGCAGGAAGCTCTGACGGATGCACCGTCGCGGGGCCTGCCGCCGGGCGTGCACCTGGTTCGCCTCGGCGGCCGATGCGTGGTCGCAACGGCATGGGTCGACTACCAGCCCGGCGGCGTGCTCCACTACCGCGAATTGATGTCGACGCTCCTGGTGCGCAGCCGGTGGCGCCTGCTGCCGACGATCACCCATATCTGGGTGGACAGCGAGCAGTCGCGCGACGGCGGTAAGGCGCTGTGGGGAATCCCCAAGCAGCTGGCCGACTTCGACTTCTCCGACGATTCAGCTGAGCCTGCCCCGGCGCCCGCTCGGGGCCGGGACTTCACCGCGGCCGACGAGTCAGGCGCGATCGCCGCCGGCACCATCCGTCCGCGGCGACGGCTGCCGGTCCGCGTTCCAGTCCGGTTTCGGGTCGTTCAGCGGTTACATGGACGCGCCAAGGTCACGCCGGTTCGCTCGCGGGCCGGACTCGGTGTCGCCGCCGCCACCTTCACGGCGAACCCGGCCGGGCCGTTGGCGTTTCTGGCTGGCCGTCGACCCATCCTCACGCTGACCATGCACGACTTCGACATGAGCTTCGGCGGCTGAGCGGGCGGCGGCTGGGCGGCTGATGGGGCGAGAAATGCAGAACGCGGTTCCGGGCCGCTCTCGCTGCCCGAAACCGCGCTTCTACTTGTGTAGCGCGCCTGCGGGGTGGTGTCCCGATCTCGTCCCCCGAGTCGATCAGGTGCGACGCCCACCGAATCCCCCGAGACGGTGACCTGCCGTACTACCCTGCTGCGCTGCTTCGCCGTACCCCCCAGTACTGCGTGAAGACAATGTTTCCTAGGAAACTATTCGCCGTCAAGGGGCAGCGCACCCAAGTGCCCACCCTCACACCTGTATTACGTTTGCCCGAGTTGTTTCGCGATGCGCTAAGGGCCAGCTATTCCGGACCTCACGCGGACCACAGCAACCGATCACTACTCTGGGTAACAGGTCGAGCCGCACGCCTTCGCGGCTCGAACGCAGCCCATGGCCTTCGATCCGAGGAGCAGCATTATGGCGACGACTCACTCCGCAGACGAGATCCGCGACAGCATCGACGACTTGAGCAGCGAGATCCGCGACCGGCTGCAGGCCGCAACCGAAGCGGCGACGGCGGGCAAGTCGAACACCAAACGTAACGCGATCGGCCTCGGCATCGCCGCGATCCTGATCCTGCTGGTCGTCCGTCGAATCCTCAATCGCTAACCGCTGCGCGACGAGTCGGGGCCAGTCGTGTTACTGCAGGCGGCGCTCAACGGAGCGCACCAGAGGGACAGCTTCGCCACCGTGCCGATCTCACCGGCGGAACTCGCAGCCGACGCCGCCGAGTGCGTGCTGGCCGGCGCGGGAGCGATTCACCTGCACCCCCGCGACGCCAGCGGCCGGGAGCAGCTCACCGCCGAGGTCGTCGATGACGCGGTTCGCCGGGTGAAGGAGCTCTGCCGGGTACCGGTCGGCGTCACCACCGGGGCCTGGATCGAACCTGATCCGGAGCAGCGAGCCAAGCACGTACGCACCTGGCGCTGGCCCGATTCGGCGTCGGTGAACCTCTCCGAGCGCGGCGTCATGGCGGTGATGCGGGCCTGCCTGGACTGCGGCATCGGCATTGAGGCCGGGATCTCCAGCGTCGACGACGCCGAGCGGCTGGCTCGGTCGGGCTACGGCAATCTCGTCTCGCGAATCCTGATCGAGCCGGTCAATGCGCCGGCCGGCACGTCGGTCGCGATGGTCGACGAGATTCACGCCGTGCTGGATCGCCGCCGCCTCGGCGCGCCACGACTACAGCACGGCGAGGGGGACGCCGCCTGGATTCTGCTCGAGGACGCGGTGGCGCGAGGCATCGACACCCGCATCGGACTGGAGGACACGCAGCGCGACCGATCGGGCGCGGCGATCAGCAGTAACGGCTCCCTGGTGCGCGCGGCGCACCGTCTGGGCGCCGGGGCGGCCGCTACCGGCCGACGGTAGTCAGCTGGCCGGTGCCGGCTCGGGCGTCCCGCTCATCGACGACTTGAGAGACGGATGCATCGGGGCCTGCGGCACACCGGGAGCCCGACGAGCTTCGAGCTCCCTACGCAGCACCGGCACGATCTCACCTAGCAGGTCAAGTTGCTCCAGCACTGACTTCAACGGCAATCCAGCGTGGTCGATGAGGAAGAGCTGACGCTGGTAGTCACCGAAATGTTCTTGGAAAGTAAGGGTCTTCTCGATCACCTCGGCCGGACTGCCGACGGTCAACGGGGTCTGCGCCATGAACTCCTCCAGCGACGCGCCGTGCCCGTACACCGGCGCCTTGTCGAAGTAGGGGCGGAATTCCCGGATGGCGTCCTGCGAGTTCCGCCGCATGAAGACCTGACCACCCAACCCGACGATGGCCTGCTCCGGCGTCCCGTGACCGTAGTGCGCAAAGCGCTGCCGATAGAAGTCGATGAGCTGGATGAAGTGCTCCTTCGGCCAGAAGATGTGGTTGGCGAAGAATCCATCACCGTAGAACGCGGCCTGCTCGGCGATCTCGGGGCTGCGGATCGAACCGTGCCAGACGAACGGCGGCACTCCATCGAGCGGTCGCGGGGTCGAGGTGAAGCCCTGCAGCGGCGTACGGAACTCCCCGGCCCAGTCCACCTCCTCCTCGCGCCAGAGTCGTCGCAGCAGCGCGTAGTGCTCCACGGCCAGCCCGATCCCCTGCTGGATGTCCTGACCGAACCACGGATAGACCGGGCCGGTGTTGCCCCGTCCCAGCATCAGGTCCACCCGGCCGTCGGCCAGATGCTGGAGAAAGGCGTAGTCCTCGGCGATCTTCACCGGGTCATTGGTGGTGATCAGTGTCGTCGACGTCGAGAGCAGGAGCTTGGAGGTCTGGGCCGCGATGTACCCGAGCAGGGTCGTCGGCGAGGACGGGACGAACGGAGGATTGTGGTGCTCACCGGAGGCGAAGACATCGAGCCCGACCTCCTCGGCCTTGAGCGCGATCGCGATCATCGACCTGATCCGCTCATGCTCAGTCGGCGCCCTACCGGTCGTCGGGTCCGGCGTCACGTCGCCGACGGTGAATACTCCGAACTGCATTACCACTCCAATGATCTAGTTGATTACTCAACTACAGCATTGGAGGGCGGGGATTCCCTAACTGGCCAGCGGTCGAACTCACCGTGATTTAACTACCCCCCGGCGGAGACGCCCACATTCACCGGACGCTGGGCGGGCGTGCCGAGCAGCACGGGAAGGCTCGACCAGCCTCGCAGCACCCGGGTCGTGCGCCTCGTTCCGGCGCCGGCCAGCGTCAGCTCCGGGAAGCGGTCGAAGAGGCTGCGTAGCCCCACATCGCCCTCAACTCGGGCCAGCGCCGCGCCGAGACAGTAATGACGACCACCAGAGAAGGAGAGGTGCTTGCTGGCGTTCGCCCGCGTCACATCGAAGCTGTGCGGATCGTCGAAGACGTTCGGATCACGATTCGCCCCGGCCAGCACGAGCGCGATCATCTCGCCGGCGACCATGGGAACTCCGCTCAGCACGGTGTCCCGTCGGGCCACTCGCGCCGTGAGCTGCACCGGGGACTCCAGCCGCAGCACCTCATCCACCGCCGTCGACCAGAGCGCCGGGTCGGCCCGCAGCCGGGCCAGCTGCTCGGGATTGTCGAGCAGGAGTCGCACCCCACTGCCCAGCAGGTTCACGGTCGTCTCGAAGCCGGCGGCCAGCACCAGACCAGCCGTCGCCCGCAGCTCACGGTCGTTCAGCCTCTCGCCGTCCTGCGAGGCCCGAGTCAACTGGCTCATCAGGTCCTCGCCCGGGTTTCGCCGCAGGTTCTCCAGGTGACCACCGAGCCACTCGTCGAATTCACGCAGTCCCTTATCCACCAGGCGAAACTCCTGCAGCGTGAGGCCGATATCCAGGCTGGGCGCGGCATATTCGCCGAACTTCAGCACCCGTTCCCGCTCGGACTCGGGGACGCCGAGGATCTCGCTGATGACCAGCACCGGCAGCTGCGCGCAGTACCGAGCCACGATGTCGACCTCGGTACCAGCGGCGGCATCGGCCAGGAGCCCGTCCAGCAGACCGTCGGCTCGCTGCTGGACCCGGTCACGCAGCCCATTCACGGCTCGCGCGGTGAAGACAGAGGAGACGAGCGTGCGGTAGCGGGTGTGCTCCGGTGGCTCGACGGCCAGTAGCGACGGCTCCTGCAGGGGGTGCAGCGACCCACTGCGGGTACGGGCCTCCACCCAGCGCAGCGGCTTGGGGATGTTCACCCCGACCGAGATGACCCGGAAGTCGTCCGACCGCAACACGGCGTGCGTGATGGCGTGGTCGACGGTGATGTTGGAGACGCGAGTCTTGCTCACCGGCCCGTCGGATCGGATCTGCTCGAAGAGTGGCACCGGATCGATCCGGGTCGACGGATCAGCGATGAGCCGGGCCTGGGTATCCCCTTGTTTGGCCCAGCGCTTGGTGGCGAACCTGACGATGCCGTGCAACACGAACCAACGAGCTTCTAGACGCATGTATATATCTTGCGGCAACGCGGCGCGAGAAGCCAGACCTCGCTGCGGTTTCTAAGAATCATTCAGACGTTGCCTGCGAATCAGACGTTTGACGCGTATGCCGCGGCCAGCTCCGGGTCGTTGGCGGCCAGCGCGTCGGCCAGACCGACGACCACCCGGCACTGCTTCACCGTGGCATCGTCCTGCATCTTGCCGTCGATCATCACCGCACCGGTCCCGTCGCCCATCGCGTCGATCACCTTGCGGGCCCACGCCACGTCCTGCGCCGACGGGCTGAAGACCTTGCGCGCGATGCCCACCTGAACCGGGTGCAGCGTCCAGGTGCCCACGCATCCGAGCAGGAAGGCATTGCGGAACTGGTCCTCACAGGCCACCACATCGGCGATGTCGCCGAAGGGCCCGTAGAACGGCAGGATCTCGTTCGCCGCGCACGCATCGACCATCGCAGCGATCGTGTAATGCCAGAGATCCTGCTGGAAAATCGGACGGTCGGCGTTGATCTCGCCGTCGACCGGGTCGGTCCGGACCAGGTAGCCCGGGTGGCCGCCGCCGACCCGGGTCGTCTTCATCCGCCGGCTGGCGGCCAGATCGGCCGGGCCGAGCGACATCCCCTGCATACGCGGGCTGGCGGCGGCGATCGCCTCCACGTTATTGACTCCGGCCGCGGTCTCCAGGATCGCGTGGACCAGGATGGGGCGCGAGATCCCGGCCTTCGCCTCCAGTTGGGCCAGCAACCTATCGATGTAGTAGATGTCCTCCGGGCCTTCGACCTTCGGGACCATGATCACGTCGAGCTTCTCCCCGATCGCCGGCACCAGCGCGAGCAGGTCGTCCAGCACCCACGGGGAGTCGAGGCTGTTGATCCGGGTCCAGAGCTGGGTCGCACCGAAGTCCGTCGTCTGGGCGATGTTGATCAGCCCCGCGCGAGCGGCCTCCTTGCGGTCGGCCTGGATCGCATCCTCCAGGTTGCCGAGCAGGATGTCGACGGTGCCGACCAGTGCCGGCACCTTGGCCGCCATCCGCTCGTTGCTCGGGTCGAAGAAATGGATCATCCGCGACGGCTTGAACGGCACCTCCTGCACCGGCTCCGGGGCGCCGACCGCCAACGGACGGAAGAAGGCTCTGGGGTTACGCATCGGGTCGGCTCCTGGGAATCGGGTCTGCTGTTGGGACTGCTGGACAACGCTGTAAAGCTACTAGGACGTCCGAGCAGTACCTAGACGTTGAGGCCTAGACCACGGTGGTTAGCTTGATCCGAACTCACCGGATCCGGGCCGATATCAGGAGTGTCATGACTGCGTCACCCAAGAGCATCTTCATCAGCGGCGCGGCGAAGGGAATCGGGCGGGCGACCGCGGCGCTCTTCCACTCCCGGGGCTGGCGGGTGGGCCTCTTCGATATCGACGCCGACGCGGTCTCCGTCGCCACCGCTGAGATCCGCCGCAGCGCCAGCAGTCCAGCCGAGTTGGTCAGCGGGGCGCTCGACGTGCGCAGCGCCGAAGAGTGGCGTACGGCGCTGGCCACCTTCACCGAGGGCGGTCACGGTTCGGGGGTGGACGTGCTGATGAACAATGCCGGGGTCCTAGCTTCCGGCCCCTTCATCGAGATGGACGAGCAGACCCATCGCCGGATCGTCGACATCAACATCATGGGTGTCATCAACGGCAGCAAGGAGGGTTACCCCTACCTGCTCGCCGCGCGCGGAATGCTGCTGAACATGTGCTCGGCCTCCTCCTTCTTCGGCCAGCCGACCATCGCCACCTACGCGGCGACGAAGGCGGCGGTGAAGTCGCTGACCGAGGCCCTGGACCTGGAGTGGCAGAGCAGCGGGATCAAGGTACGCAGCCTCATCCCGATGTTCGTCGCAACCGACATGGTGCACGTCGACGGCGACCGGATGCTCGGCACCCAGAAGTTCGGTGTCCGCCTCAGCGCCCAGGACGTGGCGGCCGCGGCCTGGAAGACGGTCACCGAGCGGCCGGTACCGCTGCGCTCGCCCCATCGCACCGTCGGCCGGCAGACCCGCCTGATGGCGGCCGGCTCGGCCATCAGCCCGGACTGGGTGACCCGGCAGGTCGTCCGCCGCGTCTCCAAGTAGCGATCTACTTCGCCGACCTACTTGGCTGCGAATCCGGCCAGCGTGGTGGAGACGATCTCCGGCTTGCCGTCGTTCTGCACCGGCGAGGCGGTGAGCAGGTCGATGTGGTTGTAGCCGGGTGCGGTGACCGTGCCCGCCGGCGCGACCGCCGGGGCGATCAACCCGTCGCCGCCCCGAATGGTGAGCACGGGATCGGCGGTGAGCCCCTCAGGGTGGCTGGCCTTGCTCGACAGTTGCGGGGCCGCGGCCTCGGCAATGTCGGTCAGGATCTTGGTCGGGAAGTAATCCTCAGTGAAATCAAGGGGTTGCTCGCCCATGCTGCGCGCCAGCTCGTGGATGTCGGTGACCTCCTTCGCCGCACTGGTGAACGGCTTGCCGTTGCGGTCCAGAGCCACCGGGTCATTCGGGCCGCCGACCTGGTCGTAGTTCAGCCAGCCGTAGAGGGGGCCATTCGGCTGGGTCGGAATCGCCTTGGTGTCGTGACCGAAGGTGCTGGCCAGGCTGGCCAGCATCGGATCGTTGAGCTGATCGCCCGACAGTGGGAAGTCCTTGTCGGCGACCGGGCCGCCGGTGAAGAAGCCCACGCTTGACTGCAGGAAGCCCAGGGGCTCGGAGTTGTCATCCATCAGGCCGCCCAGCACCGCGTCGTTGGTGATGTTGAAGGTACGGATTGACGGCGAACCAGCAATGAAAGACTGGAGATTCCGTGAGAAGAGAATCTGCAACGTCGAGTCCAGATTGAAGTTGTCCGGGGCGTCGGTGGTGAGCGTCGACTTGCCGTTCGGATCGAGGGCTGACGCCAGCCCGGCCACGCTCAGCAGGTTCGTCGTCTCCGGGTTGATCAGCGTGGGCAGCGAGACCGACCGCGGGATGATCCCGAGATTCAGCCCGGCCTCCGTCGCCGCATAGCCAAGGGCATTCCCCACCGAGCTGATGCCACCGGTGTTCACATCCCCGGAGTCGGGCATACCGGTGAGGCTGGCCATCGAGGTGGAGATGACCGTGTCCAGCGCGAAGAATCCGCCACATTGGTTGTAGCCGGCGTCGGACTTGGTCCAGGGGAGGCCGTCGAAGTCCCACTCGGCGAAGAACCCGGTGACGATGCCGCCGAGGGAGTGGCCGCCGCAGAGGAACTTCTGCTTACGCTGGGACTGGCTGGGGAAGGCCGCGGTCATGACGTCGTACTGGTCGCGCACCGTCTGCTCCATGCCGACGTGGCCGAGCCAGGCGATCTGGTCGCTGCTCTGGAATCCGGCGAACGTCTTACCGTTCACCGACGTGTGGTGGTAGTAGTAGTCGATCGCGGTCTTGGGATCCCGCGCGGCTAGGCCGGCCTGGATTCCGGTGTGATCCTCCAGGCAGTTCGAGCGGCGGTCCAGAGCCCAGAACTCGATGTGCTTGCCCAGCTTCGCCGCCGCCGCCACGGTGTTGCGGGCGACGCTGTCGAAGGCCCCCGCCCCTTCGAAGATTCCCGGCTGGGCGATGAGGATCTTGTCGGCTTTGCTGTAGTCGCTCGGGCCGGCGGCGTCGCGGTAACGCAGATAGGAGATCCAGTCGCAGGCGGCCGGGCGGGCGCCGTCGGCGGCCGGCAGCGGATCCTTCAGGCTCACCACCGATTCGACCACCGATGTGATCGGCGAACTCGTCGTCACGATCGATTCGGTGCGGTTGGCCCCGGCGGCACCTGAGGCGGCGTCGGCGCCCAGCAGGGCCGTGGCGGCCACCGCACTCGTGGCCAGTACCGCTCCGGCCAGCAGCGCGGTCGCGAATCGCTTACTCCCTGAACGGCTCATGCCAGGAGGTTACTCACGAGTTACTTATGGAATCAAGCCTTTTGAAAATCTGAATTTTAGGATATCCAGCGACCTCCGACCATCACCCGCTGCACCCGCAGGTCATCGTCCAGTTGCACCAGGTCGGCGTTCAGCCCAGGCGCTATGGCGCCACAGGTCTGCTCGAGTCCGAGGACCCGGGCCGGCGTTCCGGAGGCCGCCAGCGACGCCGCCTCGATCGACATGCCCACCTCCAGCACCGCGCGCCGGACCGCCTCGTCCATGGTGTGTGTGCTGCCGGCCAGGCTGTGGCCGTTACTCAGCCGCGCCTGCCCGTCGCGGACCCGGACCGCCTGATCGCCCAGTGAATACTCGCCGTCGCCGACCCCGGTCGCGCTGATCGCATCGGTGATGAAGGCCAGCCGATCCGGCGCGGTCCGCTCGACCAGACGGGTCAGAGACTCATGGACGTGTACCCCGTCGTTGATCATCTCGACGAAGACGCCGGCGTCGAGCGCGGCGATCGCCGGCCCCGGGGCGCGCTGGTTGAAAGAACCCATCGCATTGAACAGATGCGTGGCCAGACTGGCCCCAGCGGCGAAGGCGGCGGCGGTCTGCTCATAGCTGGCGTCGGTGTGTCCGACGGCCGCCACGACCCCGGCGGCCACCATGTCCCGGATCAGCTCCAGGGCGCCCGGAAGCTCGGGGGCGATGGTGACGGTCCGCACCACTCCCTGACCGGCCTCCAGAAGTTTGTGCAGCACCAGCGGGTCCGGCGCCAGCAGGTTCTCCGGCCGCTGCGCTCCGCAGCGAGCGGCGCTGAGGAAAGGCCCCTCCAAGTGGGCCCCGGCCACGACGCCCGCCGCGGCCAGGTCACTGACCCAGGCGAGTTGGTCGCACATGGCATCGATCTGCTGGGCCATCAAGGAGACGAGCGTGCGGGTGGTGCCGTGACCGCGGTGGAACGCCACCGCCGCCGCCATGTCCGAGGCCGAGCGGGTGACGTCATACCCCCCGCCACCGTGCATGTGCAGGTCGATGAAGCCCGGCAGCAGCCAGCTTCCGGTGAGGTCCATTTCATCGCGGAGGTGATCTGCAGCCGCCGGGGAGTTCTCCGCCGCCGCGACCGAGACGATGCGGTCGTCGACGATCTCGATCCGCCCGTCGTCGATCACGCCGCCCGGGGTAACCACCCGGGCCCCGGTCAGGATGCTCATCGCTGCTCCACCAAAGGCCGATCGACCATCCGCCAGGTGAGCTCCGCGGCGCCGCGGCGGCCGGACTCGACGCCGAGCGCGGCCAGCCGAATCGGCGGCGCCGATCGCCAGCGGAGTCGACGATCGAGGGCGGCGGTCAGCGGGTCCAGCAGCAGGTCTCGAGCCCCGGCTAGCCCACCGCCTATCACGATGCAGGCCGGGTCGAAGATCTGCACGTCGGTGGCCAGCGCCGTCGCCAATGCGTTGACCGCCTCCGCCCAGACCTGTGCTGCGATCAGATCGCTGTTCAGCCGCTGGGCAATCTCAGCCGACCCCAGCCCGACGACTCCCCCGGCCGCCACATAGCGCCGGGCGATACCGGTGGCCGAGGCATAGACCTCCAGGCAGCCGTGCTGTCCACAGCCACAGCGCTCGCCGCCGTCGACCACGCAGATATGCCCCAGTTCGCCGGCTCGACCGGTGGCCCCGCGCCACACCTCTCCGTCCACGACGTGCCCGGCGGCGACGCCGGTCCCGAGTGACACGAAGAGCAGATCCTCATTGCTGTAAAGGCTCTCCGCCAAGGTCGCCGCGGCAACATCGTGATCGAGGTTCACCGGTAGGTCGAGCTCAGAGCTCAGCTCGGCCCGTAGGGCCAGATCCTGCCAACCGAGGTTCGCCGCCCGTCGGGCGACACCGGCCTCGACGTCCACGACACCCGGCACGACGACGCCCAGCGCCTGCGTCCGATCGGTGCGCAGTAGCCGGGCCACCTCGACGATGGTCGCGACGATCGCTTCGCTACCGGCGGGGGTCGCGGCCTGCTGCTCGGCCTGCATCGATCCCGAACGGTCATAGCGCCCGCCCTTGATACCCGTGCCGCCGACGTCGATGGCGACGACGTTCTCAGTTGGAGTGCTCACTCGATCAGCCCTTGACCGCGCCGGAGGTGAGCCCGGAGGAGATGCGGCTCTGAAAGATCACGAAGAGGATGACCACCGGCAGCGCCGTCAGCGTCGCCGCCGCCATCAGGCCGCCGTAGTCGGCGCCGTGCACCGGAGTCGATTGGAAGATGAGCAGGTAGATCATCGATGTCTGCTTGTCATTGTCCAGCAGCAGGGTGTTGGCCAGCACGAACTCGTTCCAGGCCAGGATCCAGCAGTAGACGCCGGTGGCGATGAGACCGGGCCAGACCAGCGGCAGGATCACCTTGTAGAAGGTCTGCCAGCGGCTGCAGCCATCGACCAGGGCCGCCTCGTCGATCTCCTTCGGGATGTTGGCGATGAAGGTCCGCAGCGTCCAGATCGTGTACGGCATGGTGAACATCAGGTAGGCGATGATGACGCCGGTAAGGCTGTTCTTCAGTTGGAAGCGATCCAGCAGCAGCGACATTGGAATGGTGAGGGCCAGCAACGGAATCATCTGCACGATCAGGACCGCGAAGACGAAGACCTTCCTTCCGGCAAAGCGGAATCTCGCGATCGCCAACGCCCCGAAGAAGCCGAGGATGATGCTGATCACCACGGCGGCCAGCGTGATCACCGCGGTGTTGGCGAGATCCTCCCGGAAGATCGGGTCACCGAGCACCTCGCGGAAACCACGCAGTGTCGGGTGGGATGGCCAGAACTGCGGGACCAATCGGTTGATGTCACTGCTCGTCTTGACCGACGTGATGAGCATCCAGTAGATGGGGAATCCGAGGACGACGGCGATCACCATCGCCAGCAGGTTCCAGCCGCCCGTGGCGTACTGGCGCCGGCGGAAGCGTGGCCGGCGCGATGCCGGTGCGCCGGTGTCGGAGGTGGCCGCATCCGCCGACAGCCGCTCGACGGTGACCGTCATTCCGCGTCTCCGATCCGGAAGAGTTGCCGTATGTAGAAGACCATCACGAAGAGCAGGCAGATCATCATCAACACCCCGGTCGTGGCGCCGAGGTTGTAGTGACTGCTGCCGATTCCGTTGGAGTACATGTAGATGCCGATGGTCTGGTAGCCGGGCTCGGGGTGGCCGTTGCGCATGAACCAAATCTGGTTGAAGACGCCGAAGTCCCAGATCACCGACAGCGTGGTGAGGATGACGATGAGCGGCTTCAGGAAGGGAAACGTGACGCTGCGGAAGGTCTGCCAGGCACTGGCCCCGTCGCAGTAGGCGGCCTCCTGAATCTCCTTGGGAATCTGGGTGATTCCGGCGTGCAGCGAGATCGCCAGCAGCGGTATGGCGCCCCAGATTACGACGGCGCTGATGACCGCCAGGCCCTGATGCGGGTCGGCGAACCAGTCATGGCCGTGCATGTGAACACCGGGGATCTGGTCGAGCAGATAGTTGACGGCTCCGTACTGATTGCTGAACAGCCAGTAGAAGACCTGAGTCGACACCGTGGAGGGGACGGCCCAGACGAAGAGCAGCACCACGATCAGGATGACGCGAGCCCATTTGGATACGCGGTTGAGCAGCACGGCCAGGCTCATCCCGATCATCAGGCTGAGGGCGACATTGAACGCGGTGAAGACGAAGGTGCGTCCGAGCACCGCCCAGAAGGTGGCATCACCGAGGACGTGGGTGAAGTTCTGCAGGCCGACGAACTTGGTGCCACCGCCGCCATGGAAGAGCGCGTACTTGCTCGAATCCTGCTTCTGCAGCGAGAGGGTGACGATCTTCAGCAGTGGCCAGGCGACCACCACGACCAGCACGGCGACGGCCGGCACGATCAGCAGGTAGGGCAGTCGTCCCGCCCGCATCCCCTTGGCCCGCGGGGTGCTCCGCCGCCGGTCCCGAACCTGACGCCGCCCCCGAGGAGAGGGCTGCTCCACCGTTGGCTTCAGTTCAGTCATGGTGGGTCTCCTCCTCGGGGGCTGCGGTCGGGCCGGGGTTTGCGGTCGGGGTTGGGCTGCGGGTGTGCGCGGTGTGCTGCTAACTCAGCTGGTTGCGTTCAGTGTCGTCGCAATCTGAGTATCGGCCGACTTGGCCGCGTCGGCCGGCGTAGCGTGCCCGGTCGCGATCGACTCCAGCATGTTCTGCAGCACGTTTCCGCTCTCAACATTCGCCCAGTTCGGCGTGTTGGGAACGAACCAGGTGTTCTTCGCGGCTTCACCGGTGGACTGGTTGGCCTGCCCCTGGCCCTCGTAGACGCTGAGCAGCGAGGTGGTGTTCGGGATCGCGTACTTCGCCAGCGCGGTCTGGCTGGTGTTGTCGGTGAAGTACTTGACCCACTCCGCGCCGAGGCCGGCGTTCGGTGCCTTGGCCGGGACGGCGAGGTCCGATCCGCCGAGGAAGGACGGCGTGTAGTTGCCGGCCGCGGTGCCGGGCATCGGGAAGGTCGAGAGGTCGGCGGCCAGCTTCGGGTTGCCGGTCTTCGGGTCGGTGACCGAACCCAGTTCCCAGCCATTGCCGACGATGGCGCTGACGTGACCCTGGGCCATGATCGCGTCCTGGTCCGACTCGTCCTTGGTCGCCCCGCCGACGGAGTACTTGGTGGCCAGCGTCTGCCACTCGGCGAGACCGGTCTGTGCCTTGTCGCTCTCCAGCTGGCCGCTCCACTTACCGCCGGACTGGTCGGCGATGGTGCCACCGGCGCCGTAGACGAACGACATCGCCGCGTACCAGTACTTGCCCGGCATGTAGAAGGCCGAGAAGTTCGGGTCGGCGGCGTTGGCCGCCTTCACCTTGTCGAGATCGGCGTTGAGCTCGCTGATCGTCGTCGGCACCGCCGTGATGCCGGCCTTCGTCCAGAGGTCCTTGCGGTAGATCACGACGCGACTACCGGCGTAGTACGGGATCGCGCTGAGCTTGCCGTCCGATGACGTTCCGGACTCGGCCAGACCCTGCAGCCAGGTGGCCGAGTTCTCGAAGTCACCCTTGCTGGCGGTGAGGTCGGTGAAGGCCCCAGCCGCGATGTAGGAGGAGGTCTGCGTGTTGCCCAGCTCGACGACGTCCGGGACGCCGCTGCTGCCGGCGAAGGTGGAGTCGAGCTTGGTGGTGTAGTTGGACCACTGCTGCCACTGCACGTTCACCTTGGCCCCGGTGGCGGCCTCGAATCGCTGGGTGGCCTGGGTGACGACCTCGGGCCAGCCCTTCTGCGCGTCACTCTGCAGCCAGACGTTGATCGTCTTGCCCTTGCCATCGGTGCTGAGCGTGCCCGCGTCGGACTTGGTGTCCGACGACTTGCTGGAGCTGCAGGCAGTGGCCGCAATGGCCACCGTCGCCGCGGTCGTCAATAGGACGATTCTCCCCGCTAGTTTGCGCTTCAACCTTGCCTCCACTTGGATTCGGATGTTCCTGTTTCACACCAATCAACCGATTGGTGTAGACGATTGAAAGTATTGGGCTAGACCAATTTTCCTGTCAAGAGCAAAGTGATACCCGATCGAGGACCGTTACCAGTTCGAGATCGCTAGGGAGCGAGCAACTCCCGCAGCGAGGGGTGCGCCTGCGATCGCGCGACGGCCTGCTCTGGTGCCAGACCGGTGACCAGTACCAATACTGCCGCCCGCGCGCTACCTGAGCAGTCGGAAAGAGCCTGCTGTGCCTCCTCCAACGAGGATCCGGCTATCTCGGCGACGATCGCGGCCGAGCGCAGCTTCAGTTTCGCGTTGGCCGCCACCACGTCGATCATGAGATCACCGTGCACCCGCCCGAAGCGGACCATCGCCGCCGTCGTGAGCGCGTTCAGGGCGACCTTCTGAGCCGTACCGGCGGTCAGCCGGGTGGAGCCGCGCAGCACCTCCTCACCGACCACCGCTTCGATCGCGACACCGCCATTCACTTCAGCCAACCGGGCCAGCGGTGAACCGGCCACGGTGACGACGGCGATCACCTCCGCCTCGGCCGCCACCCCCGCCTGCGCCACCTCGAGGGTGTAGGGGGTGGCACCGCTGGCCGCCACGGCGATGACGGTGTCCCGTCCGGAGAGAGCCAACTCGGCCAGATCGCGACTGACCAGCTCGAGGTCATCCTCGTCGTCATCGGTGCTCGCGGCACCTCCGGCCACCCGGGCCAGCACCCGGCTTCGTTCCAGCCCGAAGGTTCCGGGGAGTTCGGCCGCCTCGGCGACGGCGATCCGCCCGGACGTTCCGGCCCCGACGAAGATCAACCGGCCGCCGGCATTGAGCCGATCCGCGATGCGCGCCGCCCCGGCCGTTAGGCCCGGGATGGCGGCGCGGACGGCCGGTACCACCCGCGTTTCGGCCTGCAGCAGCAACTCGATGACCTCCTCGGTGGGGAGCAGGTCCAGCTCGTTCACCACGTCTGGGTCACCTTCGCCAGACCCCGGGGACGGTCCGGGTTCTCGCCGCGGTCCAGCGCCAGCCGCCAGGCCAGTCGCTGCAGCGGCAGGATCTCCAGAATCGGCAGCAGTTCCTCGGCCAGCCCGGCGGAGGCGATGGGCAGCCCGGCGCTACTTCCGACCTGCAAGACGTCACTGCCGGATTGGTTGAGACGTTCGATCACCGGGGCCATCGCCGCGCCACCCCGTCCGGGCGAGACCACGGCGATAACCGGCACGCCCGAGTCCAGCATGGCCAGCGGGCCGTGCAGTAGATCGGCGCCGGAGAAGGCCTGCGCGCTCAGGTAGCTCGTCTCCATCAGCTTCAGGGCGGCCTCCCGGGCCGTCGGATACGAGTAGCCCCGGGCGGTGGTGACCAGCCGGTCGGCGTAACGGTAACGCGCCGCCGCCTCCAGCGGTGCTGGGTCGGCCAGTGTCTCCTCGGCCGCGTCGGCCAGTCCAGCCGCCTCGGCCGCGGCCTTCGGGCCGCCGAGGAGGAGGAAGAGGGCCAGCAGTTCAGCGCTATAGGTCTTGGTGGCCGCCACCGCCAGCTCCGCGCCGGCCCGCACATCGATATGACGCAACGCGGCGGCGGCCAGCGGCGAGGACGGGTTGTTGGTCACCGCGACGGTCATCGCCCCACACTCGCGGGCGGCGGCGACCGAGTCGACGAGGTCGGGCGAGCCGCCGGACTGGCTCACCGCCACATACAGCACATCGCTGAGGTCGGGACGGGCGCCGTAGACGGTGGTCGAGGACGGAGAGGCCAGGCCAGCCGGCCGGCCGAGGCGGATCTCGGTGAGGTACTTGGCGTAGAGCGCTGCGTGGTCACTGGTGCCGCGGGCGGCGAAGAGGACGAATCGAGGTGCGACCCGACCGATCTCGGCCGCTACCTCGGCGATCTCGGCGACTCCGTCGGTCAGGATTCGGCGCAGCACGGCCGGCTGTTCGGCCACCTCAGCCGCCATCAGCGACCCGGCGGGCTGCTGCGGCGTGGCGGGCTGCTGCGGCGTGGCGGTCTGCTGCGGCGTGGCGGGCTGCTGCGGCGTGGCGGTGGGCGAGAGCGAGCTGTTGGTCATACTGACGTCTCCTGAATCTGTGTCGTGCTGGCATACGGTGCCGCCAGCGCGGCGGCGGCCGCGGCCATGAGCCCGGGGGCGACCCCTCGCGTCCTGATCACCGGCGTACTCACCGCGAGTTGCTCGGGCCAGCCGGCGTCGACGATGACGGCGGCCGGGTGGCGCTGAGTGGCTTCGATGAGCGGCCGTTGCCACTCGGCTCGGGCCGGGTCGCGCACCAGCACGACCAGGCCGCGGCCCTGAGATCGGCTCAGGATCGCGGGCACATCAGGCGCACTCGAAACCCGCAGCACCTCGCTACCGGGGAGCAGTTCGGCCAGCGGCTCGGCCAGTGACCACGGGAGCGCACCGGAGGCCATGCCGGCCGGAGTCGCACATTCGACCACCAGCGGACGCTCCAGCACCGGAAGCTCACCCATGATCTCAATGCTCCTCTCCGATGCCGATGCCGCGGCCGGCGCCAGCAGCGCCCGCTCGGCCAGGGTCAGAACCGCCGGCGCACCCCTCCGGCGGCTGCCGGTGAGGCGTTGGGTGCGTTCGGCGGCGTCGCGCAGGCGCTGCTCGCTCAACCGCCCCTCCGTGACGGCCCGCTGCACCGCGGCCGGGATCTCGGACAGCAGCTCCGGGTAGTCCAGGGCTCCGGTCTCGATCGAATCCGCCCCGGCGATGAGCGCCTGGACGAAGCCCTCGACCATCCCGATGGTCTGCGAGATCGCCTTCATCTCGAGCGCATCGGTGAAGATGGTCCCGGCGAAGCCGAGTTCCCCGCGCAGCAGCCCGGTCGTGATCGCCGGGCTCACCGTCGCCACCAACCCGTCCAGTGCGGGGACGACCAGATGCCCGGTCATGATCGACATAGCGCCGGCCGCGATCGCCGCGCGGAACGGCTCCAGCTCGACGGCCTCGATCTGGGCCCGGCTGCGGTCGAGGACGGCAACACCGTGATGGGAGTCGGCCCGGGTCGCACCGTGGCCCGGGAAATGCTTCACACAGGCCGCTACTCCGGCGCCCTGCAGCCCACGAACGGCGGCGGCGACGTGCCGGGCCGCCACCTGCGGATCGCAACTGAAGGAGCGCAGCCCGATCACCGGATTCAGCGGGTCGGTGTTCACATCGGCCACCGGCGCCAGGTTCATGTCAATGCCCGCCTCGACCAACCGCCAACCGATCTCGGCGTAGACCGCCTCGGTCATCGCCGGGTCATCGAGCTGACCGAGTGCCGCCGCCCCCGGGGAGGCGCTGCCCCGCTGGGTATCCAGCCGGGTGACCTCACCGCCCTCCTCGTCGAGGCTGATGAGAATCTCATGACCGGCCGCGGCCCGCATGGAGTCGGTGAGCCGGCGAACCTCCCGGCCGTCGCCCAGATTGGAGCCGAAGAGGACGACTCCCCCCAGGCCATCGGCCAATGCGGCGAGCAACCATTCCGGTGGCGTCGGGCCGACAAAACCGAGCATGAGACTCGACAGCGCGAGGCGGCGAAGCTGCGGGTCAATCGACAAAACTTCACTCCGAAGGAGAAATGGACTAGACAACTTTGATAGTGTCTCGTCTGGAATCCGGTTGTCAACATCTCCCGGACCACGACTCATGAGAAACTACGATCCGCGGCCGACGAAGGGTAAGGGAGGGAGAGTGGTTCTGATGAGCAGTGAGAGCGATCCACGTGAGCCCAAGTATTACTTGGTCAAGCGTCACCTCCTCGAACTGATCGACACTCTCCCGCCGGGTAGCCTGGTTCCCACCGAGCGCCTGCTCACCGCTGAACTCGGCACCTCTCGCACCACCGTCCGGCAGGCACTGGGGGAACTGGTGGGCGAGGGACGGCTGGTGCGCCGTCAGGGGTCGGGGACCTACGTCGCCGAGCCAAAGATCACCTGGCCGCTGCGGATGACGAGTTTCACCGATCAGGCCGCGGCCACCGGCCACTCCGCCGCCACCCAACTGCTGGAATCGGTGCGCGAGAAGGCGAGCGAGGACATCGCCGGCAAGCTCTCGATCAGGGCCGGCGCGGCCACCTACTGCATCGAGCGACTGCGCCTGGTGGATGACACCCCAATGGCGGTCGAGACCTCCTACCTCTCCGCGGCCCGCTTCCCCGGCCTCATCAAGCAACTGCGCAAGACCGCCTCTCTCTACCGCGTCCTCTCCGAGGTCTACGGTTGCCAGCCGGTCGAAGCCGAGGAGACGATCGAGACGGCGGCCGCGTCCCCACGCGAGGCCGAACTGCTACACACCGACACCGGTGCTCCGATGCTGGTCCTCGGGCGGCACAGCTTCGACGCCGATGGGAAACCCATCGAGTGGGTCCGCAGCTGGTACCGCGGCGATCGCTACGTGTTCGTGGCCAAGCTCTCCGGGCGATAGGCCGCCCTCAGCCCTCCGCGGGCAGACGCTGACAGACGCTGCCGGCCGGCCAGAACCGACCGACCGACAGCGCCGTCGTGCTCACGCGTCAGCGCATCGGGCGATCAGCAGAAATGACCGTCACGGACATAGCCGTTGCGGTTGAGCTGGCCGTAGGCGAAGACGTACAGCATGTCGTTACCGGCGTGCGAGTGCACCAGAACGTGATCGCCCTTGTGGAGGGTGCCCTGGGCTGGTCCCGTCTGGGATGCAGTCGTGCGCAGGTAGAGCGTGTCGCTGCAGACCTGCTGCTTCGTGCCGTCGCCGACCGCTGAGGCCGTCGCCGCACCGAAGAGCAGGCTCGTCCCCAGGGCCACCGAAGTCAGCGAAGCGACGACCAACGCGCGCCCTCCGGCGCGGGTGCCCATCATGAGTGCGCCATGCAGTTGTACTCCATGACGCCCCAGACGCCACCGGCCACGTTATAGGCGAAGACCTCAGCCCAGAAGCCGTTGAAGACCGGGTTCTTCCCCTCGGTGAAACCGACGTGCCAGCCCTTCAACACAGTGCCGAGGACCTGGCTGCTGTGTTTTCCGGTGGCGCTGTTCCAGTTCGAGTAGATGGTGGCCGAATTGCAGATGACCAGGTGCGGCGGATCGGCCGTCGCACTGGCCGACGGCGCGGCGACGGTCAACGCCACCGCAGCCGACGCCAGCCCCAGAGCAGCGCAGGAGGCCCTGCGTAGCTGTGTCATTCCCGACATATATCCCCATTTCCCGTGCAGATTGGAGTGTTATTGCACTCTCATACAACACACTAGGTGCACACCTGCGCGCAAGGGGTAGTTGCGGAGAAAACTAATAGTCGCCGAACCGGGGGCTGACGATCAGCTGCGGGAGGTCAGCGATCTCAGGAAGAAGGCCAGATTCGCCGGCCGCTCGGCCAGCCGACGCATGAAATAGCCGTACCACTCATCGCCGTAGGGGACGTAGACCCGCATCCGGTTGCCGCCGGCCGCGATGGCCAACTGCTCCTCGGGGCGGATCCCGTAGAGCATCTGAAATTCGTAGCTGTCGGGAGTGCGCTGGTGGGTCAGCGCCAGCCGACGGGCGACGGCGATCATGGCCGGGTCATGCGAGGCGATCATGGGATAACCCTTGCCACCGAGCAGCACATTCAAGCAGCGCCGGTAGGAGTCCTCGACCGCGTCGCCCCGGTAGGCAACCGACTCGGGCTCGGCGTAGGCGCCCTTGCAGAGACGGATCCGCGATCCGGTGACAGCCAGGTCCTGGCAGTCACCGAGGGTCCGCTTCAGGTAAGCCTGCAGCACCGCGCCGACCCAGGGAAAGTCGGCCCGCAGCTCCTGCACGATGCTCAGCGTGGAGTCAGTGGTGGTGTGATCCTCCATGTCGAGGGTCACCGTGGTGCCGGCGGCTGCGGCCGCCTCGCAGATCTGCCGAGCGCCGTCCAGCGCGATCTTCTCGCCGTCGCCAGCGGGCAGCGACTGGCCGATTGCACTTAGTTTTACTGACACTTCGGCTCGATCCGCGAAACCGGAGTCGGCCAGCGCGGCCAGCATCGAGCGATAGGCGGCCACGGTTGTCGCCGCCTGATCCGCGGTGGTGGTGTCCTCGCCCAGATAGTCGAGCGTGACCAGCAGCCCGTCGCTCAGCAGCTTGGCGACGGCCGCACTGGCTTCGAGCTGACTCTGGCCGGCGACGAAGCGCTGCACCACCGGGCGGGCCACCCGCGAGCGCTCGGCCCGGGTGCGCAGCATCGGCGACCGGGCCGCCTTGAGGAGCAGTTCCCGCTGAATAGCCATGTTTCTAGCTCTATTCGGCGGCGTCGGGGAGCTGGTGCGGGTGCGTGATCTCGGTTGGCGTCACGAACGTCTCCTTGATCGTGCGCGGCGAGACCCAACGCTGCAGGTTCAGGATTGACCCGGCCTTGTCGTTGGTCCCTGACCCGCGACCGCCGCCGAAGGGCTGCTGCCCGACGACGGCACCGGTGGGCTTGTCGTTGATGTAGAAGTTGCCCGCGGTGAAGCGCAGCCGCTCGGACGCCTCGAGAATTGCTGCTCGATCGCGGGCGATCACCGCACCGGTGAGGCCGTACTGCGAGGCGCCGTCGACCGTATCGAGGATCGCCGCGAAGGCATCGGGGGCCGAGTCGTCATAGACGTGGATCGCCAGGATGGGTCCGAAGAACTCGTCACGGAAGATCTCATGCGACGGGTCGGAGCAGAGCAGCAGCGTCGGACGGACGAAGAACCCCTCGCTGTCATCGGCACTTCCGCCGGCCAGGATCTCAATGGCCGGATCGTTCTTGGCCCGGTCCAGCACACCCGCGAGGCGATCGAAGGCCCGCCGGTCGATCACCGCACCCATGAAGTTCGAGAGGTCACGCACGTCGCCGACGGTCAGCGACTCGACCGTCTCGACCAGCCGCGACTGCAGCCCGTCCCAGAGCGAGTCCGGCAGGTAGGCCCGCGATGCGGCCGAGCACTTCTGCCCCTGGTATTCGAAGGCACCCCGGACGAGCGAGGCGAGTAGCACCTTCGGGTCCGCCGACGAGTGGGCCAGCACGAAATCCTTGCCGCCGGTCTCCCCGACCAGACGGGGATAGGTGCGGTAAGTCGAGAGGTTCTCACCCACCTGCTGCCAGAGGTGCTTGAAGGTGGCGGTGGAGCCGGTGAAGTGAATCGCCGCCAGGTCGGGGTGGGCCAGTGCGACCTCGGAGACGGCGCGCCCGTCCCCGGTGAGCAGGTTGATCACACCAGCCGGCAGACCGGCCTCCTCCAGCAGTCGCATGGTGAGGCAGGCGGAGGCGAGCTGGGTCTCCGAGGGCTTCCAGATCACCACGTTGCCCATCAAGGCCGGGGCGGTCGGCAGGTTGGCGGCGATCGCGGTGAAGTTGAAGGGCGTGATGGCGTAGACGAAGCCCTCCAGCGGGCGGTGGTCCAGGCGGTTGAAGATGCCCGGCGCCGACTCCGGCTGCTGGGTCTGCAGCTGCGCACCGAAGGCGACGTTGAAGCGCCAGAAGTCGATGAGTTCGCAGGCCGAATCGATCTCGGCCTGGATCGCCGTCTTCGACTGCCCGAGCATCGTGGCCGCGTTCAGGGTCGAGCGCCACGGACCGGCCAGCAGGTCGGCCGCCCGTAGGAAGATCGCAGCCCGCTCGGCATAGGGCATCGCCCGCCAGGCCGGCGCGGCGGCGAGTGCGGCCTGGATCGCATCAGTGGTGTCCTGGGCGGTGGCTTCGGCGTACTCACCGAGGACGGCCCGGTGGCTGTGTGGCTGCACCACCTTGCCTCGCGCTCCACCACCCATCCGGCTTCGGCCGCCGATCGTGCAGGCGAACTCCGCCGGCGCGGCGGCCAGTTCGACCAGCTTCTGAGTGAGTTCGGCCCGCTCGGAGGAGCCTGGCGCATAGGTGCGCACCGGCTCGTTCTGGGGGATGGGGAACTTCGTGATGGCGTCCACGGGAATAGCTCCTACCGCTTGACTGGTCGGGGGAACAGATACCTCGATCCTATTCTCCTCGCGTCCCCGTACGATGCTTGTTTCCGATAGTCTGAGCAGATGGTTTCCTCGGATACGAGCATCTCGCTGGACGAGGTCTTCGTCCGGTTGAGCCCGGGATTGGTGAGCGTGGTGGTCGAGCCCGGTAGCTCGCGGCTCAGTTCGGTGGCGATCGTGGCCGCTGAGGATCCACCCCCACCCGGCGGCGAGCGACTGGCCGAGGCGGCCGTGCTCGGCGTCGGTGCACATGACCATGCCGGTGCCGAGTTGGTCCTGGCAGCGGCCGAGCGGGGAGCGTCATTGGTGGTGCTGCGCGCCGGTGGACGCCTCGGCCTGCGACCCGCCGCCTCCGCCGCGGCCGAGGCCGGCATTGCGCTCTGGCAACTCGCCGCCGATCGCAGCTGGAGTGCCCTACACGCCGAATTGAGCACCCTCATCAGCCCCCCGAGCCGGCTGCGGGGCGACGACGAACTGGCTGGACTGGCCCAGACTCTGGCCACCCTCACCGGCGGCCTGGTGACCATCGAGGACATGCAGGCCCGAGTACTGGCCTACTCCGTATCCGGTGAGGAGGTCGACGAACTCCGCCGCCTCTCCATTCTTGGCCGCAGCGGGCCGGCCGCCTATCTGGCGCTGCTACGCGAGCTCGGCGTGTATGACCGTCTGGGCGTGCCGGATCAGGTCGTGGAGGTGGCCGAGGACCCGACCTCCGGAATTCGGCGCCGGCTGGCCATCGGCGTCTTCGCCGGAGCCGAGCAGTTGGGGACCATCTGGGTGCAGCAGGGCTCAACCGACTTCGGCGGCTACGCGGCGACGGCGTTGATCGGAGCGGCCCGGGTGGCGGCGGCGGATCTCACCCTGGCGCCACCGGCCCGCGCCGACGCCTCGCCGGTGGCGGATGTGGAGAGCCGTTTCGCCGCCGTCCTCGCCGGACGATCACCCTCCTTTCTCGGATGGTCAACACGGCTGGCGGCGCTGGACTGCGTCGTCGCCGGGTTCGCCCTGGACGACGACGCGGTCGACGCCGCGCAGGGCGCCCGCTGGACGGGCGCGGTCGGGAAGTTGCTGCGCGTGCATGCCGCTGCGCTGCGAAGCCGGGCCGTGGTCGCGCCGGCCGACGGGCGGCTCTACCTGCTGCTCCCCGACGTCACTGCGACCGACGAAGTCGCCGACGGGCTGCGCAGTGCGCTGCTCGACGCCCAACGGTTAGAAGGCGGTTCGCTGCGCGCGGCGCTTGGGCCGGTCGTCGCCGGGGTTGCCCAGGTGCCCCACTCGCGGCGCGGCGCCGATCTGGCCCTGGACTCGGCGACGAACGTCGCCGGCGCGCTCACTCGCTTCGATCAGGTCCGCTCCCGACTCCTCATCGAACGCGTCGCCTCGGCCGCTCAGGCGGCCGAGGAACTCTCCGACACGCAGTTGGCCACACTGACCCGCGACCAGCCACTCCTCGCTCAGACCCTGCTCTGTTTCCTCGACCTGGGCTCGGATGTGGTGGCCTGTGCGACGGAACTGGGGATTCACCCGACCACGGCCCGCTATCGACTGCGGAAGGCCGGCGAGCAACTGCGGTTGAACCTCGGCGATCCCGACGAGCGTCTGGCTGCGCACCTGCAGCTGCGCAGCGCGGTGTTCTAACCTCAGGCATGGCGCCTGCGCTGCCCGCTGTGGCCCGTGCCCCGGTCTTCGGGGCGATGGGCACACTCGCGGTGGTGCTGACGGCCGTGAGCAACGGCTACGGCTACCACCGCGACGAGCTCTACTTCCGGATGCTGCACCCCGGGTGGGGGTATCTGGACGAGCCACCGTTCACCCCGTTAGTGGCCCGCGTCTTCTCCCAGCTCAGCGATCAGGTGTGGGCCCTGCGGATCCCGGCAACGGCGGCCACCGTGCTGTCGGTGTACGTGCTCGTGCTGGTCACCCGCGAGCTGGGTGGTGGCCGGATCGCCCAGAGCATCTGCGCCTGGGGTTACTCGTTCGCGGCCATTCCACTGATCATGGGCCACGCCCTGCTCACCTCGACGGTGGATCTGCCGGTCTGGCCGGCCGTGCTGCTCTTCGTCATTCGCGCCCTACTCCGCGCACAGCCGAACTGGTGGCTGGCCGCGGGGGCGGTGGTCGGCGTGAGCATGTACAACAAATTGCTGGTAGCCGTGCTGATCTTGGCTCTCGTCGCGGCACTCCTGCTGGTCGGTCCACGGCGGCTGCTCTGGTCACGACCGGTACTGGCCGCCGCCGGACTGGGCCTGCTGATCGGTCTGCCCAACCTCGTCTACCAAGCCACCCATGACTGGCCGCAGCTGAGTATGGGACGGGCCCTGGCCGCCGACAACTCCGGCGACGTGCACGTGCTGGTGGTGCCGTTCCTGTTCATCATGCTCGGACCGCCGCTGGTGCCGATCTGGATCGCCGGCCTGGCGAGCCTGTTCCGGCGCGCGGAGTGGAGACCGCTTCGATTCATCGCGGTCGCGCTACCGGTACTGGTCGCCCTCGTCTTCGCGATGGGGTCGCAGTTCTACTACACGTTCGGGCTGCTGGCGGTGATCTTCGCCGTCGGCTGCGTACCCACCGAACGGTGGGCACACGGGGTACGGTTGCGCGGCACACTGGTCTCGGCGGCGATCCTCGTGAACAGCATCGTCAGCGTTCTGCTGGGTCTGCCGGTTATCGCCCTCTCGACGCTGGGTTCGACACCGGTGCCGGGAATCAATCAGGTGGCCCGGGACTCGGTGGGCTGGCCGACCTACGTCGCGGAGATCGCGGCCGTCGATGCGGCGCTCCCGCCGGCCGACGCCGCCCACACGATCATCGTCGCCAGCAACTACGGGGAGGCCGGAGCGGTAGCGCGATACGGCGCCCGTTCCTCACTACCGAAGGTCTACAGCGCGCACAATCAGCTGTATTTCCAGGCTATTCCACCGGCGTCGGCGCGTGTGGTGATCTTCGTCGGCGGCGAGGCGGCGAAGGCGAAGCGGCTCTTTCGGTCGTGCGTCATCGCGTCCCGTCTGGACGACCGAGTGAACGTCGATAACGAGGAGCAGGGTGAACCGATCGCCGTCTGCCGCGATCCGATCGGCGGTTGGGGCGCGGTCTGGCCCTCGCTCAAGCACGAAAGCTGAGGCGCTCAACTACCGTGGGCCCCGGCAAGTCGCTGCCGGGGCCCACGGTGTCAGGTCGAGCGTAGGGGACGAGGCCGTTCAGCTCGTCGAGCGGACGTGGCCACCACGGATCGGGGTGATCGACTTGACCGACCCGTCCGGCTTGAGAATGACCCGCTTGTTGTTGGACTCGGTGAAGTTGAAGAGGTTGTTCAGGTTGCCCGCCATCGCATCGAAGGAGGAGTCACCGACCCGCCCGGTAAACCAGTTGTCCTCGATGAACTTCAGCACCGACGGCTGGGTGACGACCGAGTGGCCGATGTAGTTCGTCTTGGCGTACGGCGAGATGACCAGCAGCGGCAGGCGCTGGCTCGGCCCGCAGCGATCGGCGTAGTCACCGGCCTGCTTAGCCGTCGACTGGGTGCAGATCGTGTCGTCGATGGCGGTCTTCGACGAGTTGGTGATCTTCGGGGCGACGTGGTCATACCAGCCGTCCGAGTCGTCGTAGGCGATGACGATCGCGGTGCTGTCCCAGTACTTCGACTTCTGGATCGCGTTGATCTCGCTGACCAGGAAGTGCTGCTCGTCGATCGGGTCGGAGTAGCCAGCGTGCCCATCCTGGGCCTCCGGCGCCTTCAGGTAGCTGACCGCCGGGAGTGAACCCTGGTTCAGCGCCTTGTCGAAGTAGCTGATGTCGTAGTTGTGGTTGGCCTGGTCGGTCTTGCCGATGTTCTGCACCGACGACGGCGGCAGGTGGTGCGGGTTCGAGGTCGAGGCGTAGTAGGCGAACGGGTTGTGGTGCGGGCTGTAGTCGTTCACCGAGGCCCCGCCGATGTTCGTGCTCTTCGCCCCGCAGACCGAGTAGGTCTGAGTCGGGCTGGCCGGCGAAGTCGGCGCGAAACCACCCTGGAACCAACCCCAGGTCACCCCACGCTGGTTCAGCAGGTCACCGATGTTCTGGCCGGTGGCCGCGGCCAGCGTGTTGGTCGAGGTGTGGTTGCTGTCCGAGCAGTCGTCGAAGGCTGGGTCGGGGTCGTTGACGACCGTCCCGACGCCGTTCTTGTCCGGCGCGGCCAGCGTGTAGGTGCCTGGCGTCGCGACCTGCTGGCCGGTGACCGAGTCGACCTCGCGGAAGCCGTGCGTCTGGCCGGAGATCAGGTTCAGCGCACCCGGGGTGGACGGGCCGAAGGTGGCGTCGAAGGAGGCGTCGGACATCGCGTACTGCTGCGCGTAGTTCCACATCCCGGTGACGGTGTTGCCGTCGTAGTAGTCCATCGACAGGCCCGGAGCGCCGTACTCGCCGGTGCAGCTGTCGACGCTCACGTTCTGCACGAACTTGTCCATCTGGCCGCCGTTCTCGGCCTTCTGCTCGGGCAGGTAGCTGTGGTTCTGGTCGCAGGTCAGCGCCTGGTCGGCGGTCAGCCGCGTCGGGTAGTACAGGTTCGGGTTGCTGGTCAGCGCACCCGAGGTCAACAGGTTGTTGTTCTTCGGGGTATGGGTGGTGGCGACGAACTTCGTGCCGTCGGTGTTGGCGGCCTTCGGGTAGGTGCCGAAGTAGTGGTCGTAGGAGACGTTCTCGTCGTAGAAGACGACGACATGCTTGATCGGGCTCGCCGTCTGGGCGGAGCGGTTCGGGGTCGGTCGCTGCGGATGCGCCGAGGACGGCACAGTGCTCGAGACGACCAGAGCGGTCGCGGTCGCAGCGACGAGACCAACCGTGGCCAGCGCCCGGCGGCGCGTTAGATGGATCGGCACGTCAATTCCTCTCGGTGAACAACGGTTCGATGAAGCCCAAGCTGGGGACGTATCGACCCTCGCGCCGACAGTCGTCGTCTGCCCGTCCATCCGGTGAACGACGGGTGAATCCTTCGCAAAAGTCGTCCCTTAGCCGGGCTAACTAATTAGGCTGACCTAACCTGGTCAGCCGCCGAGCAGCCCGCGGGCGTACCAGTCGTTGGCATCGCGGACGCCGGGGAGCGCGAAGAAGTAGCCGCCGCCGACCGGCGAGATGTAGTCGACCAGCGGCTCGTCGGCCAGTCGCTTCTGGACCGCGACGAACTGCCGATCGAGATCCTGCTGGAAGCAACTGAAGATCAGTCCCATGTCGAGATTGCCGTTGCTGTCGATACCGCTGTCGTAGTTGTAGCCGCGGCGCAGCAGCCGGCTCGAGTCGGTCGCCGCGGTGTGCGGGTTGGCGACCCGGATGTGCGCGTCGAGTGGCGTAGTCGAACCGAGCGGGTCGTCGCTGTAATCCGGCGTATCCGTCTCGACGTTTCCCGATAGCGGCGCACCACTGTCGCGCCGGCGGCCGATCATCCGCTCCTGCTCGGAGATGGTGACCCGGTCCCAGAATTCGGTGAGCATCCTGATCAGGCGAACCACCTGGTAGCTGCCGCCGGCAGTCCAGGCGGGCTCGGCACCGCCGGATTGCACCCAGACGAGCCTGCGCATCTCGGCATCGTCGGTGACCTTCGGGTTGACCGTGCCGTCCCTGAATCCCAGCAGATTCCTGGGTGTTCCGCTGGGACGGGGCGGCGCGTTGAAGCCGTCCGTCCGCCACCGCGGCTGCAGACCACCGCGGGTGTGCCGGGTGATGTCGCGCAGCGCATGCAACACGGTGTCCCGCTCATCGGCGCATAGTTGCAGCAGCACGTCACCGTCGCTGCGGGCCGGATCGAGGTTGTCGTTGGCGAAGGTGTCCATCGGACGCAGCCGGGCCGGCTTCTTGCCCGTGAGGCCGAAGCGTTCGCCGAAGATCCCCGAGCCGAGCGCGACGGTGACCGTCAGCCCGCCGGGCGGGACCGTCGGGCCCAGCAGCCCGGAGTCCGACGGCGGCGCGGATATCCCCAGGTTGGGCGGGGTGCCGCCGACGGTGAGGAAGCGGGCCCGCTCGGTCAGGGTCTGCATCAGGGCGGTGAGTTCGCTCCGGTTGCGAGCGGTGACGTCGAAGGAGACGAAGGCCGCGTGCGACTGCCGCTCAGTGAGGATGCCGGCCTGATTGGCCCCGTGAAAGGCGATGCTGCGATCGGCGGGCTGAGTCGAGCTCGTCTCGGCCGCCGCCGGCTGGGGGGTCAGCACGTCCCTTCCGACCACGCCGGCCGCCGCGCCACCCAACGCCACCACGGCCCCTTGCAGGAACTGTCTGCGCTCGATGCTCATGACGGGCGCCGGGGCTCGAGGATGGAGGCGACCGGGGCCAACAGCTCGCTGAGCTGGCTGAGGTCGGAGTCGACGAGCTCACGCTGGGGCGTCGAGAGCGCGCCGAGCGGCGGCCAGCCGGTCCCATCCCGCAGCTGTGTGACGTCACGGGCCGACGCGGCGAGCGCGGCGGTGAGGGTCGACAGCTGCCGGTAACGGGGCACCAGCAGCGGGCGGATGATCTGCAGCACGGTGGCCGTCCCTTCCAGGTTGGCCGCCACAGTGGCCAGGGTCGAACCGCTGCCGAAGTCGGTCTCGCCGGTCAGCTCGAACTGCAGCGCGTTCTCGGTGATCTCGTGTGCACGGATCGACAACTCCAGCGGATCGATCTGGGCCGCGGCGAAGGTCTGCCGCAGTTCGTCGACGTCACTGCGCAGTCTGGTCGCCGTCGGGTTCAGCGAGGCGGCGGTGGCGGCGTGCCAGAGTCCGAACTCCAGACGGTGGAAGCCGGTCCAATCCGGATCGGCGGTGCCCTTCGACAGCCCGTTCGGCAAGCCGTTGATCGCCGCGTCGAGATCGCCGAAGGCCCCATAGGCGGCACCGAGCCGCTCGTACTCCAGGTGGGCCGACAGCCAGGCGGCCCGGGCGGCCGGCAGATTACCGCGCGCGATGTCCGCGGCCAGCGCATCGGTCAACGAGATCAGCTTCGGCAACTGACCACTGACGTACTGCTCGTAGCCCTTGGTCGCCTCGATGAGATCCCCCTGAGCCACCGCGGCCACCGGCTCGACTGGTCGCTTCACGTCGCCCGGGACGGTGACCGTCGCTCCGGTGACCGTCGACTCGTCCTCCATCGCGCAGCGGAAGGCGTACCCGCCCGACCCGAGATCGATGTTCAGCGCGGTGCTGGTGCCCGGGCCGACCGGCTCGACGTCGGCGAAGACGGCTCCCGACTTCGCGTCGGTGAGGAGCACCTCGCCGGCCCGGGTGTCGGTGTTGTGCAGCAGGAACTGCTGCGGCCCCGGCTGGGGATCGCTCCAACCGCTACCGCACTCCCCGACGGAGACGTTGACCGTGATCGGCGGGCGTCCGGCGTCGGCCGCCTTCTTCCCGCTGCATCCGGCTAGCGGTCCGGCGGCGACGACGAGCGCGAGCAGGCAGATCCGGCGGAGCATGCCGCCATCGTATGGAGGCGATCAGGCGCGGACCGGCCGTTTCGCCCTACGTTCACCCATGCTTCACTCGATCTTCGTCTGAGCCGCCGCCCGGCTGGCTCGGGCCCGGGTCTGCGGCGCCGGCGCGGAGGGCTCGGGTCGAGGCCGGAGTTGCGTAGGCCGAGTATCGGGGGACCCAGCGGGCGAGGGCCGCGGCCGCGATGAGACCGACGCCACCGACCGTGGAGATCCCGACCGCCAGCGTCGCGGCGGTCGCCACGATCGAGACGATCACCGGCCCGGCGGCGTTGCCGGAATCGCTGAAGAGGCGCCAGACGGCCAGGAAGCGGGTGCGACTGTCGGCCGGGGCGACGTCCGCGCCGAGGGTCATCATGATCCCGGAGCCGATCCCGTTGCCGAAGCTCATCACCATAGCCACCGCGGTCAGTGAGACGAACCCGTCGGTGAGCGGGATGCAGATCATCGCGCCGCCGAGAATCACCATCGACGGGAGCGCGATCGCCAAACGTCCATAGCGATCCATCACCTTCCCCGAGGGGTAGAAGAGCGCCATGTCGACCGCACTGGCGACTCCGAACATCAGACTCGTCTGCTCCGGGCTCAGGCCGAGGTGTTCGGCCCAGAGCGGCAGCACGGTCTGGCGGGCGGCCCGTACCGCGCCCACCGACAGCACCGCGATGCCCAGCGTGGCGAAGAGATGATGGTAGGTCTTGAGCATCGACCAGGAGCTGACCGCACCCCGCACGGCGACGGGTTGATCGGGCAGCGGATCGACGTCCGGGATCACCATCAGCAGCACCGCGGCCGAGGTGACGGCGACGATGGCGACCAGATAGGCCGCCCGCAGACCGCCGACGCTGATGGCCAGAGCACCGATGAACGGACCGATGAACAGGCCGATGCGGTGCGAACCGCCGAGGGTGGACATGGCGCGGGCGCGCAGTGAGATGGGGACGACCTCAGTGAGGTAGGACTGCCGGGCCAGATAGAAGGTCGAGTTCGAGGCTCCGATAACGATGAGCGCCGGGCCGAGGATGGCCAGCGAGTTGGCGAAGAAGCAGGCGGTCAGCGCCAGCACTGCGACCCCGGCGGCGAGCACCATCGCCCGACGATCGCCGACGCGGTCAGCCAGCGCGGCGGCTGGGACGTCGCCCAGGATCTGTCCGATGCCCAGTAGCGCCAGCATGAAGGCCGCGATCCCGGCCGAGG